>JAZRMQ010000070.1:0-18645 GCA_045647745.1 Bacteroidaceae bacterium | reverse complement strand
TTATAAAAAGCCACCGCACGGTTTTTGCCATATTTCTCATCAACGTCCTTCACAAGCACGTAGCCACCATTCTCGCGCTTCACCACATAAGCCTGCAAGCCAAGGGTATTCTGATTAAGCGCAATAAGCTCCTTGTTCTGCATCAACTCAAGGGCATTGCCTTTTATATCGTTCAGGTCACAACCAATAAGCAGAGGAGAGCTCATCATACACCACATACCAAAGTGAGTCTTGTCCTCTTCTTCAGTGAGACCACGACCAACCTCGAGCATATCCATATCATTATAGTGCCCGGGACTTGTATATGCCGAGAGATAAAGGCTCTGATTAATGATGCTCTTTACCGACTCCCAGCCAAGATAAATATCCTCGGTTGTACGCCAAGAATCGGCAATTTCGCAAGCCCAAGTACCGGGGAACGCCCAACGGCAGATGTTCCAAGTTATATCGTCACGACCTACAGCCTTTATGGCTGCAGCAATCTCCTTGTAGCGCTGCTCTACGTCAAGGTCAAGACCCTCGTCGTTGTTGCCGGCATCGGCACCGCAATAGTCAATCTTTATAAAATCGAAATTGAACTTGTCAGGGTTGAAATAGAGGTCGAAATCGGCAGCGTCGTGGCCATAAAGACCAACACCACGGCCAATCTCATCCTTTGGTTTGCCCCAATAAGAGGCACAAGTGTTACGGCCTGCGTCGGAATAAATACCAGCCTTCAAGCCTTTTTCGTGAATATAATCCACAAGCCCGCGCAAGCCGTTAGGAAAACGCTCGGGGTGAATGAGCAGATTACCTTCGGCATCACGACCGCCAAAGAATCCGTCATCGATATTGATGTGGTCATATCCGCAATCCTTAAAACCAAGCTGAACCATAGCATCGGCCTGTGCCTGAATTACAGAATCATTAATTTGAAAACCATAAGTATTCCACGAGCTCCAGCCCATAAGTGGAGGATTTTCGGCCGTCACACACAAAGGTAATGACAACACAAAGGCAAAAAACAGTTTTTTCATATTACGTTTTTTAATTATTTTCTATAAAAACATTCAAAGATATGTAAATAAACAAAAAAAAACAAATTGAAGTTTTTTTATTCACACAAACCGCAACCAACGAACAACTATTGCATATATTGTTTATCTCATTAGAAAGTGCTACATTTGTAAGTTAATCTTTTTGAGCATAAGTATGAATTTTCAACTCGCATCAGGTTATTCTCCGATGGGCGACCAGCCCGAGGCTATTGCACAGCTTGTCGAAGGCATCAAAAACGGCTTGCCGGCGCAAACACTGCTCGGTGTTACCGGCTCGGGCAAGACCTTTACGATGGCGAATGTCATCAAGGAGATAAATCGCCCCACTCTAATATTAAGCCACAACAAAACTCTTGCGGCACAACTATACAACGAGTTTAAAGGCTTTTTCCCTAATAACGCAGTAGAATATTACGTCTCGTACTACGACTACTACCAGCCCGAAGCATATATCCCCTCAAGCGACACATACATTGAAAAAGACCTTGCCATCAACGACGAGATTGACAAACTGCGCCTTGCAGCAACCTCAGCACTCCTTTCGGGCAGAAAAGATGTTGTTGTTATATCATCGGTATCGTGCATCTATGGTATGGGTAATCCGAGTGATTTTTACAACAATGTGATAGAGGTGCGCGTTGGCGACAAGATTGACCGCAATGTCTTTTTGCGCAAGCTCGTTGGCAGCCTCTACACACGTAACGACGCCGACCTTTCACGCGGTAATTTCCGAGTAAAGGGCGACACGGTGGAGGTGAGCCTTGCTTACAGCGACCACATACTACGCATAACATTTTGGGACGATGATATTGACAGCATTGAGGAGATTGATGGCACAACAGGCACTCGCATTGCCAATTTTAACGATTACAGAATATACCCGGCAAACCTTTTTATGACAACAAAAGAGAGCACCGAGCGTGCTATTGCCGAGATTGAAAAAGACCTTGCCGACCGCGAGGATTATTTTCGAGAGATTGGCAAGCCACTGGAGGCCAAGCGACTACACGAACGTGTAACCTATGATATTGAGATGTTGCGCGAGCTTGGTCACTGCTCCGGCATTGAAAACTACTCACGTTATTTTGATGGACGCGAGGCCGGAACACGCCCCTATTGCCTGCTCGACTTTTTCCCCGATGATTTCCTGCTCATCATCGACGAGAGCCACGTGAGCGTGCCACAGATACACGCAATGTATGGTGGCGATCGTGCCCGCAAAACCAACCTTGTGGAGTTTGGTTTCCGTCTGCCAGCAGCCTTTGACAACCGCCCGTTGAAATTTGAAGAGTTTGAGAAACTTACCCCACAGACAATATACGTAAGCGCAACGCCGGCCGAATATGAGCTTAATAAAAGCGAAGGAATAATCGTTGAGCAGGTAATACGCCCCACCGGATTGCTCGACCCGATAATCGAGGTTCGCCCAATCGCCAATCAGGTCGATGACCTTATGGAGGAGATTCAATTGCGAGTAGAACGCGAAGAGCGCGTGCTTGCTACTACTCTCACCAAAAGGATGGCCGAAGAGCTTACCGATTATCTGCAAAAGAACGGCGTGCGTTGCAACTATATTCACAGCGACGTCGACACTCTTGAGCGAATACAGATTATGACCGACCTTCGCGAGGGTTTATACGACGTTCTCATTGGAGTCAACCTTTTGCGCGAGGGCCTTGACCTGCCCGAGGTATCTCTCGTGGCAATCCTCGACGCCGACAAGGAGGGATTTCTGCGCAGCCACCGCTCACTGACACAGACTGCCGGCCGTGCTGCCCGCAATGTCAACGGCCTTGTCATCTTCTACGCCGACAAAATAACAGAGAGTATGCAGCGTACGATAGATGAGACTAACCGCAGAAGAGAAAAACAGATACGCTACAACGAGGAGCACGGCATAACACCAACACAAATCAAGAAGGAGATTACAAACGCCCTCGCGCTTGAGAAAAAGGATAAAGAGAGCGGAAAGAGCATTAAGCTATACGATAGCGACAAAACCTCGACAGCCATTGCCTGCGACCCTATCGTGGAGTATATGAGCTGCGAGCAGCTTAAGAAGAGCATCGAACGCACCCGTCGCCTGATGGAGAGCGCCGCCGAGAAGATGGAGTTTATTGAAGCGGCACAATATCGCGACGAGATGTTTAAACTGCAAGAAATTCTTAAAGAAAAGAGTGAGTGTTAAGAACACATATTGTATAAATGAGAAGAACGCCTTTACGGCGTTCTTCTCATTTATACAATAGAAATATACAAGGTATTTTTGATAAGTCGGGCACTTTGCCACGCCACTCCTTCACAGTGCGCGTCTTTGCATATTCACCCTCACAGGTGAGATTGGCTGCAATACACAATTTTGTCTGCGGACGACAGGTAGCAAGAATATCCTCAACCATCTTGCCATTGCGATAGGGAGTCTCGATAAAAAGTTGAGTCTGGTCCTCGTTGTATATTCGCTGCTCCAATTTTCGCAAAGCCTTGATGCGTTCATCGGGCTTTACCGGCAGATAACCATTGAAAGCAAAGCTCTGGCCATTGAACCCCGACGCCATCACCGACAATATGATACTCGATGGACCAACCAAAGGCACAACCTTCAACCCTTTGCGCTGAGCAATGGCAACAACGTCGGCTCCCGGATCGGCAACTGCCGGACAACCAGCCTCGGAGATAACACCCATAGGCTCACCGTTGCATAAAGGCTTCAAGAAGCCGGAAACGTCCTCGGGCGAGGTGTGCTTGTTGAGCTCAAAAAACTGCGAACCGTCAATATCAAAAGCGGGGTCTACTTTACGCAGGAAACGACGTGCCGAACGAATATCCTCCACAATAAAGTGGCGTATGCCGGCAATAATCTCACTATTATATTGCGGTAACACATTACCCAACGGAGTGTCGCCCAAAGTAACGGGCAAAAGATATAATGCTGCCTCCATAAACTATTTTAGTTGCGAAAAATGTTTTTTACCTTTTAAATAATATTGCCACAGCAGCGAAAAACGGGCACGTTCATTAATGACAGCGACCATTGTTGCTGCAAGGTTCTGTTCGCGTTGCTCTTTATACTCGCCACGCAGACGTTTATATTCACGCCTAGCGCGCAACACTGCTTTAAAATCACCGACAGCCCCTGTGAGCAAGAACTTCAACGCCGCCACATAATCCAAGATAGCACGCACACGCATAACACGGCGCAGCTCATTTGCCGGCAGATTTTTGTAGAGCATCAACAGGTTGTTGCGAAAATTCAAGAAAGTCTTTTGCGGATTGCTTTTATTTAATGTTGCGCCACCCACGTGAAACACCCTACTCTGTGGAACAGCGTATATCACGCCACCCCTTGCAAGCATACGCCAACAGAGGTCAACCTCTTCCATATGAGCAAAAAAACGGCCATCGAACCCACCGGCGTTGCGGAAGGCATCGCGACGCACCATCAACGCAGCGCCTGTCGCCCAAAATATACGACACACATCATCATATTGTCCTTTATCCTCTTCAATGGTATCGAAAAGACGACCACGGCAATAGGGGTAGCCATAAAAATCCAAAAAACCTCCTGATGCACCGGCGTATTCAAAAGACTCTTTTTTGTTATACGCCAAAATCTTCGGCTGACAAGCCACCGCATCGGGTTGCTCCTCCATCAGCAACAGCAGGGGCTCGAGCCACCCCTCTGTAACCTCCACATCAGAGTTAAGCAGCAGATAATACTCTGCATCCACCTGCTCCAACGCTCTATTATAGCCATCGGCAAAGCCATAATTCTTATTCAGGCGTATAACGCGCACGGCTGGAAATTTATTCTCTACAACAGCCACAGAATCATCGGTCGAAGCATTGTCGGCCACAACTATCTCTGCTCCCGGCGAATATTTTATCACCGAAGGCAAAAAGCGCTCGAGCATCGACGCCCCGTTATAATTCAATATGACTACTGCAACCTTCATTTGTCAAGCACCTCAATTATCTCGGCAACCATCAGCGCCGATTTATCCTCGTTAAAGCTCCCCAAGCGCACACGAACAAGGCGGTTCACCAATGAGGAGTCGGGCTCGGTCTCTACACGAATATAATTCCCGGTAAAGCCTCCCATAGGCATTCCCGAGCGTGGTTTTTCGAACAGCACTACAGCCTCTGCACCACAGTGACGCTCATAAAAGGCTAGACGTTTCTCTTCGCTCAAAGCAATGAGCGCCCTGCTGCGACGTTGCTTCTCTGCCGGAGAAACGGCACCGCCTAATTTCAGAGCCTGAGTTCCCGGACGTTCCGAGTAGCTGAACACGTGCAACTGTGATATATCGAGTCCCTTTATAAAATCATAAGCCTTTTCAAAAAGTTCCTCACTCTCACCACGCGTGCCCACGATGACATCAACGCCTATAAAGGCATCGGGCATCCTCTCTTTAACCTTTGCAATTTTAGATGCAAAAAGGGCTGTATCGTAACGGCGGTGCATCAATTTCAGCACCTCGTCACTGCCGGCTTGAAGCGGTATATGAAAATGCGGCATAAAAGCACGGGATTGAGCAACATACTCAATAACCTCGTCGGTGAGCAGATTGGGCTCTATCGATGATATTCGATAGCGTGATATACCTTCAACAGCATCCAAAGCCTTGACCAGAGAGATAAACGACTCACCGGTAGACTTGCCAAAATCGCCAATATTGACACCGGTAATCACCACCTCCGAGCCACCCTCGGCAGCAGCCCTCTGCGCCTGTTCAACAAGCTCTTCAATCTTTGGGTTACGGCTGCGCCCCCTTGCAAAGGGTATTGTACAATATGTACAATAGTAATCACAGCCGTCTTGTACCTTTAGGAAGTAGCGCGTACGGTCGCCACGCGAGCAGGAGTGCACAAAGTTACGGACATCCTTTGTCGGTTGCACATACCACTCGCCACTATTAGCATTCTCTATATTTTTTGTAATATATTCAAGAACATCGCCTTTTTTATCTATTCCAAGAACGACACCGACACCCGGTTCTTGCGCCAATTTCTCGGCAGAGAGCTGTGCGTAACAGCCCGTGACCACAACAAAAGCGCCCGGGTGCTGACGCACCAATTTATGTATTGCCTGACGACATTTTTTCTCGGCCTCTTGCGTAACAGCACAACTGTTAACGACACAAATATCTGCCACCTCGCCACGCTTTGCAGTGCGTATGCCAGCATCCTGCAACTGTTTTTCAATAGTTGCCGTCTCCGAGAAATTCAGTTTACAACCAAGCGTGTAATAAACAGCCTTTTTATCCTTGAATACCGTCTTATCTATCATTGTCCTTAGATGGATTGTGCCAAATTTCTGCGAAAATAGCACCTTTTTTCGAAATATAGAAATTGAGTGGAGAAATAATACTCAAAACAGAGGCTGAAAGAGTGCCGTTGCCGGATAAATAAAAACGCACCGGCCATTCGACCGATGCGTATAATAATCTTGTAATTTTCAAAAATAGAAGGTTAGAGCCAAATCCTTGCCCTTGCGGACAACGGATTATTAGGCTTCTAAACTTCTGACGGGCTAAAATTACTCAGCTGGGATAACCTCAGTAGCTACATTACCACCTGCATCAGGACCCGGAGCTGCTGCTGGAATAACCTCTGTTGCTGCAGCAGGAACGATGTCTGTTGCAACTACCTCTGCCTTAGCCTCTTCTGCCTTCTCTGCCTGGCCACAAGATACACAAGCGAGAGCCAATACTGCTACATAGAAAAACTTCTTCATAACTGTATAATATTATTTAAATACACCTACTCCCTTCATAGCGTTTCGGTTGCCTCTTTTTCATTTTGTGCAAAATTACATTAAATTATTCAAATACAAACGTTTTTGCACAAAAAAACATAAAATCTTTTCAAAATATCATCTTTTTCCTAAGAAAAGACTCATATTATAGTAAAAATTTATAAACACGGGTGTTAATATCGCTCTTGACAACAACAATATACGAGCCGTGTGGCAAGCCTTGCAAAGAGAGCTCTGCTCTATCGGTTGAAGCAGGAACAACAGTATCGGCAACCTTTACGCCACCCATATTATATACCACCAGCGAGGTTGACGCGTCGAGGTGACCATTGCAAACAAGCTTTCCATCAACCACACTAAAGCGCAACAAATTCTCCACAACATCCTCGACACCACTTTCAATGCCAGACACAGGGGTAAACAGCAGCGAACAGCTATAATCCTTACCTTGCGGTATCAGATATTTGTCCAAAGTCGCCACATTGCCGCAACTACCATTGCCAATACCCTTTTGTGCACAATCGAAGTGGGCGTATACATTACCCTTCTCAAGCTCCCAAGTGTGGTTAGCCCTTTTCAAATTGACATCGCTGTAATGCAACAATGAGAAGGCAACATCACCGCGTGTCTGCACCTTAATGCCATAACCCTCATCAGGGTTGAAGAGCAACAAATCGCGTAAGCCCTCACGATTGCCCATACTCTGGGGCTTAGGATAAGGCTCAAACATATCACTTACGGTTGTATAGTAACGACCAAGCATTGAACCACCCCTGCGGTCGACATAATTTTCAAACGGACCATAGGCATAATATTCAACCTGCTCAAATTCGGCCGGGAACACCAAAGACAAACCGATGCGGCGTGCGTCTTTTGCGACTACGTTATACGAAGCATCTACAAGCATTGAACCATCGGCTGTTATCGTATAAACAAATTTATACGTACAGAACCAACCTGATGCATTTATAACAACCTTGACCTGCTTTTTATCTTCACTCAAAGTGAAAGTTGCCGACTTTGACTGAATTCCATTCTTTTCGTTATATTTTTCAAGTGTCTCTGTCGGCAAGTCATTCTCCACCCAACGATAGTTATTGTATTCAGGACCTTCAACAACAAGATTTTTGCCGTTTACCACCCAAGAGAGCATTGTGCCTTCACGGTTGAAGTGCATCTCCATCGCCGCACTCTTCACCTTGTAGCCATCAGATGTATTTTCAAGAGAAATTTCCTCGTTTCCATTAGCAGCAAGAGAAGATGTATTGCGCTCGGCTAACGTATATTGCTTTGTAGCAATAGCATAATCGGCACCCACCCAACTTTGTTCATCTTTATAGCAAACCTCCACATTGAGCATAACCTCCAAGCCATCAGCCTCTACTGCTGTATAAGGAATCTTAACGGTAGCATACTCTCCGGGGAGTACCTTCGGCATATCAACCTTTCCTGTTTCTACAGATACTCCATCAACAAGTATCGTATATTTCAAATAGAATTCGTCAAGAGAGATAAAATCATAATCGTTCTTAGCAATCAAATTGCCCGAAGCGGTATCAAAATTAAGAAACTTGATATATTGATATACATATTTTACATTGGTCAATTCCGGGCTCCAAGCGCGGTCGGCAGCCACAAGGCCATTGTTTACAAAGTTACCCTGATGCGGGCCGGGATAATCATAGCCTGTACGGTATTTATTCATACCATTAACCTTGAAGTTGCCAGCCTTTATATCCTTTGCATCATAGATTGATTGGTCGACCCAATCCCAAATGCAACCGCCGATACCATACTTGCTGTTTTCGATAGCATCCCAATACTCCTGTAGATTACCGACCGCGTTACCCATTGCGTGTGCATATTCACACATAAAGTATGGCTGTCCCTTTGTGTTTCCATAATAAGGATAACTTGCATCATCCTTTCCGTTGGCGTGTTGATCAACCTCTGTCAAGAGTGGATACATTTCTGAATAAATATCAGAGTGAGCTGTGCCCGCGCGCGAAGCACCTTCGTAGTGAATGGGGCGTGGATCTAGTGCACGGGTTGCAGCATATGTATGAGCAAAATTCTTTCCACCACCACTCTCATTGCCTAGCGACCAGAAGATGATTGATGGGAAATTGCGGTCGCGATACACCATACGCACGGTGCGGTCCACATATTGCGCTTTCCAGCTATCCTCATTGGTTATACCGCCATTTTCTTTGCCCATCTCCCAACTATAGTGACACTCGAGGTCGGCCTCATCCATACAATAAAGACCATAATAGTCGAACATTGCATTCATCTTTGCCTGACGAGGATAGTGGCTTGTACGAACAGTGTTCATATTGGCCTGTTTCATCATCTTTACGTCATTAAGCATTGTTTCAACATCAACCGAACGACCGGTTACCGGATGAGTATCCTGCAGGTTAGCGCCCTTAAACAACACCTTTTCTCCGTTTATGTATACAAGACCATTATTTATTTCAATATTGCGGAAACCATATTTTGTTGAGAACACATACTCCTCGTTGCCGGCTGCATTCTTTTGCACAACCTCAACGGTGTAGAGGTTAGGTGTCTCGGCACTCCAGAGTTGCAGGCCTGAAAGATTTTCAAACACAATATTAGCAGTTTTCACCCCCTCACCCGCTGCAAAATCAAAGAGTACATTTTTCTTTGCAACCTCGTCGCCATTGGGAGCGAGAAGCGCAACATCTACACTCTTCGCAACAGCATTGCCATCGCGATTATCCATCTCAAGAGCAACCGTCATTGAGCCAGCGGTGTAAGCATCAGATTTTGAGAGCACGCTTGTTATATAATGGTCGCGTACAAATGTCTTTGGTGCAGCAAAAAGGAACACATCACGGTGTATACCGCTCATATGCCACATATCCTGCCCCTCGAGGTAAGATGCATCACTCCAACGGATTACTTGAACACAAACATTGTTCTTTCCCTCGCGCAGATGAGCTGTTACGTCAAACTCCGCATCGTTATTGCCACTCTGGGTATAACCCACATACTTACCATTCATCCAAATGAATGAAGCTCCATAAATACCATCAAAATGCAGGAACACTCGTTTGTCGCTCCAATTTGCAGGAGCATCAAAATCCCTGCGATAAGATGCCACTGAGTTCAACAAACCTGTTTTCATCTCAATGAGCGGAGGATTGTTGTTGAATGGATACTCTACATTTATGTATAATGGGTCGCCGTAACCCTCCATCTCAAGGCAAGATGGCACTTTAATTGTGTTCCAAGCCGATACATCTACATTATCACCCCAGAAAGCATCCTTGCCGGGACGTTCGGCAATAGTCTCAACCCATTTAATTTTCCACTCTCCATTGAGATTCAAGAATTCGGCATTTTCAGGGTCGAGCCACGGAAAATCATAACGTGCATCGGCTTTCATCTTCGCAACCGAAGAGTATGGCATATATGCAGCACGACCATTCTCCTTATTCTCTCCGAAAAAGGTCTCATCCTCCCAGACATTTGGCATTGGTACATCGTCGGGGACAACCTCTTTTATAGTAAACAATGAACCGGCACCATAGCCTGATACCATAGAGAGATTATTTCCATCGGCTTTCATACTATACCAAGAGCCTTTAGTCTTTATTTGGATATAATAAACTCCTTTTCGGCCCTCTAACGGAACAAATTGCAAATGCTGATTTTCATTGCTATAAGAGGGGTCCCAAAGAAGAGGGTAGTTCTTGACGTTGATAGAAACGTCGATGGCTTTTCCAAAATAAGGGCCATAGAATTGACAATACTCCACATTGCCGGCTGTGCGACGCAGTTGCCATATAAAGTCCTCCTTGCTACCCTCGTTGTAATTGTCTAGGTAAACACGAGCATCGTTCTTGTTGTTACCACGAGTGTTGAGAGCAAGTCCACTACCCAACTCTTGAATAATGAAATAGCTATCAATTATCGGCAAATAATCAATCGAAGCAGACTTTACAAACTCCAACTTAAAGTGAGTATATTCGCCCGTAGCATTCTTTTTCATTAACAATGAGCCATCATTCTGCACTTCCAGCACAAGTTCGTTATCACTTTTACACAGTAGCTGTACTATACCTTCTGCCTCATTGACAACATTCACCATAAACGATTGATTATCGGTGCAGGTAGCCTCCCACTGCAAGAGCTTACCGGGAGTCGATGAAGCCAAGGCCATATCAATAGCCTGCCCGTAATTCTCGTTGTAGAGCACAAAAGATGACTCTTTTGCCGAAAGAGAGACAAAAGCCCACTCCTGCCCCAGAGAAGTATTGTCAATTGCATCCACGCTCAGATAGACATTATGCGCAGCCACATTACCATTCGTAACGGCCTTGCCTGTTGCAACGTTTACAAGACGATAGACGCCACAATCCTGTGGAAACGACGCAGCGAACGATGCCATCGTAGACAGCAACATCACCACGATTAAGAAAGTTTTTTTCATTTTTTTCATCATATTATGGTTTTATTCATTTATCAGAATATTTCAATAAATCTTCGCGAAGATAAACAAAAACCGATTAAATTACAACCATTAATCATTTAATATTATTAACATTCATATTTTAAGAATTAATGATTGCATATAACTATTTTTATGAGTAAATTTGCAACAAATTTTGCATAAAGCAACATAAACTTATATTTATACATTTTTCAAGCATAAATTAAAACATATATACAAATGATGAAAAAGAGCATAGCAATTATGGCGGCAATAGCAATTACAGGCACAGCCACTGCCACAAACGATGGCAACGGAGCCGTTGAGCCTATCGGTAAATCAAACATACAGATTGAGGGCGGCGTGATGACCCCCGAAGCATTGTGGGCAATGGGTCGCATTGGCGAGGTTAGCGTATCGCCCGATGCCAAGAACATCATCTATGGTGTAAGCTACTACAGTGTGGAGCAGAACAAGAGCCACCACACCCTTAACATTATGGATGCCGACGGCGGCAACAGCAGCAAATTGACAACTACAACCGCTAACGAGAGCAGCGCTGCTTGGATAAAAGGTGGTACAAAAATTGCTTTTCTCTCCAATGCAAGCGGCAGCAGTCAAGTGTGGGAGATGAACCCCGACGGAACAGAACGTAAACAGCTTACAAATGATGAAAGCGACATTGAGGGCTTTCTCTTTTCGCCCGACGAAAGTAAAGTAATACTTATCAAACGTATCAAAATTAAGCCCACCACAGCCGACATTCACCCCGACCTACCCCTTGCAAAAGGCTTTGTAGTCAACGACCTAATGTACAAACATTGGGACGAGTGGTTGAATGACGCACCCCACCCTTTCATTGCAAACTTTGACGGCACATCAATCGACGAAGGCAAAGACCTTCTCGAAGGTACTGCTTACGACTGCCCCAACCGCCCGTTCGGTGGCGCAGAGCAGCTTGCGTGGAGCAACGATTCAAAGCAAATAGCCTACTCTTGTATCAAAAAGAGCGGCCGCGACTACACACTGAGCACCGACACTGATATCTATCTATACGACCTCGTCAGCGGCACAACCACCAATCTTTGCAAGCTCGACGAGGCACGCTCAAGCTACGGCTACGATAACGCGCCACAATTCTCACCCGACGGCAAGAAAATTGCTTGGACAAGTATGGCGCGCGACGGTTACGAGAGCGACCAAATTCGCCTCAGCATTATGGACCTTGCAACCGGCGAGCGCAGCTATCTTACCGGAGCACCCGACGCCAACGGCGTTACAGCCTTCGACAGCAACGTCGACAGCTACTGTTGGGCTCCCGACAGCAAAAGCCTCTACTTCACCGGCACTTGGCACGGCACAACACAAGTTTACAATATTACCCTCAAAGGCAAGCTGACAAAGATGACCGAGGGCAACCACGACTATAACTCTGTGGCAATGCTCGGCAACAAAAACCTTGTAATGACACGAGTGTCAATGAGTGCACCTGCCGACATTTACACAATGAAGGCAAAGCCCGGAGCCGAGGTTAAACAGCTCACAAATGAGAACAAACACATCTTTGACCAGATAGCAACAGGCAAGGTTGAGGCACGTTGGTGCAAGACAGTAGACGGCAAAGACCTTCACTCTTGGGTTATCTACCCTCCACACTTTGACCCAGCGAAAAAATATCCCACCCTGCTATTCTGCGAAGGTGGTCCACAGTCACCCGTCAGCCAATTCTGGAGCTATCGTTGGAATTTCCAGATGATGGCAGCCAACGGCTACATCATCATTGCTCCCAACCGTCGCGGCCTCCCCGGATTCGGCCTTGCGTGGAACGAAGAGATTAGCACCAACTATGGCGGTAACTGTATGAGCGACCTACTGAGCGCCATAGACGATATTTGCAAAGAGCCATACGTTGACACAGACCGCTTGGGTTGTGTAGGAGCAAGCTTTGGCGGATACTCGGCAATGTGGCTTGCCGGCAACCACCAGAAACGCTTTAAGGCATTCATCGCACACGATGGATTCTTTAATATGGAGCAACAATATTACGAGACCGAGGAAAGCTGGTTCCCTAACTGGGATTTAGGCGGAGCACCATACGAGCAGAGCGAGGGCGTAAAACGTTCATATGCAAATTCACCCCACAAGTTCGTAGACAAATGGGACACACCAATACTGCTCATCCACGGCGACCGCGACTACCGTATTCTTTCATCACAGTCAATGGCAGCATTCAACGCAGCGCGTCTAAAGGGTATCCCTGCGCAGTTGCTCCTGTTCCCCGACGAGAACCACTGGGTGCTAAAGCCACAGAACGGAATTCTTTGGCAGCGCACATTCTTCGCTTGGCTGGATAGATGGCTCAAGAAATAATGAGGCATTTTGTCATTCTGAGCAAAATGTAATGCAGAGAAGAATCTCATAGAAACAAAATAAACTAAAAATATTACTATGACTACAACACAAAAACTACAAAAAAGGCTGAACGATTCGAAGGCGATGCGCTGGACAGCGCTTATAATAGTTTCGTTCACAATGATGATGGCCTACTTTTTCACCGATGTGATGGGCCCACTCGAAGCCCCACTCACCACAAAGGGCAAGCTGGTATATTTTGAAGACGGCACATACCTTTCGGCAGAATCGCTTATGAAGGTTTGCCCCACAATTACCAATGAAGAGGAGATTGTGGTTGGCAACACCTACAATACCGAATCAATCGACCAGAATGGCAACACCGAGACAAAAAGTATGACCGTTTCATCAACCATCAAAGGCCTCGGCTGGTCTAATGGTGACTACGGAATATTCTCGGGTGCGTATGGTTACATCAACGTATTCCTTTTAATGCTATTCTTCGGTGGCCTTATCCTTGACAAGATGGGTGTTCGTTTCACCGGTGTTATGAGCACAGGCTTGATGTTTATTGGTGCGGCAATAAAATGGTATGCAGTAGACAACGGCTTCAGCGGTGAAATGTTTGGCTTGCCAACACAGGTTGTTGTGGCTTGCCTTGGCTTTGCAATATATGGTATGGGCGCTGAGATTGCCGGCATAACCGTTACAAAGGTTATTGCAAAGTGGTTCACTGGCCACGAGATGGCACTTGCAATGGGACTGCAGGTAGCTTTGGCCCGTGTGGGTACAGCTTGTGCGCTTTTCTTCGCATTGCCAATAGCACAGAGCGCCGGCACAGTATCTGCTCCGGTAATGTTTGGAGCATCAGCCCTCTGCATTGGACTTATTTCATACATAGTCTATTGTGTGATGGACAAGAAGCTTGATAAGTCAATCAACAATCAGGAAATTGCTGCCGACAGCGAAGAGCAGTTTAAGTTCAGCGACCTCAAGGTTATCTTCTGCAACCAAGGCTTCTGGCTCATCACACTCCTTTGCTTAATTTTCTACGCAGCAGTGTTCCCATTCTTGAAGTTTGCAACCAATCTTATGATTATCAAGTATGGCGTAAGCCCCGACCTTGCAGGTATGATTCCCGGATTGTTGCCCTTTGGTACAATGCTTTTAACACCATTATTCGGTTCGCTCTACGACAAGATGGGTAAAGGCGCTACATTGATGATTATTGGTTCTATGCTACTCACCATCGTACACATTCTCTTTGCAATGCCATTGCTCAACGTGTGGTGGTTTGCAGTGATTATTATGATTTTGTTGGGTATCGCATTCTCGCTTGTTCCATCGGCAATGTGGCCATCGGTTCCCAAGATTATCCCAATGAAGCAGCTCGGCTCGGCCTACGCAATAATATTCTACATTCAGAATATCGGTTTGTCTATGGTTCCTGTGCTCATTGGTAATGTTATTGCAGCCAACACAACAGACGGCACAACAGACTACACAATGCCAATGTCAATCTTTGCACTCTTTGGCGCAATAGCTGTTTTGATTTCTGTTCTCTTGAAGATTGTAGACAAAAAGAAGGGCTACGGACTCGAGAAGAGCAATATCAAGTAATTTGAAGATATTGCAATAAACCAAACTCGCGCTCGGTGTTACCGGGCGCGAGTTTGGTTTAGCACTTTCTTATAACGAATTTCCGAAAGCAATAATCAAATTGACCATAATCCTTAAAATGCGCGACATATGAAAAAAGTGTTTTTCTTTTTTCATATGTCGCATAGTGTGACAAGATTCCCAAGAAAGAATTTATAGACGCTTGCAATTTACAGGCATCACAAACATCATTCAAAGCAATAACTTTTTTGCGCAACCTAACAAAACATCTATTAGCCACATAACAGCGATAAGGCTTGACATATCCGCCTAAAAATTCCACACCAAACCTTGCATCACGTATAAAAACCTTATTGGGATGAAGCTCCAGTCCAAGGTTCGTTTTCAAAAACTCATTTAGTGACGGAATAACATCTCTCAACTCCTTTTTACAAGAAGACACAAAGAAAGCATCATCAACATACCTGCCGTATGCAAAGCCACCAAGAGAACGTTTTACATAGTTATCAAACACATTCATATAAACATTACTGAACAACTGCGAGGTAAGATTGCCAATAGGCAACCCACATCCATCTGTGCTATAAAAAAGGCTTTTACAGCGTGGCAATCCCTTCCAATCAACCGACGAGCCGCGTATTATACAATTATCAAGAGGATTATTCATTATAATCACACGCGACAGAAAGAACAACAAACCATAATCAAGCTTCTCACACCAACGCATCCCCGAAACGTCAGAACATCGCAAAGCCATTTTTCGTAGCGACTCGAGTGTTATATCTAACAAACGCTCACGTTCAATATGCATAAAATAGCCCATTATATCTATTTTCATAACATAACATTGACGAGCGTAGTTTTGCGACACACTAACAATGTGATGTCTCAACCTTCTGAATCCATAATGCGTTCCCTTCCCCTTGCGACAACTGTAACTATCGGCAATGAATGTGCGTTCAAACAGATTATATGTATAATTGTAATAGAGATGATGCACAACCCTGTCACGGAATTCCGCTGCAAATATCTCACGTTGCTTAGGGTCATTTATTATAAAACACGTAGAGTTGCCCGGGCGATATGTACGCGCAACAATATCATCACGCAGAGCCACAAGTTCCGTTTCAAAATCAAGTTCAAATTCCAACTGATAGAACCGTCTTCTTTTATGCCGGCGAGCATCCTTGTAAGCCTTGTACAAATCTACCAGAAGTTGCTGGGGGGATATTTGGAAAAGAAAGAGAGAACTATCGGAGGCTGCAAGTTCTAAAACAGGGCGCACACTGTGACCGTTGTAGCGGTTGTTGTTGTTCCAGTCGTAGTTGCCGCTGTTGAAGTTCAAGTTGTAAGCATTGTTGCTGTTATTGCTGTTAAGCGACGACGACCAGTAGTTACCGTTGCTACCTCTGTTGTTGGCTTCCGTTCCGTTGCGATAGCCCGCAGCGGGCTCAGAAGCGGGACAATCTTCTGTATTAAATGCCGGCAAGGAGATTTGCAACTTGCAGGCAGATGCTTTTCGCCTATTTCCTGCCACTGCGCTAATCTAAAAAAAAGGTTTCACGTACTCTCTTACATAGCAGGCAGATTGTCTGAATTTGCTTGGCACTCTGTGGCAGACCGTAATCTTGCCACACTCCGGCCATCACTCCTGCGCTGTTCCCTCTCTCTTTACCTTTGAGGCAGAACGTTCCCAAGCCATCAACTGTTTAGAGACAGAAACCGTCATTTCCATAAACATTGCAAACTGTTTATCAGACATCTGTTTCAAGTCATTAAACACCCTCAGCAACACCTGCACCTCAACCAATTTTTCGCGTGCTGTTGATATATAGCCACATTTATTGAATGACTTATTAGCCTTGAATATAAGAACAATAATATCCATTGCAGCGCGTTTCACCTGTTCGCCAAGCGTATACCTATACTCGCGCTGCAAGCGCGATGTCGATGTTACTAGTTGCAAGAACAAGCGGTAACACTCCTCATAGACTTTCAGTTCTGTATATACAGCCATTTTATAGTACCTTACAACTATTTTTTATTTCTATCAAAAACAGCATACAATCAACCGGAGTCTTACATTCAATGGGAAACTCCTTTATTTTCTTAACAATCTCCAACATTGACACATCGCGTTCAGTCACATCATCATTAACAGCTTCAGGCATCTCTTTTGATGCAATGTATTGTTGACACTCTTTCCACTGTTCATAATCATTTAGCACAGGTATTTTGTCAGCCGGCAACAACAACCGAACAACACCATTCTCCTCACACACCTTGCAGCCGGCAACATATCGCTCAAGAGATGTCATTGGAAAGCCAATACTCACCACATCTTGCGCAACGCACTTCACATACACCTTTTTCACTTTAAAGCTGTGCAGGACTACCGAAAACAACCAAGCACTATGCTCGTAGGCAATGTAAAAAACGCCTTCGCGATGCAGAATAATCTCATTACCCGGTTTCGCTGTCTCCAATGTCAATTTTTCCTTTATAGTCATTTCTTTTTCGTTTTTCCAAACCCACCTAGAGCGGGTTTGGAAAAATTAACGGGTTAAATAAATTAAGCGCGCGTGCAGCACGCTGCAACGTGCGCTTAAAATAAATTGGGGAGCAAACCACAAGGGTTTGCTGTTAGCAAATTACTTTGAAACAGGGCGCACACTGAGACCGTTGTAGCGGTAGCCGTAGCTCCAGTCGTAGTCGCCGCTGCCGAAGAGCAAGTAGCAAGCACTGCTGCTGTAATCGCTGTAAAGCGACGACGACCAGAAGTAACCGTAGCTACCTCTGCCGTAGGCTCCCGTACCGTAGCGATAGCCCGCAGCGGGAAGGAAGATGCTGTTGCCGTTGGGACCGGTTACCTTGTAACCGTTTACGCCGTTTAGGATTGTCCATTGCCAAGTGCAGTTATTGCGTAGTTCATTCTGCTCATCTAAGGTTGGCATTCGCCAAGTGCCACCCCATTTTACGTGGGCTACGTCGTCCTCGGGGTCGAGAACGGTTTTATTATCAACTGTGCCGTAACTGCTGCTTGTGCAATATTTGGTCATTGTAGAAGAACTACCGTTGCACCATTTGTAGGTGCTCCAAGAGTAGTCATCCTTTTCCTCGGTCTCACCCCAAGCGTAGTAACCGCCATAATCTTCGGGGCTTGTGGCACCGACATTACAGGTTGCCCATTTGATGCCGCTTGGCAAACCAAGGTCGATTGCCTCGCCAACTGGCATCGTAAATTTTGCTATCAAAGTTATGTCCTCATTCACTACAAATGTGTATTCAGCGTCGGTGCTGACAGGTGTCTCTGCATCGCCAATAAACCAGCCGACAAAATCGCAATCTTCATCGGGGGTGGCTACAACGGTTACCTCGGTGCCGGGTAAAACAGCTACGGATGAACCAAAAGAGCCCTT
>JAZRMQ010000069.1:0-10581 GCA_045647745.1 Bacteroidaceae bacterium | reverse complement strand
ATCTCACGCTTTACATCAGTAGCAAATGCTTCTTTAGCAATTTTAATTAAATCCATTTTTTTGATTTGTTAAATTGTTCAATCATTCAAACGCAACATACCAAGTTACTCTTCCTTGGCAGCGATTACGCCGAAAGCGGGGCAAAGATAGCACTTTTTTTACATTTAAACAAATGTTGCTCATTATTTTGAGTATTGTTTGCTATTATGCACCACAAACACTACCTTTGGAAGAAGAAAACAAGACTTTATGAGAAATACATTTTTGGCAATAATATTGCTGACAACAACACTATTGGGATGCTCCGACAAGAAGCAGATTACCAGAATTGAGGCCGGAAACATTAAAGTTACAGCCGTCAACAAAAATGATGGAGCAGAAAAGGTGCGAGCAATACTGGCACGCGACAAAGCATATATAGACAGCATCAAGAGCCCTGTGCTTGGCGAAGCTGCAGTAGCATTGGAGAAGTTTATCCCGGAGAGCCCGCTGATGAATTTTGCAGCCGATGCTCTGATGGAGGTGGCACAGCAGCACTGTGCACAAAGGGTTGACATTGCAATAACCAACAAGGGCGGATTAAGAAGCAATATTGCAGCAGGAACAATAACATTCGGCGATGTATATAATGTGTTCACCTTTGAGAACAAGCTTGCCTTTCTCACCTTGAACGGCGAACAATTATTGCAATTATGCAGGGAGATTGCTGCTGTTGGCGGAGAGGCAGTCAGTGGCATTAGATTGGCAATAACTCGCAACGGAGAGCTCATTGATGCAACTGTCGGCGGACAACCCATTGAGCCACAAGCTGAATACCGCATTGCCACGCTCGACTATCTGTCACAGGGAAACGACAATCTCACCACTCTTGCGCAAGGTAGCAACCTTGTGGTAACCAACCACCTCTTGCGCGACCTGATGGTTGAGTATATCAAAAAACAGACAGCAGACGGCAAGAAAATCAGCGCCGCGTGCGACGGACGTATAACCATAAAAGATTGACAAATAATGAAAAAGACATTGTTTCTATTGATACTCTTTTTATGCGGTAGCGCCACCGCACAGCATAGTGTGACAATCCTCCACACAAACGACACGCACAGCTGCATTGAGCCCGAGAAGAACGGCAACGCCGGCGCTCTTAACCGCGCACTGCTGATTGAACATTTAGTCGACTCCATAGGCAGGGAGAATATATTGCTTTTCGACGGCGGAGATTTTTCACAAGGCTCACTCTACTACAACAATTTCAAAGGAAGCACCGAGGTTGAACTGATGAATGTGATGGGCTACGACGCTTGCACGATAGGCAACCACGAATTCGATTTTGGACTCGAAAATATGGCACGCTTATTCAAAATGGCAGAGTTTGAGGTTCTTTGCGCGAACTACGACTTTACCGGCACGGTGTGCGAGGGGCTTGTAAAGCCTTACACAATCATTGAACGAGGAGGGAAAAGAATTGGCGTTTTTGGCCTTTCACCCGACCCTAAAGGGCTTGTTTCGCAAGATAATTACGCCGGCGTGATATTCTCATCGCCCATTGAGGCTGCAAAAAAGTGCGTCAGCGAGCTAAAGGCAAGAGGATGCGATGCCATTGTGTGCCTTTCGCATTTGGGGTGGAAAATAAACAACGAGTACAACGACGAACGCTTGGCAACGGAGACAGCCGGCATTGACGTTATAATCGGCGGACACTCGCACGACTATTTCGAGCAGCCTGCAACCTACGTAAACAGCGAGGGCGGGAGCGTCATAATGCAGCAGATGGGCAAAAATGGCCGTTATCTGGGCTTTGTAAACCTTGTTTTTGAATAATCAGAACCGCCATATTGTATTAAATAATGTAAACATTGCTGTTAATTAATTTATTTAAACTATTTTCGCAAACAGTTTTTCAGAGTATTAACCTTTAACAAATAAGAATATGAGAATTTTATCAACAATAGCATTGGTTGTCTTTGCTTTTACAGCAAACGCACAGAGCTACACAATTACAGGAAAAGCCGGTGAGGCTTCTAATGGCAAAAAGGCTTACCTCATTGACCAAAGCGCTGCTAAAGCGTGCGATTCTTGCGTAATCAAAGATGGTGCTTTCAAATTCGAGAATAAAATCAACGGCGAGAAAGTTTTTGAGGTAAATATTGACAAGAGCCGCCGCACAAAGGCTGTTGTTATGGCTGCAGCAGGCACTAATGCTGTGGTAGATTTCACCGCACGCCCCGCAACCGTTGCCGACAATGGCAGTTACAACGACCTATTGACTGCAATGATGAACCAGATTACCGAGGCCAGCGATGCTGTAAACGCAAAGGCCGAGAAACTTATGAACGAGGGCAAGTCACGCGAGGAGATTAGCGCCGCAGTCAATGCAGACATTGAGGCTATTTACAACATCTACCACAAGACTATTAACGACAACAAGGACAACATCCTTGGCGCTTATGTGGCAGCAATGACAGCACGTCAGTTCTGCCCCACTCTAAAAGAGCTTGATGAGTTGATTGCAAAAGTTAAATATGCCGGCGAGATGGCGGCTATCAAGACTCTGCGCAAGGGTTACGTAAAATCAGAGGCTACATCGGCCGGAAAGATGTTCGTAGACTTTACCGGTCTTGCAGTAGACGGCAAGCCATCAAAACTCTCGGACTACGTTGGCAAGGGCAAATATGTTCTCGTTGACTTTTGGGCAAGCTGGTGCGGTCCTTGCAAAGGTGAAATTCCTAACCTCATCGAGTTGCAGAAGAATTTCGGTGACAAAAACTTTACAGTGCTTGGCGTAAATGTTTGGGACGAGGAGGCAAAGTTCAAGACTGCTCTCACCGAGGAGGGCATAACCTATCCACAGATTTATGTTCCGGTTGACAACAAAGACAATGCTACAGAGCTTTATGGCATTCAGGGAATTCCACAGATAATCCTTTTCGGCCCCGATGGCGTAATCATCAAGCGCGACCTCCGCGGCCAAGCGATGAAGGATTTGGTTGAAGAAAAGATGAAATAATAAAAACGATTAAACCACAAAACTCCGCAATCGCGGAGTTTTGTGGTTTAATATATAATGTTCATTATACAAAGAACGAAGTGTATATATAGTAACACACCACAGCAACGGCTATAATGATAGCACTCTTTATCAATACGTGAAGAACTGTTTTCATACAAGCTACATATAAAGAAGGGGCGCTTTTTCAAGTGCCCCTTAAAGTTGTAGAACGCAACAATTAACCCTCGTGGATAGCCTCTGAAGGACAAACACTTGCGCAGCTACCGCAGTCGATGCACAATTCAGGATTGATTGAATACTTCTCACCCTCAGAGATAGCACCCTGAGGACACTCATCGATACAGGTACCGCAAGCAACGCAGTCGTCTGAAATTACGTAAGCCATAGTTGTAATATTTAAAGTTTGTATTATCTTGTTGCGAAGATAGTTCTTTTTGCGTATACCCGAACGGCACTTTGCATTTTTAACATTTTTTCACAGTCAAGAACAATTAAAACAACGATGTTCCGAAGAGAAAGGTTACGCTTCGCAACTATATGTTATCAACACTTGCTGAGTATTTTTGTTCGGCAAAGATAGCGGAGCTTTTACCATTCACTCTTTAAGCAAACTCGTCACCAATCTTCATCTTTGTATCATTAAGGAAACGCCTCACATCGCCCTCGCTACCCTTGCGACATATCATAAGCACATCGCCCGAATCAATCACAAGAAGGTCGTCTACGCCCTGCATAACTGCCAGCTTGCCCTTTGGCAGCATCACGACATTGTTGTTGCAATCATATTTCAGCACGCGGCTGTTCATCACAACATTGCCACTGCTATCCTTGGGCATAAAGCCATACAGCGTGTCCCACGTTCCAATATCGGCCCAACCAAAATCACCCACACTGACATATACATTATCGGCCCTCTCCATCACATTAAGGTCGATGGAGGCTGTGGGAAAGGAGGTGTACACCTCATATGCACGTTTGCGACGTTTAGCGCGGTCGGGAATCTCGCGATAGATAGTCTTTAGTTCCTGCATCATATCAGGAAGATGCTCCGAGAGAGTATCAATTATTGTCTGCACGTTCCAGATGTATATGCCTGTGTTCCAATAGAATTCACCACTTTCAACAAAGACCTTGGCAAATTCAAGAGCGGGCTTCTCGGTGAACGTACGAACCTTGCATATTGAGCCACAAGAGGGGTTACCCTCGGCCTGTATATAGCCGTAACGAGTCTCGGGACAGGTGGGTTTTATGCCCATAACCACCAATTTATTATTTTCGGCAACAAAATCGAGAGCATCGGTTGCCAATTGGGCAAATTTCGCCTCATTGAGCACCAGTTGGTCACTCTGGGCAACTATAATATTTGCTTTGGGATTAAGCTGACGTATATGACAAGCCAGATTGGCAATACTTGGTGCTGTGCCACGAAAAACAGGCTCGCACACCACCTGTTGCTCTGCCACATCGGGCAACTGTTTTCTAACAATCGACTTATAATTGACATTGGTTGAGATTATGATATTCTCGGGCGGTACAATGCGGGAATAACGCTCATAAGTCTGCTGCAACAGAGTCTTGCCACAGCCCATAGGGTCCTGAAATTGTTTCGGAAAAGCTTTGCGGCTCATTGGCCACAAACGCGTGCCCTGACCACCGGCCATAATCACGCAATAACTATTCTTATCCATAATACTCAACCTTTTTTATTCACAACGCGAGTATAATATTTTTATTGCAGAATTAAAAGCCTTTTAAGTTTATTTGGCATAAAAAAAGCAGGACACTCTTTTGAAATGTCCTGCTTTTGAGAATATTCTATATTAGAACTCTGCATTGTTTGGAGTACGTGGGAAAGGAATCACGTCGCGGATATTCGACATACCTGTCACGAACAGAAGCAGACGCTCAAAGCCAAGGCCAAAGCCCGAGTGAGGGCAAGAACCATAACGGCGTGTATCAAGATACCACCACATATCCTTCATTGGGATATTCATCTCCTCGATGCGCTGAAGCAGTTTATTGTAATCGGCCTCGCGCTCCGAACCACCGATAATCTCGCCAATCTTCGGGAAGAGAACGTCCATTGCACGCACTGTCTTGCCATCATCGTTCAGCTTCATATAGAAGGCCTTGATATCCTTTGGATAATCGGTAAGGATTACCGGACGTTTGAAGTGTGTCTCAACAAGATAGCGCTCGTGCTCCGAAGCAAGGTCTACGCCCCAATATACAGGGAATTCGAATTTGTGACCGGCTGCAACGGCATCTTCAAGAATTTTAATACCATCGGTGTAGCTCAAACGTACAAATTCGGTATTCACAATTGAACGGAGACGCTCGATAAGCTCCTTGTCGATCATATTGTTGAGGAATGTTATATCCTCCATACAGTTGTCGAGAGCCCACTGCACGCAGTATTTAATAAACTCCTCGGCAAGCTCCATATTATCGAAAATATCGTTGAAAGCAACCTCGGGCTCAATCATCCAGAACTCGGCAAGGTGGCGTGGAGTGTTTGAATTCTCGGCACGGAAGGTGGGACCGAATGTGTAGATTGCACCAAGAGCTGTTGCTGCGAGCTCACCCTCGAGCTGACCAGAGACTGTGAGGCTGGCCTGCTTGCCAAAGAAGTCATTATCGTAGATGATGCTGCCATTCTCGTCTTTCTTCAGGTCGTAGAGGTTCATTGTTGTCACTTGGAACATCTGACCGGCGCCCTCACAATCCGAAGCTGTGATTAGCGGAGTGTGGAAATAGTAGAAGCCTTTATCGTGAAAGAACTTGTGAATAGCGTATGCCATATTATGACGAATGCGGAACACAGCGCCAAAGGTGTTTGTGCGGGGGCGCAAGTGTGCCACAGTACGCATAAACTCCATTGTCTGACCCTTTTTCTGCAATGGATAGGTGTTGTCGCAAGCACCAAGCAACTCAATCTCTGTTGCCTGAATTTCTACCGACTGTCCGCCGCCAATAGACTCCACAAGCAGACCATTGACGCTCAAGCAAGCGCCGGTGGTAAACTGCTT
Organism: Bacteroidaceae bacterium; assembly: GCA_045647745.1. Lineage (GTDB taxonomy): Bacteria > Bacteroidota > Bacteroidia > Bacteroidales > Bacteroidaceae > HGM04593. Next base: position 4,545 of record JAZRMQ010000069.1, on the reverse strand, counting down.
CACAAACTCCTCGTCGAACTTGTCGACATCAATTACAACCTGCACATTGTTGATAGTAGAGCCATCATTAAGCGCTACAAAAGCCACCTGTTTGCTACTGCGGCGTGTTCTCACCCAGCCTCTTACGTTAACCTCAACACCGGCCTGACTACTCTTCAGCAGGTCGGAAATTCTTGTTCGTTTTATCGGTTTCATTGTTTTTTCTTTTTTCAGGGAGTTTCCTCTATTTATTATTCGTATGCACCCAGACGGAGCATATTGACCTCTTTATCGGTAAGATAACGCCAATCGCCTCGGCGCAGATTTTTCTTGGTGAGACCGGCAAACAGCACGCGGTCGAGCTTGTTCACACGATAGCCAAGATGCTCAAGCATACGGCGCACAATACGATTCTTGCCCGAGTGAATTTCAACACCAATCTGTGAGCGGTCGGCCTCGTTGACGTATGACACCTCATCGGCATACACACGACCATCCTCGAGCTCAATGCCATTTACCAACAGGTCCATATCGGACATTGCAACATTTTTGTCACAGGTAACGTGGTATATCTTCTTCTTCATAAACTTAGGGTGTGTGAGCTTTGCAGCCATATCACCATCGTTTGTGAGAAGGAGCACTCCTGTTGTATTGCGGTCGAGACGACCGACAGGATAAATTCTCTCCTTGCCAATGCCACGCAAGCAGTCGAGCACAGTCTTGCGCTCTTGTGGGTCGTCAACGGTTGTTACGCAATCTTTAGGTTTGTTTAAAAGAACATAAACCTTGCGCTCGGGGTTGATGCGCTCGCTGTTGAAACGTACATCGTCTGTTGGAACAACCTTTGTACCCAACTCTGTTACAACAACGCCATTAACAGTGATAAGGCCAGCCTCGATATAGCTATCGGCCTCGCGACGTGAGCATATTCCTGCGTTTGCCAGATATTTGTTCAAGCGCACGGGAGCATTGGGGTCAATAGTTGCATCGCGGAAAGCTGCACGTTTTTTTGCGCTGTACTTTGCGCTTGGGTCGTAAGCTCCTTTACGATTTCCTCTATCACCATATTTTGGTCGACGTTCCGATTGATATTTGTTTGCATAAGGTTTTTCGTTACCTCCCTCGCCGGCATTGTAGCCACCACGGTAATTATTTTTACTGTAACCACGGCCCACTTGCTGAACATCATTGCCATAGCGTGGTTCAAAATCGGCGTTGCGGTTTGCTCTCTCGCCGTCAAAGCGATTGTAGCTCTTTTCGTTATTATAACGCTTATACTGCTTGTAGCTACCAAACTCGCCACCGTTATTATCCTCTCTCGCAGTTCTCTTGTACTGAGGACGCTCGTCACTTTTGTTGAAACGTGGACGGCCTTTCAATCTGTTCTCGCCGTCAAAGTTCGGATTAAATGATGCTCTGCCTCTGTTTCCACGAGGAGAAGGATTATCCGAAAACCTGTCTTTATAATTATTCATCTAAAAAATATTTTACGAACCTCACGGTCCAAATTATTTCGTCATTAAAAGCCTGTGTAGGTGTGTGGAGTTATTGCGCGTAGCTCCTCTTTCACACTCTCGGACACATCAAGGCCATCGATAAACTGCAGAAGAGTATTCTGGTTTATGCCCTCGTTGGTACGTGTCAGAGCCTTAAGCGCCTCGTAGGGGTTAGGATAAGCCTCGCGACGGAGAATTGTCTGAATACCCTCGGCACAAACGCTCCAGCAGTTGTCGAGTTCGTCATATATTGCAGCCTCGTTAAGCAAAAGTTTGCGCAAGCCGACAAGAGAACTCTTCACTGCAATCAGCATATGACTCATTGGCACACCTACGTTACGGAGCACTGTTGAGTCGGTGAGGTCGCGCTGCAAGCGCGAGATTGGCAATTTCATTGACAGATGGTCGAGGATTGCATTTGCTATACCAAGATTTCCCTCGCTATTCTCAAAATCGATTGGGTTAACCTTGTGAGGCATTGCACTTGAACCCACCTCGCCGGCTTTGATTTTCTGCTTAAAGAACTCGTTGGATATGTACTGCCAGAAGTCCTTGTCCATATCCATTATTATAATATTGATGCGACGCATTGCATCGAACAAGGCAGCCAAATTGTCGTAGTTTGAAATCTGGGTGGTATACTGTTCGCGCTGCAAACCAAGATTCTCGCTCACGAATTTGTTGGCAAAAGCCTTCCAGTCGATACCGGGATACGCTACACGATGAGCATTGAAATTACCGGTTGCGCCACCGAATTTTGCCGATATTGGACAACGTTTAAGCTCGGCAAGCTGCGCCTCAAGACGATACACAAAGACCATAACCTCTTTTCCCAAGCGTGTGGGAGAGGCTGGCTGGCCGTGTGTACGCGCCAACATTGGAATCTCGGCCCAAGCCTCAGCGTAGCTCTTGAGCTGAGCTATCAACTCCTCAATCAAAGGATAGTAAACCTCATCGAGTGCATCCTTTATTGAACGTGGCACAGATGTGTTATTGATATCCTGCGATGTCAAGCCAAAATGAATGAACTCTTTGCAGGCATCGAGGCCACCAATAGCATCAAACTGCTCTTTGATAAAATATTCAACAGCTTTTACATCGTGATTAGTTACCTTCTCAATATCTTTTACACGATTGGCATTCTCCAATGTAAAGTTTGAATATATCTCGCGCAAGCGTGGGAACAACGCTTTATCCACAGACGCAAGCTGCGGAATTGGCAGTTCGCAGAGGGCGATAAAATACTCAATTTCCACAAACACTCGATACTTGATGAGGGCAAACTCCGAGAAATAACCTGCCAAAGGCTCTGCCTTACCCCTGTAACGTCCGTCAACAGGAGAGATAGCTGTCAAAATGTTCAATTCCATTATTTTGTGTATAAAATGTTTTCTGATACAAAAATAGCACTTTTTAGGCATAAACACCTAATATAGAGATAAAGTTTATTAAAAATAAACATTTATTGGCTTTACTTGGGTGCTCCGCGTTACAAAAGAGCAAAAAAATAACCCACGCACAGCGCAGGCTCTTCATCGGTGGACGTTGACGGATTCGAACCGCCGACCCTCTGCTTGTAAGGCAGATGCTCTAAACCAGCTGAGCTAAACGTCCAAAAAAATAAGTTGGTGGACGTTGACGGATTCGAACCGCCGACCCTCTGCTTGTAAGGCAGATGCTCTAAACCAGCTGAGCTAAACGTCCAAAATGTTGCAACCCTTTCTCAATTGCGATGCAAAAGTACATCAAAATATTTCAACCACCAAATTTTTTACCACTTATTTTTTACAAAAGAGATAAAAAACTAAAAAATAACCCACCACACATTGCCACAGCACAATGGCAAAGGGATAAAAAAATTGAGCAGGCAAAAGCCTGCTCAATCAGTATATTGCTCAATTATATATTATTCAGCAACTGTGATAACTGCACGACGGTTCAAGAAGCGCTCTTTGTACTCCTCAGACTCACCGTAACCAACCACGCTCTCAACCTCAGCACCGTTAGCCTTGAGAATCTCAGCTACAGCCTCAGCACGAGCCTGTGACAACTTGGTGTTGTACTCGCTTGTACCAACAACGTCAGCGAAACCAACAACCTTAACCTTAGCACCAGCAGCCTTAGCAGCCTCAGCATAAGCCTTGATGTTCAACTCCTCTTTCTTAGAAGCAATCTTAGAAGAACCGAATGCGAAGAAGATTGACTCTGAAACGCTAAGTGGCTTAACGTTCTTTGCAGCTGCGAGCTCATCCTCGAGAGCCTTGTTAGCCTCCTCAAGAGCCTTAATCTGGTTCTGTTTCTCCTTGTTAGCAGCCAATGCATCGTCAAGCTGACCCTGAAGACCATCGATCATACCACCATAGATACCCTGAAGAGCCTCTACGTCGGGAGCGTTATCCCAACCCACCTTGCCGAGGTTGAATGTAACACCGACTGTAGCAGTCCACATCATATCGTGACCCTTTTGACCGGGTATGCTGCTGAAGCCATTGCGGAAGAATGTACCGGCAAGCTCAAGGTTGATAGCCCAACGCTTAGCAACGCGGAAAGACTGAAGGATACCGTAGTTAGCAGAAAGAGTACCTGTGAAAGTACCACCCATTGTGTTCTGAGAATCACGCATAGACTCTGTACGACCAGCCCAACCAACACCAACGTAAGGAATTACGTTCCAAACGCGATCCTCTTTGTAACCACCGATAAGGTTGCACAAGTTGAACATTGCGTCAAAGTGGAAGTTCATAAATGCCACGTGGTTAAGCTCCTTGTATGTCTGAATGTTCAAACCGCGGTAAGCAATTCTCCAACCGAAGCCGGGAGTGTGCCATTTACCAGCGTAAACATCAAGAGCTGGAGACAAGTGGTCGAAGATGTTCTCACCATTCATAAACACACCGTTGTAAAGGTTAATACCACCGTTTACACCGAGGAACCAGTTGCTACCGAAGCTGTTTGTAACTACCGAGTGAGACTTGGTAGGAACTACGACCTCGCTAACTGTCTCCTGTGCAGTAGAGAACATTGCAAAACTAGCAAGAGCTAGTGAAATCATAAATTTTTTCATACTTAA
>JAZRMQ010000068.1:0-38866 GCA_045647745.1 Bacteroidaceae bacterium | reverse complement strand
CTCCGCTGCAACATTTACCTCTGTTGCAAGAGGTGATACATAACTCTTTTTCATATATTTTGTCTTTTCTTTTTCCTTAATTCAACATAAGTTCAATATAAAGGTTTATATTGACATTCGCTGTTTTTGTCATCTCGAACGAACGTGAGAGATCTCACATTTTCGCAATATTCTGAGATTTTTCGCTACGCTCAAAATGACAATTTACGCGGCTCTGTCATTCTGAACGAATGTGAAGAATCTCTTTTTTTGCTACGCGTGACCTATTGCTGCAAGCGTTCCAGTTTTACTTAACTAAAACTTTCGCTTCGCGCAAGTGCTTTGCGTTCGGCAATATTTGATTAAGCAAGCTCATCAATCATTGCTCTCACTTAACCAGCACTTTCTTACCACCAACAATATAAATACCGGGAGCGGTAATCTCATTTACTTTGCGGCCGGTGAGGTCGTAGATTGCCTTAACAGCGTTCTCTGTCTCTACCTGCTCGATGCTTGTTGTGCCCTCGTAGCGGAGGCTGAAGTTTGCAGCACCTTGTACCTGTGTTTTTGGGAGAACAAGGTATGCTTTGTTTGCCCAGTTTTTAAATGCTGTGTTATCGCCACCATTGCCTGCTGTATAAAAGCCTACACCAACCTCGCCATCTGCAGCAAGCACATAATACTCTTTGCTGTCTTCTTTCAGAATAATATCATCGGAAACTGTGCCGTCGAGTAGGTTTCCTTCAGTGTTTGCAGCAGTAGCTGTAGAGTATTCGAATACATACTCTCCGGCGTTAGCCTTAACGATAATACCTTCATTTGCGGGGAGTGTGCCCTCAATCTTTACCAAATTGAGTAATTTGCCACCTTCTTTAACTCCTGTAATAATGTAAGCGCCGGCTTCGTCGCCTTCAAAAGCTGGAATAGCTGCAGGGAAATCAAGATAAAGTGTTGCCCAACCGGCATCTGTTACATTGAGAGTGTAGGGCTCTGTGATAACAATTGTAATATCGCACTGGCAGCCACCATCGTTTGCGATGCTGCTTGTTCCATAGTCACCATCGAGGTTGTCCCAGTCGATTTTTATACGCATACGATACTCTCCCGGTGCAAGGTTGGCCGGCAATGTGAAAGCTGGCATACCTTTGCTGTCGCCGTATGTTTTGAAATTTACTTGGGCTCTATCTTCAATGGTTGCACCTGTGATGTCTGTGCCTTGGTAGTAGTTGTATGAAACAACTTCGCCCTCATTTGTGCCATCGTTGTTGATTGTGGTGTCAAAGTGGTAATCTTTGTTGTAGTCAATGTAGGCATATGCGTGCATTGCATTTCCAACCCAATTGAATGCTGAGAAATGGAGTCTTGAGCCGGCTGTTGTTATGAGCTTTTGCTCGCTTTTGTTAACGTATACAGGGTCGCTTATCAGAGTTTGAATGTCTGTCACGTTTAATGAGTTGCTGTTGTCATCAATTAAGGTGAATGACGCCAAGCCGCGACGGTTCCAGTCGGCAACTGGGTTTCTGTTCATATTTTGTGTGTTGTGCGGGTATTCAATATTTAATTCGTCTATGCTAACTTCGTAGAACTCGATCATAAACATTGAATTTATATTTGCATCGTGCCAAGAACCGTAATTATCGCCCGAGAAATGTACAAATGCTGTAACGTCTTCATTTGAGATAAGGCAAGAGCCTTCATCCGGGGTTGCTGTTGAACCTCCAAGGCTTACCTCACCTAAGTGATATTTAAGGGAAATTCTGTTGTCGTATGCAACCAATCTCTTTTGTCCTTCCCAAAGTTCTTCGGACAAAGCAGCAGCCTTGTTAGCTGTGGCGATTGTTATTAAGTTGTTTTCGGTATTAGTAACCTCTACATACCAAAGGTAGGTGGCGTCGTTAGCCGATGGTGTGCCTGTGTTCTTTGATGTTACAGACTCGTTGACAGCCTCTCTGGCGGCTTTAATCCAGCCAACACCTTCACCTTCGGCAGCTGAATCGCGTCCGTTTACCTGCTTTAATAGGTAATAGCCTGTCTTAAGGCCCTGCGCAAGGTCGTATTTTTCTGCTGGGATACTCTTTACACCAGATATGTTTTGCGCCATTGTTGCTCCAACTATGAGCATAAGAAAAATTGAAAGTAAAAATCTCTTCATATAGCTAAATTTTACGTTAAATAATATTTCTATAATTTTTGCGAATATAGCTATAATGGGACAAATTACCCCCCCCCCCCTGAATGTTAAATATTGTTAAAGGTGTTTTTGCACCTTATTTATATATTATAATAGCCTGCAGACGAGCCCTGAAAGTGATTTTTTTTGTGTGCATACAACAAATGGGCTGACTAAAGATTCCTTAGTCAGCCCATTTGTTGTATTTTTGTTCTGTTATTATTCCTCAACGGGGAATGTTGGAGCTGCTGCCTCCTCGGTGCTGTTGCTTGAAGCGTCAACATAAGAGATGTCTGTCTCCTGCTCGCTTGCTTTTTCTGATGAGAGTGCGTGTGCCGAGAAGATGCTGAACGCAACCATCAGGGCTGCAATGGTCCAAGTTGCTTTCTCCAAGAAATCGGTGGTCTTTCTAACACCCATAATCTGGTTTGATGATGCAAAGCCCGAAGCAAGGCCGCCGCCTTTTGAATTCTGGATTAATACGATTAGGCACATCAAAATTGAGGCCAAAACAATCAGTAGTACAAAAAATGTAAACATATTATTCTTTTTTTGTATGTTTTATTATAATTTCTAAAAATCTTATTTGGTCTGCAAAGTAACGATTTTTATTTGGAAATTCCAAATATAATCGTTTAATAATTTCAAGCGCCTTGCTATATTTGCCTTGCTTGATATAAATATTTGCCAGCGTTTCGGTGAAGAAAGATGTTTCGGCGCTTGTCTCTTCGGGTAGCTCTTCTTTCTCACTCTCTGCCGGGGCGTTGAGGTCGAGGCTGATTTTTTCGTTATCAGCTGCAAGAAAATTGTCTATCAGTTGTTGTCCTCGCAGCTCGGGGATTGCCTCGTTGCTTGTCTTCTCTTTTAAATATGTGGATGCATAATCCACTGCTGCGGCACCCTCTGCTTCGAGCGAAAGAGTCTCTGCCGGTATTGTGTCGAGGAATGCATCGATGAGCGCCATTGTCCTGTCTACCGGTATGTCTGCCGGAGCTTCGTCAATGGTGGGGGCGGTGCCGTAACCGGCTATAAGCTCGAAAATGGGCCAACGGCTTTTTAGGTAGATGGCGGCTTTGCGCATCTCTTTGCCGAACTCAATATCGTGTAGCAGGTAGAGGTTTTTGAGCATCAACAGCCGCGCCACGTCAAAATAGGGGTGCTTGCCCACAATTAGGCGTAGCTCATAGAGTGTGTCGCGGTTGAGCTTTTCCGGGTGTGATATGTATGTAGAAATATTTTCCATATTACCAGTTGGCTACTGCGGCATTGAATATTGCTTCTACAATATCATCAATCATCTGGCCTACAAGCTCTTCTTGTACCGACTCGAGGGATTGTGTTGCGTCAAAGTCGCGTGTTGCGCTGAACTGGCGCTCAAAATCCTCGTCGTGGTTTGTGTTGTTTGTGAAGCGCACGTTTACAGTCATCTTTAACTGAACCATAGATGAGTAGCCGTCGGATGAGATTGATTTATTGAATTGGTCGTATCCCGTTATTTCGCCTGCAAAATGCATATCTCCTCCGCGTGATACTTGCTGGAGTTTTGTCTGCTGTACAAAAATGTCGTTCAACTTTTCGTTGAACATTGTTGCCATAGGACCCCATTGGTATGCGGCACGGTTCTGAAAGGTCTCGAGTGATATTGTCTTTACCTTGGTGTAGTCGATTGAGGCACCTGTGAATTTGTAGCTTACGGTACACCCCATAACAATGATTGCCGACAGCAAGGCTGCGGTGTATGTTAGTTTGCGCAAAAAATTATTCAATGCCATATTCTTTTATTTTTCGGTATAATGTGCGCTCCGAGATATTTAGCTCTTTTGCAGCGTGTCGGCGTTTGCCTTTGTTTCTTTCGAGCGCAAGCAGTATGGTCTTTTTCTCAACATCATCGAGCGACAATGCCTCTTCAATATATTCGTCGACAACATTTTCAACAGGCTCGTAGTGAACTTGTGCGGGTTGTATGTGGTACGACGATTGTAGCTGATGCTGCACAACCGGCACTTCGTTGGCCTCTGTGTAAAATGTTGTATCGTTCTTGCTGTTCTCTTGTGACGAGCGCAGGATTTCTATCTGTTTTTTTAGCTCGGTAATATCGCGGCGCATATCAAATAGCACGCTGTATAGGATTTCGCGCTCGCTTTCAAAAGTCTTGCCTTCGTTCTTGTGTCCGGCGATTGTGGGAAGGTGGTTCTTTTGCTCTTTGGGTAAATAGCGCGAAACTACTTCGCTGTCAATCTCGCGGTTCAGTTCTAAGATAGATATCTGCTCTGCAATGTTTTTCAGTTGGCGAATATTGCCGGGCCAAGAGTATTCTGCAATGGCTCTTTTGGCGCTTTCGTCGAGCTGAATCTTGGGCACGTTGTATTTTCCTGCAAAATCCATTGAGAATTTTTTGAAAAGCAACACAACGTCGTCTCCGCGTTTGCGCAGTGGGGGAATGTTGATGGGTACGGTGCTGAGACGATAATAAAGGTCCTCTCTGAAGCGGCCGTCGGCGATGGCTTCGGTGAGGTTTACGTTGGTTGCACAAACAATGCGGACATTTGTCTTTTCAACGTCTGACGAACCTACTCTGATGAACTCTCCGTTCTCTAGCACGCGCAGCAGACGAGCTTGTGTCGACAATGGTAACTCGGCAACCTCGTCAAGGAAAATTGTTCCGCCATCGGCCTCGCTAAAGTAGCCTTTGCGTTCGTTGACAGCACCGGTGAATGCTCCTTTTATGTGTCCAAATAATTCGGAGTCTATGGTGCCCTCGGGGATAGCTCCGCAGTTTACGGCAATATACTTTCCGTGCTTGCGCACGCTGTTTGTGTGCACAATCTTAGGAAAAAACTCTTTGCCGACACCGCTTTCTCCGGTTATCAGCACAGATAGGTCGGTGTGTGCCACCTGAATGGCGGTGTCTATTGCTCGCAGCAGCGCAGGGTCGTTGCCTATTATACCGAATTGCTGCTTTACCTTTTGTACGTCGACTAAATTCATACTCTTCTATTTGCTGACAAAATTACTGATTAATTGGGAAATATAGGCAATTTTGGCAGTTTTTTTACTTAAAAGGGGAATAATAGGGGCAGAACGAATATCATTACAATGCCCAAAATTATCTGCAATGGTAGGCCGACTTTTATATAGTCCGAGAAGGTGTATTGCCCGGCTGGTTTAACCAAAGCATTGGGTGGCGTTGAGAATGGCGAAGCGAAGCAGAGGCTTGCTCCCAATGTTACGGCAAAGAGTAGGGGAACAGGGCTTACATCAAGCGACTGTGCACAACTCATTGCCATTGGTGCCATAAGCACTGCCGTTGCAGTGTTGCTTATGAACATTGTCAAGAACGACGTTGTAAAGTATATTGCAGCAAGTAGCACCATTGGATTATAGTCGCCAAGTGTTGTTACCAATGATTGTGAAATCCACTCTGATACTCCGGTTTTTTGCAGAGCGGTGGATAGTGGCATCATTGCCGCAATCAGCACGATGCTTTCCCAATTAATGGTCTTGTATGCGGCTTCGACATTGCGGAAGCAGCCGGTGAGAACCATCAGCAGGCCAGCAAGGATAACTGCAGTCACCGGAGCTATGGGGATAAAATCAAAAACCATCACGGCAATCATTGCCAACATTATAGTGGCGGCAACTGGTGCTTTGTAGTCGAGGGTTACCTTTGCAGCCTCCTCAAGCGGGCGGCCGACAACAATCCACTCGGTGGTCTCTTTTTCAAGGTTGGCAATATTGCTCCAAGTGCCTTGCACTAGAAGCACGTCGCCTGTGTGTATTGTCTCATCGGCAAGGCCTTGCAAAATGTAGTTGTTCTTTCGGCATATTCCTAAGACGCTGACATTGTATTTTGTGCGGAACTCCACCTCTTTTATGGTCTTGTTGATGACTGATGATGATGGCATTAACACAATTTCGGCAACACCGATATCGTAAAAATCGAGCTTGCTTGTCTCGTTTTCCGCAATCAGCTCAAGGTTGTAGTCGCTTACAAATCTTTTTACCAACTCCTCGGCTCCCGAGATGTAAAGAATATCATCGGCGCGGAGCATAGTATCGGAGTCGGCTGCCTGCTGTACAACTGTCTTTGTGAGCAGATTGCGTTGCCCTCTTTCAATGTGTCGAACCTCTATAATGTTAAGGCTATATTCTTTTCTGATATTGAGCTCTCCAATCATCTTGCCTATGGCAAGTGAATTTGAGGTTATCTGCACTTTGTGAAGGTTATTGGCGATTCCATACTCTTTGACAAGTGTTTTTAGAGATTTTGCGCTGCTGGCACTTTTGCTGCTCAGCGAACCGGGCTTTGAGAGATATTTCTTGCTGAGTGGAAGCAGGATTATTGTGCCTACAAAGGCGCATATAAGGCCGACCGGCAGGAATGTGAAGAAACCAAGGCCTTCGTAGCCTTTGCTGATGAGCTCTTCGTTGATGACAAGGTTGGGTGGTGTACCAATGAGTGTCATCATACCGCTCATACTGCTGGCAAAAGCCAACGGCATAAGCAGGCGGCTGGGATTCATCTTTACGCTCATTGCCATACTCACCACGATGGGTATCATAATGGCGACGGTACCGGTGTTGCTCACAAAAGCGCCCATAAGCGAGGTTACCACCATCACTAGTATAAAAAGGCGGCTCTCGCTGTTGCCGGCAAGGCGCATTAGTTTAGAACTTATCATTTTTGCCAGTCCTGTCTGGAATATTGCTCCTCCCACTACAAAGAGTCCCACCATCATTATGACAACGGTGTTCGAGAAACCTGCAAGTGCCTCTTCGGGCGTGAGTATTCCCAAAACAATAAGTGCTGCAAGAGCACACAGTGCAACAATGTCCGAGCGTATCTTTCCGGTGATGAAAAATACCATTGTCAAGAGCAGAATAACCAATGTCTCTATCATAAAAAAATATCTTGTTTTTTGTTATATTCAATAATTTGCAAAGTTAATGATTTTGCTCCGTTTTTTAAAATAAAAAACAGGCTGTAATGGTGAAAAAAACGCGTTTGTGGTTATTTTTTTACAAATATGTCGGCTGCTTTTGAATGTTGTTGGATAAAACGTCGAACTGTGTGTGTTTTTTTTGTCAAAAAGAGCGTTTTTATCGCATAAAAAGAGTATATTCGCATCAACTTTAATGCGGCGCTCCGTTGTGCCGTGGATGTGAATATAAATTAATTGTTGCACCATTAAATTTTTCAAATACATATTCGGTTCAGTTGCAGTAGTAGCCGTTTTGTTGTTTCTGCTGTTAATGTCTATGAGGCTCGATGCTGTCAAGCATCGTTTGGCTTCGTATGTCTCTGCTGAGATAACCGATATATATGGTATTCCGCTCGATGTAAAAGAGGTCGAGGTGCGCAGCTTGAACGACGTTCGTTTGAAGAGCGTTACACTGCTTGGCCTTGCCGGCGACACTATTGTTTGTGCCGATGAGGCTCGTGTATATCTGCAGACAAAGAGACTGTTGGACGGAGAAGTGAGAGTGAATACTTTGGTGTTTGCTGCACCCGAAATTCGGTTGAGTCGCGCTACGCCCGAGAGTGAGTTGAATATTCAATATCTTGTAGATATTCTGAACGGCAATAAAAAAGATGAAAAATCCAAAATAGATTTACGCATAAACCAGTTGCTGGTGTATGATGGCCTTTTCTCTTACGACGTGCTCAGCGAGGTACGTGATAGTGCAAAGTTTGACCCTTATCACATTCTTGTGAACGATTTTGCGTGCAATCTTTCGCTAAAGAAATTGCGCGGTGATGAGCTTGACCTCAATATTCGTTCTATCGGTGGCAAGGAGCAGTGCGGCCTGAGTGTTGACAGACTGAGGGCTCGTGTTGTTAGAGAGGGGAATAATTTTTATTTGAATAATCTCAGCCTCAGAACTCCGGCAAGCAACCTCACTGCTGATAAAATTGAGATTTCTGCCGATAGTACGTTCAGCGATATAATTTTGGCCGGTTGCATTAAAAGCAGTTGCTTTGCTCCCGATGATTTAGTGCCTTTTGTGGGTGCAGTGAAGAAGGGTATCTCTCCGTTTGAATTTAGCTTGGATGGATATTATAGCAAAGATAGCATTGATGCAGATATTTCGACAGTTGCAACAGATGACAGTTTTGGCGCAAAAGCAAAAATTGTGCTTTCAGCTCCTTTTGCTGAGCAAAGAAAAGGGCGCTTGATTGTTGATGAATGTTTTGTGAACAAGGATATTGCAACAACGTTTTTAGCATTGGCTAATCTCGATTCGTTGAATTATGATATTGCCGAGAGGTTGGGCGATACATTTGTCAAGGCTGATGTGCAGTTTGATAAAGAGGCTGTTGGTGGCAAGGCTTGGGTCAGTTGCAATAGTGGCTCTGTTGCTGTTGACGGCTCTTTGAGGACAAATGGTCTTTATACGTTGTCGGCAAGTGGTACAGATTTGAATTTAGGGCTGCTCACCGGGGTTGACAGACTCGAGGAGTGCGAGGTGAATGTTGATGCAAAGGGTAATATCAACGATGTTGACGATTATGCCAATGTGAGTGGCCGGATACTTAATCTTGTTTACAACGATTATGAGTATGAACCCATTGATTTTAACGGAAAGTTTACAGCCGATGGAATAGCTGCAAAGATTGCTGCCGATGACCCTAATGCAAGAATGCAACTTACGGCAAAATACAGCAGAGTCGATGATAGATTGCTGAAATTGATGTTGAGAGCCGATAAGTTTACACCTGCGAACTTGAATCTGCTTGATGGTGAAAATGTGCAGGATTTTGCTTTTGGCTTGAATGGTGAGTATATTGATTATGGCGCCGGCAAGACAATAGTGAATGCCAAGATAGATAATTTGTCATTGGTCAGCAATGACGATACAACCTTTGTTCGTAATTTTTATGTCAGCGACAACAAGGCCGGTGACGATAGGCTTTTTGTGGTTAATTCAGATTTTGCTAGCGCAAGTATTTATGGCGATTTTGATTTCAAAAAGATTTTGAATAGCTTGACGGCTACCTTGAAATCTCATCTGCCGGTATTGGAAATTGAACCCGAAGAGGTCTATTCGTTGTCGACCAATGATTTTTATTACGATGTTTCTATCAAAAACAGCACACCGTTGACAAATATTCTCAATCTCCCATTGACGGTGCTCGAGCCTTCGCGCATAAATGGTGTGTTCAACGAACGCGAAAATATCTTTACGATAGATGCTTCAATAAACAAAATAGAGCTTAATGGAGGTTTGGTGCGTTCGCTCACCGTTGCCGGAAAATCGAGCGAGAAAGGGCTTGATTTCAATGTTCAATTCAATAAACCTTTGGTAAAAAATGTCAAGGAGTTTGACTACAATAATTTGGAAGAGGATATTGTGGTGAGGCTTAACGCAAACGTTGCATCTAACAAAATCAGAGGTCTTGTCAACTGGAACAATTTTAAGGCAGAGGACGCTATGATGGGTATGGTGCGTATGGACGCAGCTTTCAGTCGCAATGATGACCGCGAGCTTGAACTTACGGCAAAAATTCATCAGGATAGTCTGATACACAAGAACAAGGTGTGGTATATTGGCGAAGGTAGCATTTCGGGAAAGACCGATAATCTGCTTGTCGAGAATATCAGCCTGTCTAGTGATAGGCAAGAATTGAGGATTGAGGGTGTTCTGGGTAAGGAGCAGAGCGACAGCCTTAATGCATATTTGAAAAATGTTGATGTGGCAACGGTCTTTGACTTCATCAACTTCCGCATATTGGATTTTGGTGGCAAGGCTACCGGTACAGCGCATCTGACAGGGGTGCTTTCTGCACCAAATGCGGGTGGTCGCTTGAATGTAGATAATTTCAGCATTGATGGTGCCGACCTTGGCTTGGGTGATATTTATGTGGGCTGGGAGGATAAGACAAAAAGCATTGTGCTTGATGCTGGTATATACAATAGCGAGAATGAAAAATCAACAGTGAAAGGCTTTTTGTCACAGCCAAATGATACGATAACGTTGATGATTGATGCCAACAATTTGAATGTGGCTTTCCTCAATAAAAAGTTGCAGGCGTTCTTGTCGGATGTTGACGGTAGCGGCAGCGGAAGAGTGCATCTAAATGGTAAATGGCGCGCGGTAGACCTTGAGGGTGCCGTTGCAATGTACTGTTCGGCAAAGGTTAATGCTAACAATACGAGATACTATTTTACTGGTGATTCTATGTATTTTTCAAGGGGTATTATGGCCTTTGATAATACAAAATTATATGATAGATACGGTAACAGAGGTGTGATATCTGGCCCTTTGACGCATAAGAATTTGGGAAATTGGACCTGTAATTTCAATATTAAGGCCGATGAGATGCTTGTTTATGACACTGATGATTTTGGCTCGTTACCA
The DNA here is from genome assembly GCA_045647745.1 of Bacteroidaceae bacterium. Lineage (GTDB taxonomy): Bacteria > Bacteroidota > Bacteroidia > Bacteroidales > Bacteroidaceae > HGM04593. Next base: position 28,356 of record JAZRMQ010000068.1, on the reverse strand, counting down.
TTTTACGGCACGGTGTTTGCTACGGGTGACGCGTTGATAAAAAGTGACGATACAGGTTTTCTGCTCAAGGCAAATATGAAGAGTATGCCCGGTTCACGTTTTGTCTACAACTCAAATGAGACAAGCGGAGCACGTGATAATAGTTTTATTACTTTCACCGATAATAGCAAACGAAAAAAGAAAGAGCCCGAGCCGGTGCAATCTGTTGTTGCAAATGATTCTTATAACAAAACTGCTAGCAAGCTTACGCTCGACTTTATGCTTGATGTGAATGATGCATTGGAGCTGAAGGTGTACACTAACTTGCAGACCGATGACTATATAAGCCTCTATGGTAACGGCCCGATAAATGCTATTTATAACGACAAGACTGGCTTTAGTATGAAAGGCCATCTTAATCTGGCGCGTGGAACATATAAATTTACTATTCAGGATGTGTTTCCAAAGGTCTTCGATATTTCTAAGGGTAGTACTCTTGTTTTTAATGGCGACCCCTACAAGGCCGAACTTAATCTGAAGGCAAAATATCTTGTTCCCTCGGCATCGCTCAGTGACCTTACAACCGAGATTGCCAAGCGCAAGACGGTGAAGGTTAATTGTGTTATGAATGTTACCGGCAGCCTTGAATCGCCCGATCTTGCTTTTGACCTTGAACTTCCCGAGGGCAGTGAAGAGGAGAGGGAGTTGTTGGCGAGTGTGGCCAGTACTCCCGACCAAAAGAATATGCAGTTTGTGTATCTTTTGGGTGTGGGTAAGTTCTATACATTCGATACAAATGCCGCGCAGGGTGGTGACACAAATACCTCAACGGCCGTGGAGTCTTTTATTTCTAACACAATATCCGGGCAACTAAATAATATGCTCGGCAAAATTATCAACGATGGAAATTGGGATATTTCGGGAAATATCTCTACCAGTGAACGTGGTTGGAACAGTGTGGAGGTAGAGGGTATGCTACGTGGTCGCTTGCTCGATAATCGTTTGCAGATAAATGGTAATCTTGGTTATCGTGAAAATCCAATAGCCAACCGAAACTTTATTGGTGATTTTGAGCTGCTGTGGTTGTTGAGTCCTAATTATAATTGGAATATAAAGGCTTACAGCAAGACAAATGACCGCTATTTCTCAAAAACCGACCTCACGACACAGGGTGTTGGTACATCTATTCTTTTTGAGTTTGACCGTTGGAAATGGTGGGGCAAGAAAAAGAGTGATAAAAAAGAGGTTAAGCAAAATGTTGAGCCTTCTGTTGATGAGGCTGGTGTGGTTGACGAAAAGAGTGAATGACAAAAAAACTTATACCTAATATATAATTATGAGAAACTTTACATCAGTAAATGATATATGCGACCTTAAAAAGGCTCTCGATGAGGCTTTTGAGATAAAGGCCGACCGCTTTAAATATTGCGAGCTTGGCAAGAATAAGACTCTTATGATGGTGTTCTTTAATTCGAGCTTGCGCACAAGGTTGAGCACACAAAAGGCTGCCCTAAATCTTGGAATGAATGTGATTGTTCTTGATATTAACCAAGGCGCTTGGAAATTGGAGACTGAGCGTGGGGTGATTATGGATGGCGATAAGCCCGAGCATATTCTCGAGGCAATCCCGGTGATGGGCAGTTATTGCGACGTGATTGGCGTGCGCTCTTTTGCTCGTTTTGAGAGCAAAGAGGATGATTACAATGAGGTTATACTTAATCAGTTTATTAAATACTCTGGTCGCCCGGTGTTTTCAATGGAGGCTGCAACACGTCACCCGTTGCAGAGTTTTGCCGACCTTATAACCATTGAGGAACATAAAACAACGTCTCGCCCAAAGGTAGTTCTCACTTGGGCACCGCATCCTAAAGCTTTACCACAGGCTGTTCCAAACTCTTTTGCCGAGTGGATGAATGCCGCCGATTATGATTTTGTTATCACTCACCCTAAAGGCTATGAGTTAGACCCCTCTTTCGTTGGCAAAGCTCGTGTTGAGTATGACCAAATGAAGGCTTTTGAGGGTGCAGACTTTGTTTATGCCAAGAACTGGGCGGCTTATACAGGTGACAACTATGGAAAGGTGCTCTCTACCGACCGCGATTGGACTGTTAGTGAACGTCAGATGGCGGTTACTAATAATGCCTATTTTATGCATTGTCTGCCGGTTAGGCGCAATATGATTGTTACCGACGAGGTTATTGAGAGCACGCGTTCTTTGGTAATCCCTGAAGCTGCCAATCGTGAAATTTCGGCTACTGTAGTGCTGAAGAATATTCTTGAAGGATTAAAATAAAATGTTTGAGAACAGAACCCCGGGGCTGCAACCGCAGCCCCGGGGTTCTGTTTATAGGAAAGTTCTTAATATACCGTCAATGGAATATTTGCCCGGGCCTGTAATATATAGCAGCGCAAAGATTGTGAGATACATTAGTGACGGTTCTCTCACAGCCAAGGAGTCTCCTGCGTGTATGATAAAGAAGGCAATGCACATTGTGAAAATCATTGGTATGAGGCAAAGGCGGAACAGGGTGCCTAGAATGAACCCTATTGCGCATAAAATCTCAGCAAACAGCACCAGCCATAGTGATAGGGTGCTGCCTAATCCAATTGGGTTGGGGAATGTATCGGGGAAGTTGGCGTAGGTGTGCAGCTTGGCAATGCCGTGGGAGAGGAACAGGAACCCAAAAATGATGCGTGCAAAAAGTAGCACCATTGATTTTGTTGATGACGAGGTTGGTTCTTTGAACAGTGACTTTAGTAATTTCTTTCGGGACATAATATGCGATGTTTTTTGTGAAACACCGCATATTGTTATTTTGTTCGATATGGTCTTGTGCTTTTATTTGAGCTCAAAGCGTACATTGACAGTGAAACGATAGGTGTTTTTGCCAATGCTGATGATGGGGGCTATGGCTGAATTGTCGGCTACGGACTCTTCAACAACTCCCTGAGCGCGTGCTTTATACAGCCTTGGCTGTGTTTGTCCGCTGTTCATCCAATAGCTTATGGTTATTGCCTTTCCGGCTTCTTGCCCGATGGCACCGGCGAGTGTCTGAGCTTCGGCTTTTGCCTGTTGCATAGCCTCAATGCTCATCTCTGCTTTTAGCTCTTTTTCACCGGTGTATTTTGTGCGTACGAGCTCAATATCGGATATTTGACGCTGCTCGAGAGCTGTGATAACCTTTTGCATTATGGTAACGTCGTTGAGTTTGAGCGTGTATGTGGCCTCTGTCTGTGGCTTAATGCTCTTTGAAAAGGCTTTGTAGCTCACCTCGCTGCCCATATAGTTGAGCGATAGACATTCGGGTATATCGATACGGTTTATTTTGAGTGCTCCAATCATTGCTTCCTGCATCTCTTCGAGTGTCTTTTTGCCTTTGTAATCTTTCTCTCTGATTGTTATTTGCAGATATAGTTCGTTGGGTGTAACCTCGCGTTCTACTGTTGTATTGATGTCAATATATGTTCCTGTGTCTGTTTGTGCTGCTGAATTTGATGGTATAATAAGCAAGAGCAGTGTGGCGATGATGCCTGTGGCAAAAATGTTTCTTTTCATATTGGTGTATTTAATATGGTTAAACAAAATACTTTTATGCGTTGAGTGTCTTTTGTGTAAGACGTCGCAATTTGGCAAATATTGTTGTAGAAAACAAATTTGCGGTGTTGCAATTAGGAACAATTAGCGCTAATTAAACATTTTTAGCACCTTGCTTACGGTATTCGAGCGGTGAGGCTGATGTCTTTTTTTTGAAAAATGTGGAGAACTGCCCGATACATTCAAAATGCAGTTTTGATGAAATATCGGCAACGCTCATATTGGTGGTGAGCAATAGCTCTTTTGCTTTGGCAAGCCTCAACTCTAAACGATATTGTCCGGGCGAGATTCCGCATTTGCGCTTGAACTCACGACGAAAAAGGGAGTAGCTGATGTTTAGTGAGTTGGCAATATCTTCAAGCGGTTGGTTGTTTGCCAAATCCTCTTTCATAACAGCTTTTGCTTGGTTTATGATTCGGGTTATATATGTGTCGCCGTAGGTGTGGTTGATATCCTCGTAGTGTATGCGCCCGATGAGCGATATTGCAAGGCTGGCTGCGGCTTGTTGGTATCCTTTCTTCTCATCCGAGACAATATCAAGAATTTCGTGATATGTGTCTATGATTTTTTCATCGACTCTCACTTTGAACACACAATTTTTGAATGTGAAAAAACCGGCTCTGATTTTATCGTCCATAAAATTGCCGTTAAAACCAATCCAGTGGTCGTCCCAGCCGGTGTCGGGGCTGGGGGCAAATGTGTGCCATTCGCCGGGGAAGAGCATAAACATCATTCCTGCCTCAATCTTTGTCCTTGAGCAGGATGCGCTCTCAAAGTATCCCTCTCCACGAGTGATATAATATAATTGGTATTCATTGAGCACACGGCGTCTGTTCTCGGGGAATTTGTAACCATCAGGGTGTGACGAGAGTGGGTAGCTGTCGCCCGGGTGTACGTGCTGAAAACCGGCCGTTGTAACCGCGAGCCCCCACGATTTGTCGCGTGGTGATATTTGCAGGTATTTATAATTTTCAACCCTCTCTTTGCCGGTGCTGCTCCCTGTCATATTTAAATAGATTGTTCAAGCAATGCTCTCTGTTGTTATGCAAAGAAAACAATAAGTTTTGAATATGTGTCATTTTTTGAAATAAAAACTCGTGCTCTGCTACTTTTTTGCGCTTGTGCAGCTGCTATCCAAACAAAAAAACTATTCGGGTGTTTAATTTCTGTATTCATCTAAAAAGTGACAAGTTATGAAAAAGATTTCAAAATTTATTTTGCTACCTGCTTTAGGATTGTTTGCCACAGTGTGTGCCAATGCACAGAGTTGGGTAGAGATTGCCGATGATGCAACGCCTGTGATTTGTATCAGTGAGACAGTGAATGAGGCTCCCGACGTGGTGGAGATTTTTCAAAACACTCAAAGCCCTTATCATCACGACCCACGCGCTCCACGATTTATCTTGGTTGACCAAAAGGGTAAGTGGGGCTTGGGCATTGGTGGTTATTTGCAGACGAAAATCGAGTATGATTTTGACAGGGCTGTGAATAATGTGGATTTTTTGCCTTCGGCAATACAGCGCGGCGGTGCTCCATCGAGCCAATTCAGAATGGATATGACAAACTCTGTCATTTTTCTGAAACTTGTGGGAACGAGCCGTTTGTTGGGAGATTTTGAGGTGTATACCTCGGCTAATTGGCGAGGTAGCGGTCTTGGTTTGCAGTTGCAGAATGCTTATATGAGCACTAAGTATTTGAAGATTGGTTACACTGTGGGTTCGTTTATGGACCTTGCTGCAATTCCTGTGACCATTGACTATGGCGGTCCTTGCGGTATGACTTTCTATCGCGCAACGCAGGTGATGTTGCGATATGGATTTGATTTTGGTCTTTCAATGGGTATAAGCCTTGAGGCCCCCGATGTAAATGCTACCGAGAATGAGACATTTACCATTGATGCTCAACGTGTGCCTAATATCCCAGTCTATGTGCAGTATAACTTGTTTAATAATCCACTTAACCACATTCGTTTAGGTGCTATAATGCGTGATATTTCGTATGTAGACAAGATTACAAACAAAGATAACGACAAGGTTGGTTGGGGTGCTCAGGCAAGTATGCTTGCCACAATGGGCGGGCTTCAGCTTAGCGGACAGTTTACAATTGGTGAGGGTATTGGTTCTTTGGTGAATAATATTTCAAATGTGGGAGTTGATGTCGTGCCCGACCCGACAACTCCCGGAAAGGCTATGATGCTCACTAGTGAAACGTGGTATGCAGGTGTGCAGTATACCTTTAGCAAGCGTTTTTTTGCTACGGCTACATTCAGCCAGACGGTCCTTCGCTCACGTAAGGGGTTTGCCGAGGCTAATCCCGGTGGCTATCGCAAAGGTCAGTATCTTGCAGCCGATTTCTTCTATAATGCGACAGAGAATATGCAGTTTGGTATTGAGTATCTGCACGGCTGGCGAGTCGATTTTAATGAAAAAACGTATAATGCCAACCGAATTAACCTGTCGGTGAGGTATGATTTTTAAAACTTTTGTTAGTGCAGTGCGTAAATACAGCCCCAATCTCAATAGTGATTTGGGGCTTTTTTATGCGTTTTTTTCTCCTTATATTTTGTTTCTTGAAAATAATGGATATTTTTGTAACAATTTAGTAACATACTCGTAACTGGGATGTAATTATTGTTATAGTATTTTGTATCGGCTAAAAAGTTATTTTGTTTAATGTTATCGGGATTACTGTTTAGCCGCCGGTATTGTGAAAAACATAATTATATAAATGTATGGATTTTTTTAACAACATTATCTCTTACTTATCGGGTTTGGGTTCGGTTGAACTCTCCTATTTGTTTGTGATTGCTTTTATGTTTGTCCTTGCTATTATCGACCTTACGGTTGGTGTTAGCAACGATGCTGTGAATTTCTTGAGTTCGGCTGTTGGTTCAAGGGCCGCAAAGATTAAACACGTGCTCATTGTGGCAGCTGTGGGTGTCTTTGTCGGTGCTACTTTCAGTAGCGGTATGATGGATGTTGCACGTCACGGAATTTTTGACCCTAGCTTCTTTACATTTGAAAATGTAATGTGCATTTATCTTGCGGTGGTCATCAGTGACGTCTTCCTTCTCGACCTCTTCAACTCGCTTGGCTTACCTACTTCAACAACCGTGTCAATGGTGTTTGAGTTGCTTGGAGCATCGTTTATCACAGCTCTGCTCTCATCATCGGGAGAGGGATTGGGTATGCTGAATACAGATAGAGCAATGACAATTATCATTTCGATATTCCTCTCTGTTGCAATAGCCTTTGTGTTCGGTCTTGTCGTACAGTGGATTTCGCGTGTGATATTTACATTCCATTATCGTAAGAATTTGGGCTCTAAGATAGGCATCTACGGCGGTCTTGCCTCTACGGCAATCATCTACTTTATGATTGTTAAGGGATTGAAGGGTAGTTCGTTGAAGGCTATGCTCCCCGACTCGGTACAGGAGTTTGTCTTTGAAGAGACCGGAATGTTTATCCTTTGCGCCTTTATTGTGCTGACTGTGTTGATGCAGTTGTTGCATTGGTGCAAGGTGAATGTGCTGAAGGTTGTTGTGCTGATGGGTACATTCTCGCTTGCTATGGCGTTTGCCGGTAACGACCTTGTAAACTTTATCGGTGTTACACTTGCCGGCCTTGAGTCCTTCCAGACATTTGTTGCTCAGGGTGGCGATACCGGTATGACGATGGGGTCGCTGAACTTGCCGGCTACAACAAATATTTTGTTCCTTATCGGTGCCGGTGCTGTTATGGTTTATGCTCTTTTTACAAGCAAAAAGGCACGCAAGGTGTTGCAGACTTCAATCGACCTTTCGAGCCAGCAGAACGAGGAGGGGGAGATGTTTGGTACATCGTCTGTCGCTCGTAATATTGTGCGCGCAGTGACAAAGATGGTTGACGCTGTGTTGCGTAACACTCCCGAGGGCTTGAAAAAATGGGTTGGCAAGCGTTTTGCTCCGCTCGAAGAGCGTGAGGATGTTGCGTTTGACCTTGTTCGCGCATCGGTTAACCTTGTGCTTGCCGGCTTGCTGATTGCTGTCGGTACATCGCTTAAATTGCCTCTTTCTACCACTTATGTAACATTTATGGTTGGTATGGGTTCTTCGCTTGCCGACCGTGCTTGGGGTCGAGAGAGTGCTGTTTATCGCGTTACCGGTGTGGTATCAGTGATTGGTGGTTGGTTTATAACTGCTGGTGCTGCGTTTATCATTGCTGCACTCGTTGCAACGATAATGAATTATGGTGGTGTCATTGCAATGTACATTATGATTGCGGTTGTCATCTACCTGCTCATTCGTAGCCACGTTAATTATAACAAGAAAAAATCGGCCGAAACAGTTGATGAGAAGATGAATATAATCTTGAAGTCGGATGACCAGAATGAGGTGTGGTTTAATTTGAAGGCTCATACTGCTGAGACTCTTACTCACACGCTTACCTTCTCGGCCGAGGCATATAAAAAGATGTTCGAGTCGTTCTCAAAAGATGCTTTGCGTCCGTTGAAGAGCACTTTGATAAAGATTGTCGAGGAGAAGGCTTTGATGAAAAAGCAACGTCGCTCCGAGACACGAGGCTTGCAGCGTATCGACCAGCAGATGGCTTTTGAGCGCAGTACTTGGTATCACTTGTGTACAAATAGCTGCCAACAGATGCTTAATACCCTTACACGTATCGGTGAGCCAATGAGGGAGCACGCTGACAATAGCTTTAATCCGCTTTCAAAGAGTTATGTCGAGGAGTTTTCACCATATTGCCGCGATGTGTACAATGTGCTGAAAGATATTAATGATATAATTGCTTTGGGTGATTACAGCAATGCCGAGGAGGTGTCGGCAAGAGCAAAGAACCTGAAACATCAGCTTGCTAGTTTGCGCAAGGAGCAAACAATGCGCTTGCACCAGAGTAATGGCAGCCTGAGAATGGACTTTGTGTATTTGAACCTCATTCAGGAGAGTCACGAGTTGCTCAGCGAGGTGCGTAACTTGCTCCGCGGTGGAAATAAGTTCTTTGCCCTGCAAATAACACCCAATGAAGAGCCTAAACTCTAAAAAGTCACTTTTTTCATAAAATCAGTGCCGGCAAGGGTTAAAAAATGATAAAAAAACCTTTGCCGGCATTTATTAAAAGGCGGTTAAAAACTTTCTTGCTATTTTAGCAAAAAATGAACAGATATTGATATGAAATTTATAGGTCCTCACGTATCGGCGAGTGGTGGAGTGGAGAATGCTCCGCTGAATGCAATAGCTGTTGGCGCTAATGCTTTTGCTCTCTTTACAAAAAATCAGAGACAATGGGTGTCGGCTCCTCTAACGGCAAAGAGTATAGAGCTTTTTAAGGCAAATTGCCAAAAAGGCGGTTTCTCGCCTGAGCATATTTTGCCTCACGATAGCTATTTGATTAACTTGGGAAGCCCCGACGAAGAGGGGTTGCAAAAGTCGCGTGCAGCATTTCTCGATGAGATGCAACGTTGCGAGCAGCTTGGGCTTACAATGCTTAATTTTCACCCGGGTAGCCATTTGAATAAGATTTCGATAGAGCAGTGTCTTGACGAAATTGCAGCGAATATTAATCTTGCTCTTTCTAAGACAAAAGGTGTTACTGCTGTCATTGAGAATACTGCGGGGCAGGGCAGCAATGTTGGCAATAGGCTCGAGGAGATTCGTTACATTATCGACCGTGTCGACGATAAGAGCCGTGTGGGTGTCTGCATTGATACTTGTCACTTCTACTCGGCCGGGTATGATATTGTTGCCAATTATGATGCCGCTTTTGCCGAACTGGAGCGTGTCATCGGGCTGGAGTATCTAAAGGCAATTCATCTTAATGACACTAAAAAACCGCTTGGCTCGCGTGTCGACAGGCACGATAGCGTGGGTGTTGGTTTGCTTGGTATAGATTTCTTTAAACGATTTATGAAGGACCCTCGATTCGATAATATCCCTATTGTTCTTGAGACGCCGGACGAGAGTCGTTGGGCCGAGGAGATTGCTCTGTTGCGTTCATTTGAATAAAATGTGTATGGAGAGAATTCTTGTTGTCGATGATGAGATGGATATTTGCGAAATCCTGAAATTTAACCTTGAAAATAGTGGTTACTGTGTGGATATTGCAAATTCGGGCGCAGAGGCGTTGCGTATGCCTCTTGCCGAGTATAGCTTGCTGTTGCTTGATGTTATGATGGATGATATGAGTGGCTTTTCGCTTGCGGCAAGGATAAGAAAAGATGAAATGCTAACAAAAATTCCCATTATTTTTATAACCGCAAAAACCGGCGAGAATGATTTGCTGACAGGCTTTAATGTTGGTGCCGACGATTATATATACAAGCCTTTCCGAATAAGCGAGGTTGTTGCAAGGGTGAAAGCTGTTCTGCGTCGTAGCGATAGAAAAATATCAGAGCAAACAGCGTCCGAGAATAATATTCATTTTAAAACACTGCAGCTGAATGTCGAGTCAAAGCGTGCTTATATAGATGGGGTTGATGTGGCGTTGACAAAGAAGGAATTTGAGGTTCTGTGTATGCTTATGAATCGTCCGGGGCGTGTATATTCTCGTGAGGAGATTCTTGCTGCTGTGTGGCCCGATGATGTGAGTGTGCTTGAACGCAGCATTGATGTTAATATGGCGCGTTTGCGCAAAAAGTTAGGCGTTTATGCCAATAATATAGTATCCCGTAGTGGATACGGCTATTGCTTTATAGAGGAATGAAACAGGGAATGTCGCGCTTTTTTCTGCGTTTCTTTTTGCCGGCAGTGTTGCTGTTGCTGTTGTTGTTTGCTATAACTTTCATATATTATCATTATGAGGTGGGGCAGCATATGGCAAGCGAATTGGGCGGCAATGCAGGCGTGGTGGCAATTATGGTTGTTGCCGGAACGGTTGTTGCGGCTATCTTGTATCTGCTTTTTAGAATAATGAGATATGCCGGCAGTTCTGATTTTGCAACGCGGAAACTGTTGCAGCACTTGAGCATTGCTCAGGAGGGTATTGCGGTGTTTGACTCAAAGCACCGTGTGGTATTTGCCAATCCGTTATTCAGTGAGTATGCCGATTTTATATCGCCGTCGCATCTTGCTACGGCCGGAGATATTTTAAAGCTGCCCGAGTTGAGAAGAATAAAGACTTTTATTGACAATGGCGGTTACAGGAATAATACTGTGCGTGAGGCTTTTGCCTCGGATAATATAGAGGCGTCCGGCCGTGTGTTTGCTCTGCGCTGTGTGCTCTTCAGCGATAATGGCTTTGAAATTTCAATTAATGATATCACTGCCGCCGAGGAGCAATCGAGGCTTAAACGTCAGCTCACTCAGAATGTAGCCCACGAGTTTAAGACTCCTGTTTGTAGCATACAAGGTTATCTTGAGACAATAATACAGAACTATCCCGATAATTTGAGTGATGAACAGTTGAAACATTTTCTTGAGCGCTGTTATTCGCAGAGCAATAGGCTCAACTGCCTTGTGCAGGATATGTCGCAACTGAGTGATATGAATGGCGTGCAACGTGCTCGTATGGAACTTGTTGATTTGGCGCCAATTGTTTCGGGGATGCTTCTTGAGGTGGCGAATAAGTTGGTTGAGCAGAAAATGACGGTGGTAAATAATCTGCCCGATAAGCTTTTGCTCAATGGTGATGCTTCAATGCTTTATTCTATCTTCCGAAATCTCATAGACAATTCAATATCTTATGCCGGCGAGGGAACAATGGTGACAATCTCTTGCTTTAGGAGCGATGCACAATTCTATTATTTCAGTCTATCGGATAATGGCACCGGTGTCCCCGAGGAGCATCTGTCGCGTCTTTTTGAGCGCTTTTACCGAGTGGACAAGGGACGTAGCCGTAAATTGGGAGGTACAGGTCTCGGTCTTGCCATTGTAAAAAATGCCGTGGCTCTGCACGGTGGAACAATCTCTGTGCGTAATGCTGCCGGTGGCGGGCTTGAATTTGTTTTCAAATTGCAACGTTAAAAAGACAGGGGCTCTTCAAAATTTGAAGAGCCCCTGTCTTTTTCTCTTTTGTTTAATGGTGCAGATTTTAATTCTCTATTTCTCCTTCAACGGTCACCAGTTCTACGGGCTTAAGACCCTTCTTGCAAGTGTTGCAACGGAATGGCAGATTGCCAAAAAGGTATGTTCCACAATCAAGTGTTTTGTCAAATTCAACGGGTGTATATACCATTGAGTAACCGCCGGGCTCCTCCTCGTAGTAGAGGCCTATATTGCCGTCGGGCAGGATGCACATTGATGAGTAGGCCGATTCGCGGTCGGTTATCTGAATCTTCTTCCATCCCTTTGAAAGTTCGGTTGGAGTGTATGTGACGGGGTCGTCATCAAGCAGCTTGTAAAAGATTGACACACCACTGCGGTTGTTGCCTGTGGGCACTGATTGGAATAGTACGTTGCCCACGCGCAAAGGTTCGCCATTGGTGTCGTTGCTGCCAAATTTTAGGTCGCCTACTTGGTCGGTTGCTACAGCTCCGTCCCAGTAACCCTCGGCTTTTTCAAAATTCGTGTAGTGGAATACATTGAAATAACGACCGTATCCTTTGCGGCTACTCAGCAGTACGCTCCCGTCGGGTAGCTCCTCGCATTTGGGCTCGTTGCCATAGGGGGCCGGGCTGCTGTTGTAATCGTTGCCGAGCTCGCCCAGCAGGTGCCAACTTTTGCCAAAGTCATCGGAGTAGAGTGCGTAGTTGTGGTGGCGGTAGCTGCCTGTCTCAACAGCCCACACAGCGCAATAGATGCGGTAGTAGTCGCCGACCTTTATCATACTGCTTTGCGCTATGCGACCGGCACCGATGAACATTGAGCCGACGTGTGCCTTGCCGTCTTTGTCCTTGAAGAGTGGGTAGATGTCGTATGTGACCTCTTCGGGCTTTGTTGTCTCCCATTCTCCGGTATTTTCATTATAGATTATTCTCAGACGGGCTATGCGGTTGGGGTTTTCGGGGTTCTCTTCGGTGCCGGCACCGTAATTGCCGTGCCAACAGAGCCGGTTACCGCATACGCTCATCACCAGAATTTCGTTGCGCTCGCGGTCGGCAACTATTGCCGGGTCACCAAAACCTGTGAGCCACGTTTCACTTGCCTCTTTACCAAGGCCGTCGGCAATCTTTTTTGGCTCGCTCCACGAAACTCCGTCCCACTCTTCGCCGGCTTTTGTGCTGTGGCGCATAACAAGGTCTACCTCGCCAAAGCCAATGTCGTTGCCGCAAGGACGATAGTCGTTAATGGCAAATACGTAGCCGTTAGCAGTGGTTGTTATTGCCGGGATACGATAAGGAACGCCCTTCTCGTCGGGTGAATAGTAGAGATATTGGTAGCGATTCTCCTTGTCGGCTGCTATGTTTATTGTCAATTGTAGGCCTTGCTCGGGCAGTGACAGTTCGGTAATCTCTTCGCTGCCGTTGACGTTCATCTTCCAGCCGTGATACGCTTTCTTGCACGAGATGCCAATCTTGGCATCTTTGGGCAAATAACAGATGGTGTTCTTGGGGATGTTGTTGCGGTCTACAATGATGGCTCCTTTTTGCCCGTTGATGGCAATATTTATCTCTCCTATTTTGTAGTTGGTCTCGAGCCCGCCTTCGAGGTTCGTGTTATATTCTATTTTAAGAGCGCGGCTCATATCAAGTATTGTGAGATTCCAGTGACCGCCGTCGTCGTTGCTTGAATAGAGCTTGATATCTTTGCCTGCTCCACCGAACATATTGAAACTCTGCTCCGGAGCTCCTTTTGGCGAAATTGTATAGCTGCCATCCTCCTGTGCAGTGATTGTGAGCAAAGTTGCCTCTTTCTCGTTTGCCATTATTGCTGCCGCACCGCTACCGTTGCCTTCAATTTTGAGTGCTCTCTTTTTGCCTAATGTGTAGTTGTACATCTTAAATTCATTGGCGTTGCCTACAAGATACCAAATTTCGTCGGTCGTGTATGACGAAATTCCACTCTTGACCTCCTTGCCCGGCTCACCGGCTTTTATGGCAAAAGCTTTGTCGCGTTTGTTGGATATGTGTACCGGTGTGCCTTTTTTGAACGCGTGCGAAAAAAAATCTTGCGCATTGATTGTTGATATACTCATCAAAAAGAGCAGTGAACAAAAGAGAATTTTTTTCATATTTTATAGTTGTGTGTCATTTGTTTCTTTGGGCAAAGTAAATAAAAAATCGGCACAAAATCAACACGTGTCACGCCTTGTGTGCTAAAAGGCTGTCCTGCGTTTTTTTTATCAAGGGTGCGGGGGATATTATTTTTTGTCTTTATTGTTTTGCATTTGAACCCTCTTTGTGCTATCTTCGCACTATGTAACGGACTGCGTGTTGTTGTCCTATTATTAAATGTTTATGGCACAGATAGTTTCACCATCGCTGTTGTCGGCGAATTTCGGCAACCTACAAGAGGATTTGAAAATGATAAATAGTAGTGCATCGGATTGGTTGCACATTGATATTATGGACGGAGTGTTCGTTCCTAATCTTTCATTTGGCCCTCCTGTTCTCAAATATGTAGCCGAGTTGTGTGAAAAACCTCTCGATGTGCATTTGATGGTTGTTGAACCAATGAATTATCTGCCGGCGGTAAAAGAGCTTGGTGCAAAGATTATGAATATTCACTATGAGGCTTGTACTCATCTGCATCGTGCCGTAACACAGATTAAGGATGCGGGAATGATGGCCGGTGTAACTCTTAATCCTTCGACTCCGGTCTGCTTGCTTAAAGATATTATCGGCGAGCTTGATTTGGTTCTTTTGATGAGCGTAAATCCCGGCTTTGGCGGTCAGAAATTTATCCCTCACACTGTAAATAAGGTGCGCGAGTTACGCGAGTTGATTGATGCTACCGGCTCGAAGGCTCTTATTGAGGTTGATGGCGGCGTGAATGTTGAAACAGGTAGAGTTCTTGCCGATGCAGGCTCTGATGCTCTTGTGGCCGGCAATGCTGTATTCAAGGCTGAAGATCCTCACGCGGTAATCTCGGCATTGCGCGCTCTATAATAAAATACTCAAAAAACGGTGACTGGAAACAGACTGCTCAGTGGAAATCCCTTGCTGAAATTGTCAATACCAATGATGGTTGGTATTGCTGTTGCTTGGTATTGTAAATTGGGGGCAGTCGAGTCGTTGTCGTTGGTGGCAGCCTCTCTATTTGTGTTGCTGTGTGGCTTGTCGTCAAAAGCTCCTAAATGGCTCTTTGGTGCTGGAGTGCTTGCCTTTATGTTTTCAACGGGTGTGTTTGTTGAGCATAGGCAGAGCCTTGCCAAGGCTCCTCAATGGGAGAGTGGAAAGCGTATGTACGAGGCGCAACTGCTTGAGGTCCCTCAGAATAAAGGAACGTCGACAAAGGTTCTTGCCAATGTGCTGGATGCTGATACTTCTCTTGCTGTTTCTGCTCGCAAGCAGGGAAAAGTTTTTCTCTATTTACCCCGTTCTGTTGGTGCCGATACGCTTGAGGTTGGCGATATATTGCGCTTTGAGTCGGAACTTCGTCCACCGGTAAATGCCGGTAATCCTGCCGAATTTGACGTTTGTAACTACTACTATATAAAAGGAATAACGGCCTCGGCCTATTTGTGGGATGATAGTTGGGAGGTTCTCTGTGCTGGCGAGAAAAATCTCGAGATGCGTGCTTTGGCGGTGCGCGAAAAGGTTGTCGATGAGTATAGGGCATTGGGCTTTGAAGGCGATGAGTTGTCGCTTGTTTCGGCATTGACGGTTGGTGAAAAACGTGATTTTTCGCGCGAACTGAAAGAGAACTATGCTGCAGCCGGCGCTAGTCATATATTGGCTTTGTCTGGTCTGCATCTTGGCATTTTTTATCTGATATTGTCGGTTTTATTACCTTATAGGGGGCGTAACCGCTTGTTTATTGTGTTGCGTGAGGCTGTTGTCGTTGCTGTACTTTGGGCTTTTGCCTATATTGCGGGATTGTCGGCGTCGATTGTGCGCTCGGCGGTGCTGTTTACGTTGATGTCGGTGGGGCGCTGTTTGCGACAGGATGCATCTTCGGTAAGTTCGCTTGCTTTTGCAGCTGTGGTTATGCTTCTTTTCTCGCCTCACTCGCTTTTTGATGTGAGCTTTCAACTCTCTTTTTCGGCTGTGCTTGCGATATTGTTGCTTACTCCTCATTTACAGCAATTTTTCAAGGTTGATAAGCACGGCGTGTGTTATCGCTATGTGGTTGATTTGCTCATTTTGTCGTTTGCAGCGCAGTTGGGAACATTGCCTTTCGTGTGGTATTATTTTGGCTTTTTACCGCTCTATTCGTTGCTGACGAATATTTTTGTTGTGCCGTTGGCTTTTGTCATAATATCTGTGGCCTTGTTGCTTTTTGCAACCTCCTTTTTTACTCCGCTGAAATTGTTGCTTGCCTCTGCTTTGCAGTTTATAACAGGCGCGATGAATGATATAATATCTTTCATATCCTCGTTGCCGGGTGCTTCGTTGGCTCTGCCACCTATCGGGGTGCTTGGTGCGCTGTCTGCGGCATTGATTATTGTGATTTTGGCCTATGCTGCCGTAAATCGTAGGTGGTGGCCGGCTCTGCTTGCCTTGGGTTGCGCATTGGTGCTTTGTGTAGTGAATGTGCTTGCCGGTGCCGGTGAAAAGAGTCCTGATGGGGTGATTGTGTACAATAATAATAAAAATCCACTTTTGCATATTACTGGCACGGGTGGTGATAATTGGTTGCTCTCTACCGTGCCGCAGTTGGATGCTGAATATGAGTACTCTTCGTCGCCATATATAAAGCGTGAGGGGCTTCCTGCTCCGGTGTGGGTTGACGGCGATTATTATTGTGATGTTTTTGTTTGCAAGAACAGCATTATACGGTATGGTGGATTAAAGATAAAGTTACTTGCCGATGATTTGTGGCGCGAGAATATAATATCAGAGCCGGTTGATGTTCTTCTCCTTTCTCGTGGCTTTCTTGGGCCTATAAAAGAACTTGTTGAGGTCTATCCTGCAGGGTGTATTCTACTCGATGCCTCGCTCTATAAGCGTAGCCGTGAGAGGATTTTGCGCGAATGTGTGGCATTGGGCGTTGAGGTGGTTGATATATCAAGGAGTGGGGCTGTAAAGATTGTGCCACGCGGTGATAATTTTGAAATAATACCTCTGCGCGAAAAATAATTATCTAAAAAGTGTGTTTTTTGCTTGGGATATAATATCTTCGTATTGATTTTTAACGATATAACATATGCTTGAAAATTTAATATCACAACAGAATATAGATGCTGTAAGGCGGGTTGTTGAAAGCGGTAGTAATTTTGTGGTATTTGCCCACAAGAACCCCGATGGCGATGCTGTTGGTTCGTCATTGGCAATGTGCCACTACCTGCGCAGTGTGGGGAAAGAGGCTGTGGTGGTGTTGCCGAATGTTTTTCCCACATTCTTGTCGTGGATGCCGGGGGCCGATGAAATTCTTTTTTACGAGAGTGACAAGGAACGTTGCGATGCAGCCATTGCTGCGGCCGATGTCTTTTTCTGTCTCGATTTTAATCTTTTCTCTCGCACGGGGGATATTGCTCCGGCTGCGTTAGCTTCTTCGGCAACAAAGGTGCTCATAGACCATCATTTGCAGCCCTCTCAGGAGTTTGATATATTAATCTCGCACCCCGAGGCTTGTTCGACCTGCGAACTTGTATACAGGGTAGTTGCTGCCTTGGGACCTTCGACGGCTTTGGACTATGATTTTGCACAATGTATATACACGGGAATGATGACCGACACGGGCTCATTCGCTTATGCTTCGACACGAGAGGACGTTTATTTGATTATTGCCCAACTTTTAAAGACGGGGATTGACAAAGATTGGATATATCGCAAGGTGTTCTATAATTTTTCTGTTACAAAGATGCGCCTTTGGGGGTTTGCAATGTATGATAAATTGAAAGTCTATAACAAATATAATGCAGCGTTGATAACTCTTTCGCATAGCGAGTTAATGCGTTTTTATGCTTCAAAGGGTGATACCGAGGGGCTTGTCAACCAGCCTTTGCAGATTAAGGGCTTGCGATTCTCTTGCTTTTTGCGCGAGGAGCAGCCCGGCAAGATTAATGTGTCGCTGCGCAGCGTAGACGACTTTCCCTGCAATGCTGTGGCAGCAGAGTTTTTTAATGGCGGCGGACACAAAAATGCTTCGGGCGGGGAACTCTATGGCACAATGGAGATGGCGGTTGAGCGTTTTAAACTGGCGTTGCAAAAATATAAGGCCGAGTTGACTGAATAAAATAATGATTGATATATTCAAAGTTTGTTGTTAGTCACCGATGGAGTGCCACAAGGCTCCGCCGGTGACTAATATGGTAAAAAAGTGTTATTTTGTAATTATTTGACGCTTTAGCTCTGCTTTTTTTGCTATTGTTTTTGTATCTTCGCAAAAAGTTGTATTTTTGAAAGTCCGATAATATTGAAGAGTTTTGAATATTAGTATGTTGAAAGAGAAATTTAGCGGTTTATTTATTCTTTTTATTCTTGCGGTGTTCTTTGCATCGTGCGATGACACTGTGACTTATTCCGAGATGAAAGAGAAAGAGCGCAAAGCAGTCAGCGCTTATATACAGGAAAAGGGTATAAATGTTATTTCATACGAGAAATTTATTGCCAACGATTCAACTACCAATGTGGATAATAAAGAGTTTGTTTTGGTGGATGATGTCTATATGCAGATTGTAAATAATCCCATAAAGACCGATTCGACTGCGTATTCAATCAAAGAGGATAGCAGAATCGATTTGCTTATCCGTTATTATGAGTATAACATTCAGGATGATGACACGATAAGCTCGAATATATATGCTGCCGAGCCTGATAAGATGAGCGTTACCAACAATAGCGGTTCTTATCAAGCATCATTTACTTCGGGCATTATGACGTCTGTGTATGGTAGCTCGGTGCCTACCGGTTGGCTTGTTCCGCTAAGGTTCTTGACCTTTACACGCAAACAGGGAAATCTGGCAAAGGTCAACATAATTGTTCCGCATACAAAGGGTACATCAACGGCGGCAACTTATGTTTATCCTTGCCTTTATCAAATATCATTTCAACCCAGAGTTACGGTGGTAGAATAACTTTTAAATAACTATAAATGACACTAATTAAATCTATTTCGGGTATCAGAGGTACCATCGGTGGTAGAGCCGATGAAGGTTTAACTCCTCTTGATGTTGTGAAGTTGACATCGGCGTATGCTGCGCTGATACGTAAGACAACTACAAAGACTAGCAACAAAATTGTTGTGGGCCGCGATGCTCGTCTCTCGGGCGAGATGGTTAACAAAA
The DNA here is from genome assembly GCA_045647745.1 of Bacteroidaceae bacterium. Classification (GTDB taxonomy): domain Bacteria; phylum Bacteroidota; class Bacteroidia; order Bacteroidales; family Bacteroidaceae; genus HGM04593. Next base: position 9,522 of record JAZRMQ010000068.1, on the reverse strand, counting down.
TTGTTTGTGGTACTCTTATGGGTATGGGATTTGACGTTGTTGACATTGGCTTGGCTTCTACTCCAACTACTGAGGTGGCTGTTACAATGGAAGATGCTTGTGGAGGTATCATTCTTACTGCGAGCCACAACCCTCGTCAATGGAATGCATTGAAGTTGCTCAACGAGAAGGGTGAGTTCTTGAATGCTGCCGAGGGACAAGAGGTGCTTCGCATTGCTGCTGCCGAGGAGTTTGACTATGCCGACGTTGAGACTCTTGGCAAATATCGTCTCGATGAGTCTTATGACGACAAACATATTGACGCTGTTTTGGCTTTGCCGCTCGTTGACGTTGAGGCTATCAAGGCTGCCGGATTTAAGGTTGCTATTGACTGCGTGAACTCGGTGGGTGGTGTAATTCTTCCAAAGCTTTTCGAGAAATTGGGTGTTACAAAGGTTGATAAACTCTATTGCGAGCCGACAGGTGACTTCCAACACAATCCCGAGCCTTTGGCAAAGAACCTTGGTGATATTATGGGCTTGATGGCAAAGGGTGGCAACGACGTTGCTTTTGTTGTTGACCCGGACGTTGACCGTTTGGCTATTATCTGCGAGAATGGTGAGATGTATGGCGAGGAGTATACTCTTGTGACTGTTGCCGATTATGTGTTGAAGCACACACCGGGTAACACAGTCTCTAACCTCAGCTCAACACGTGCTCTTCGCGACGTTACAAATGCTCACGGTTGCACTTATACAGCATCGGCTGTTGGTGAGGTGAACGTTGTGACAAAGATGCGCGAGACAAACGCTATCATTGGTGGCGAGGGTAATGGCGGTGTAATCTATCCTGCTTGTCACGCCGGTCGCGATGCTTTGGTTGGTATTTGCTTGTTCTTGAGCCACCTTGCTCACGAGAAAAAAACTGTGAGCGAATTGCGCGCTACTTATCCTGCATACTTTATGGGTAAGAACCGTATCGATTTAAAGCCCGGTTGCGACGTTGATGCTATCCTTGAGAAGATTAAGGCTACATACGCCGGCAAGGCCGAGATTAACACTGTTGATGGTGTGAAACTCGATTTCCCCGAGACTTGGGTGCACTTGCGCAAGAGCAACACCGAACCAATTATCCGCATCTATTCAGAAGGTCCTACACAGGAGGCTGCTGATGCTATCGGAGAGGAGATTCTTGCACTTGCAAACAGCTTGATGTAAAAAGAAGTTTTTGAATATAGAAAGAATGAAGCCCGTTAATGCAACGGGCTTCATTCTTTTTTGTGTTTATTGTTGTAGTTTTTTTGTATTTCAGGATAGTTTTACAATCTTCTTTATTGCATTGATTATAAATGAACCAATAAGACTTGCCGTAATCAGTGCTATGAAAATTACTATCGGGTATCGGAAAAATAGAATGGCTGTTCCGCTGAGTATTAGTATGTATTCGTGCAAAAACCAGATATTGGTGGAGTGGCTGCCAAGTGTTGTGAGTGTTTGTTTAATCCACTTTGGGGTGTTGATACACAGATATACCGGTGTCATTATTAGTATGTAAATAGGGTCTAAAAGAGGGGATGCTCCTTGGGCTATACGTCCCAAGAAGAGTAGTACTAATAGTAGTGTGCAAATGAGTGATGGGCTTATGTGCAAATTTTGAACAATGAACGATTCTGTGAGCTTCTGTTTGATTTTTGACACACATTTTTCCATTATATCGAAACGGGCGTAGATTGCGCCAATGAAAAACATAAAGAATAGGCCAAGTGCGTGAATGCAGTTGATGATGCTGTTGAATATGCTGTTTGCCGGTATTGTTGTTTTGTACAATAGTATTTTAACTGCAAGCGCGGCAATGATAACAATCCATAATTTTTTACTGTTCAGTGAAGATGCAACCTTCATTATTGGTGCCGAGAAGAGAATTAAGATTATATATGGCATTAAAAACCAAAGCGTTCCGTTGTAGCTGCAGTGTAGTGCTGTAAAATTTAGCAGTAATGTTGTTAAGCTCCCGGGGTATTTGTCGGGGCGTAAAAAGGTTGCTATGGCTATGAAAATGAGGAATACTATCCAATAATTAATCAATAGTTTTAATACTCGACGGCCGTTGTTCATTGGGTCTATTGTGTCAAACTTTTTTGTTTTGTTGCGTAGATAGACTTTGTACATTCCGTAACCACCTAAAAAGGTGTATAATACGACACACATACGTCCGAATTTGCGCATTGCGTATATGAGTGGCGCATCGTTCCAAAGATAGATAAACTTTTCGCATCCATCAAGTATTGTGGGGTTTGTGCCAAATAGATGTAGCCATAGCATCATCATTATTGCTATGCCTTTTAATTGAAGGCTATCTTCTTTTTTCATCGTGTTTGTGTTGTGCTTGTGTCGGGATTGTATCGCTTTTCGTTATATGTATATCAATTCTCGTATAACAGCGTCGCTAATGAAAATCCCTTTCTCGGTGAGTGATAAATGTTCGTTTTCTGCTTTAAGATTGCCGAGTGCTATCTCTTTTTCGGCGGCTCGTTGCAGATGCTTGTTTAGCTTGTTGCTGAACTTATTTTTTATCCACGAGAGTGGAACTCCTTCAGCCGTGCGCAGGCGGGTGAGGATTGTGTCGTTATATTGTTCCTCTTCGCTAAGGTGTTCAATCTCAAATTTTGGGCTGTTGCTTTCAATGCCTTTGATATATTCTTGAATGTCGGCTATATTCCATTGGCGCGATATACCATTGTAGGAGTGGGCGGCTGCTCCGCAGCCAATGTAGGGCGTGTCGTTCCAGTAGCTGCTGTTGTGACGGCTCTCGCAGCCGGGTTGTGCAAAATTGGAGATTTCGTAGTGGCGGTATCCGGCTTGCTTGAGCTTGGCAATGAGTATTTGAAATTGCTCTATGTTCTCTTCTTCGCTGAGCTCGACAAAGTCTCCGCGCTCGAGTGCACGGTGCATTGGCGTGCCCTCTTCGTATGTGAGATTGTAGGCCGAGAGGTGGTTGGGGTGCAGTGCAATGGCGCTGTCGAGGTCGTGCTCCCAGTCGGCGATGGATGAGCCGGGAAGGGCGAATATCAGGTCTATGCTTATGTTGTCATAGCCGGCGGCACGGGCATTTGTCACTGCTTGACGTGCTTTGTCGGCGTTGTGTCGGCGTCCTAGTCGTTGCAACTGTGTGTCGTTGAAACTTTGCACTCCCATACTTATTCTGTTGAATGGCAGCTTGCGCAGTTGTGAAAGAAAATCGGGGGTGAGGTCGTCGGGGTTGCACTCTATGGTTGTTTCGGCGGTTGCTGAAACGGTGTATGTGGCATTTATGGTGTCGCAGATTTTTTGTAGCTGTTCAATGGTGAGTGTCGACGGTGTGCCACCGCCAAAATATATTGTCTCGATGGCTGTTTGACCAGCGTAGTCCTTGCGTGTGACGAGCTCTTTGCAGAGTGCGTCGACGTATCTTTCTCTTATATTATATAAGGTGGTAGAGTAGAATGCGCAGTAGCTGCATCGTTGTTTGCAAAAGGGTATATGTATATACAGGCCGGCCATCTGTTGCTTTATGTTAAAATTCTGTTGCGAAGTTACTTTTTTTCTCTCTTTTTTAAAAAACATTGTCTTTCTATTTGCTTTTGTTTTGGAAAATTCCTACATTGCCAACACATTTTAAAAAACTAACTAACCTTTTGGGATGGAGTTAAGGGCGCAAGGTGAATAAAAACTATTCTCAATGATGAAGATTATTTGTTTTAACCCCATTCTCGTTCCATAAACTAAAAAAAACAAAATAATATGAAAACTTATCAGACTAACGAAATCAAGAACATTGCGATTGTAGGATGTTCCGGCTCTGGAAAAACCACTCTCACAGAGGCTATGCTCTATGAGGGTGGAATTATTAAACGTAGAGGTACAATTGAGGCTAAGAACACCGTTAGTGACTACTTCCCTGTAGAGCAGGAGTATGGCTATTCGGTGTTTTCGACTGTTTTCCAGATTGAGCAGGCGGGCAAGAAACTGAATCTTATCGATTGTCCGGGTTCTGATGATTTTGCGGGCAGTATGGTTAGTGCGATGACTGTTGCCGATTTGGCTATGATGGTCATTAACGGCCAGTATGGTGTCGAGGTGGGCACACAAAACTGCTATCGCTACATCAAGAAAATGAAAAAGCCTATGATGTTCGTGGTTAATCAGGTCGACAATGAGAAGTGTGACTATGATACAATCATTGAGCAGTTGCAGTCTATTTATGGTTCAAAGGTTGTGCCTGTGCAGTATCCTTTGAATGCCGGTCCCGGTTTCAGCACTATTATCGACGTTCTTTTGATGAAGAAACTCACTTTTACCGGTGAGGGTCAGCCACCGCTCGTTGAGGATATTCCTGCAGGTGAGCTCGAGAAGGCAAAAGCGCTTCATATGGAGCTTGTGGAGAAGGCTGCCGAGAATGAGGAGGGCTTGATGGATAAGTTCTTCGAGGCTGAGGAGTTGACAACCGATGAAATTCGTATGGGTGCACGTATGGGTCTTGAGACTGATAGCGTTTATCCGGTGCTTTGCTGCTCGGCGTCGACTGACGTTGCTGTGAGCCGTTTGCTCGAATTCCTTGCTAACGTTGCTCCTGAAATTACCGATATGCCACAGCCTGTTAATGCCGAGGGTGAGACTGTTCCTTACAACAGCGAGGCTCCAACATCTATTTTCTTCTATAAGACATCTGTTGAGCCACATATTGGTGAGGTGAACTACTTTAAGGTGATGAGTGGTACATTGAAGGCTGGCGACGACCTTGTAAACGCCGACCGTGGCTCAAAGGAGCGCTTGGCTCAGCTTTATTGCAGTGCTGGTGCTAATCGTGTGGCTGTTGATGAGTTGAAAGCCGGCGATTTGGGATGTACTGTTAAGTTGAAGGATATTAAGATTGGTAATACTCTTAATGCAAAGGATTGTACACACAAGTTTGCTCTTGTAAAGTATCCAGCTTCTAAATATTCACGTGCAATCAAGCCGGTAAATGAGGCTGAGATTGAGAAGATGATGCAAATTATCAATCGTATGCACGAGGAGGATCCTACTTGGCGTATTGAGCAGTCTAAGGAGTTGCGTCAGACTATTGTTCACGGTCAGGGTGAATTCCACTTGCGTACCTTGAAATGGCGTCTTGAGCACGTTGAGAAGGTTCAGGTTAAATATGAGGAGCCAAAGATACCTTATCGTGAGACTATTACAAAGGCTGCTCGTGCCGATTATCGTCACAAGAAACAGTCGGGTGGTGCCGGACAGTTTGGCGAGGTGCATCTGATTGTTGAACCTTATGAGGAGGGCAAGCCATTGCAAGAGGTTTATCGTTTCGGCGGTCAGGAGTATAAGATTAATGCCAAGGCTACCGAGGAGGTTACTCTTGAGTGGGGTGGTAAATTGGTGTTTGTGAATAGTATTGTGGGTGGTAGCATTGATGCTCGTTTTATGCCGGCAATCCTCAAGGGTGTTATGGAGCGTATGGAGCGTGGTCCGCTTACGGGTTCTTATGCTCGCGACGTTCGCGTGATTGTATATGATGGAAAGATGCACCCGGTAGATTCTAACGAGCTTTCGTTTATGCTTGCTGGTCGCAATGCCTTCAGCGCAGCATTCCGTGAGGCAGGTCCAAAGATTCTTGAGCCTGTGTATGATGTTGAGGTATTTGTTCCATCGGACAAGATGGGTGATGTGATGAGTGATATTCAGGGCCGTCGCGGTATGATTATGGGTATGGAGAGCGAGAATGGTTATGAGAAACTTGCTGCTAAAGTACCTTTGAAGGAGATGGCTTCGTACTCAACAACATTGAGCTCACTCACCGGTGGTCGTGCATCGTTCATTATGTCGCCTGCGACCTATGAACTTGTGCCCGGTGACGTTCAGAATAAACTTGTTGAAGAGTTGGCTGTTAAAGACGAGGAGTAATTTGACTCGTGCTGATAATAACATAAAAAGGACAGGGAACCCTGTCCTTTTTATGTTATATTTATGTTAAAATAGTTTCGCTTTTAGCTTTTTTGCTTTGTGAATGGTTTTTGTGATTGTTAAAATCGCAAGTAATTCTGCTTGTAATGTTAATTAATGAAAATTGTTTTAAATTCATTGCTGTTTGTTTTTTGTATATAAAAATGTAGGTTTTATATTTGTGATATGAAAAAGATGACTATAAGTGCTGTTGCCTTTGTTATGGGCGTTTGTTTTGTGGCCTTGCTCTATTTGCAGGTTACATATATTGACACGCTTATTTCCATACGCAAGGAGCAGTGTTATGAGGGTGCACGCCGTAGCCTTAATAAAGTGGCTCACAGGCTTGAGATGGATGAGGTGCGCAAGTATCTGACCGAGGATAATAGTGGCTATATTAAAAAAGGTAGCTTTGTTAGCGGAAATTCAATGGTTGTGCGTAGCTATACAACCTCTACCAATAATGGCGGGGTTGTCTCTACCATAACGGTGAACACTGCTGTTCCAAAGGATTATCACCATTTGGATGAGGATTTCTTTATCAAGGATTTAAGCAAGGCTCTCACAGTGGAAGAGGCGCAGCGTTTGCAGCACGATGTGTTGAAAATGAGGGCGAAATATCAGCGTGATGTGCTTGATGAGGTGATTTTTCATATGCTTGACAATGCCGGCACAAAGCCTTTGCAGACAAGAATTGAGGATTTTGAGGGGCTTGAACGTTTTATCGCGTCTGAGTTGCGTGGTAATGGGGTGGATATGCCTTTTGGTATGAGGGTGCTGGACCATAATGGTCGCGATACGGTTTATAATAGCATTGGCGATGATTGTGGAAAGATGATTAGGCAACCGTTGTTCGAGAATGATAAGCCGGCGCGTGCGGCAATGCTTGAGATTTGTTTCCCAAAATCGGCATTGAACAAATTTATATATGGTTCGGTTAAATTTATGTTACCCTCATTGTTGTTCACTTTTGTTTTGTTAATAACATTTGTGTTTACGCTGTATATGGCTGTAAGGCACAAGAGGATAACAAAAATGAAGAATGACTTTATCAATAATATGACTCACGAGTTCAAGACGCCAATATCATCTATCTCGCTTGCTGCACAGATGCTGCAGGATGAGAGTGTGGCAAAGTCGCCCGAGATGATGCAACGCCTTTCGGGGGTTGTGTCGAGTGAGACAAAACGCTTGCGCTTTCAGGTTGATAAGGTGTTGCAGATGTCAATGTTTGACGACAAGAATACCGCAGCTCTGAATATGAAGGAGCTTGACGCAAATGAGCTCATCTCGGGTATTGTAAACACTTTTACGATGAAGGTGAACCAAGGTGGTGGCTCTATAAAAACGTCGCTCGAGGCATCCGACCCTTATGTCGTTGCTGATGAGATGCATTTTACCAATGTGGTGTTTAATTTGCTTGATAATGCTGTGAAGTACAGACGTCAGGAGGTGCCCATTGAGCTTGAAATCAGAACTTGGAATTCGGGCGGGAAATTTATGCTGTCGGTTAAGGATAACGGCATTGGAATGAAAAAAGAGCATCTGAAGAAGATTTTTGAGAGGTTTTATCGTGTGCACACCGGTAATGTTCACAATGTAAAGGGCTTTGGTCTTGGATTGGCATACGTGAAACAGATTGTGAGGGCGCATCGTGGAACTATACACGCCGAGAGTGAGAGTGGCGTGGGGACAACATTTATAATTGTATTACCTTTAAAATAATTTTATTATGGAAGAGAAACAGAGAATTTTGCTATGCGAGGACGATGAGAATTTGGGTATGCTTTTGCGTGAGTATCTTCAGGCAAAGGGTTATTATGCCGAGTTGTGTCCCGATGGTGATGCTGGTTATAAGGCTTTTTTGAAAGGAAAATTTGACTTGTGTGTGCTTGACGTGATGATGCCGATAAAAGATGGATTTACGCTGGCGCAGGATATTCGTGCTCTCAACCCCGAGATTCCCATTATCTTCCTCACTGCAAAATCATTGAACGAGGATATTCTCGAGGGCTTTAAGATTGGCGCCGATGATTATATAACAAAGCCTTTCAGTATGGAGGTACTTGTGGTGCGCATTGAGACTGTGCTACGTCGTGTTTGTGGCAAAAAGAGCAAGGAGAATGCTTTGTACAAGATTGGTGGTTTTCAGTTCGATACTCAAAAGCAGTTGCTTACTTTCGGCGACAAACAGACAAAACTCACAACAAAGGAGTCGGAGCTGTTGAGCTTGCTCTGTGCTTATCGCAACGAGATTTTGCAGCGAGACTATGCGCTAAAGACTGTGTGGACGGATGATAATTATTTCAATGCCCGCAGTATGGATGTTTACATCACTAAGTTGCGCAAGCATTTGAAGGATGATAGTAATATTGAGATTATAAATATACACGGTAAGGGTTATAAGCTCATCGCGCCCGATGCTGAGGCGTAATTTTCTCCCTTTATAGGCAAAAAAAATAAGCACCCGCTGCGGGTGCTTATTTTTTTGCTTTAATATGGACTTATTGCTAGTCCTTTTTTGGATAAGTGTCTTTTAATCCTTTTTGATATCGTCGTTGATAGCCTTTTTGCCGGCGTAAACGTAGGTTATGATGCCTATGATAATCAAGGCTACAGAGCCAAAGCTAAGAGCGTTGTAGTTGTTCCACGCAAGTGTCATACTCAAAGAGATGAGCACGGCTCCGATGATGATGAGGATAAATCCGATAAGTTGAATCTTTTTTGCCATAGTGCTATATGTTTTTTTATTATATTCCTTTTGCAAAGAAAGTCATAAATATTAAGAGAACGAAATTTTTTTATAAAAAATAAAGAATTTTAAGTGTAAATAGTTGCTGAATCTCCGTTTTTAGGCTCAAATAGAGTGCTCTTGGGCAAAAAGATGCTCAATGTCTTTTGTATTTAAGAAAAAATATATATCTTTGCACCCGCGTTTAGTAAAAACGATTGTTTAACCAATTTATTAATTAAAAATGAATCAATACGAGACCGTTTTCATTTTGACTCCCGTTTTGTCTGATGCTCAGATGAAGGAAGCGGTAGAGAAATTCAAAGGCATTCTCACTGCTGAAGGTGCTGAGATTGTCAATGAGGAGAACTGGGGACTTAAGAAACTTGCTTACCCCATCGAGAAGAAGACCACTGGCTTCTATGTAATGTTTGAATTCAACGCAGAGCCTAAGGTTATCTCTAAGTTAGAGTTGCAGTATCGTCGCGACGAGCGCGTTATTCGCTCATTGGTAGTTAAATTGGATAAGTATGCTGCTGAGTATGCTGCCAAGAGAAGAAATTTAAAAGGTAATAAGGAGAACTAATTATGGCACAGACACCTTCAGAAATCAGATATTTGACTCCTCCTACAGTGGATGTCAAGAAAAAGAAATATTGCCGTTTCAAAAAGAACGGTATTAAGTATATCGACTACAAAGATCCCGAGTTCTTGAAGAAGTTCTTGAACGAGCAGGGTAAACTTCTCCCACGTCGCATCACAGGTACTTCTTTGAAGTTCCAGCGTCGTATTGCACAGGCTGTTAAGCGTGCACGTCACTTGGCTTTGCTGCCTTTTGTT
>JAZRMQ010000067.1:0-20609 GCA_045647745.1 Bacteroidaceae bacterium | reverse complement strand
GAGACAAAATCAGTCGTTTGTTCCTTCTGCTCGCGAGTTGCTTTGCAACATCCCTCGGCCGTCACAAACTTGCCACTTCAATCCTTTCTGCTGTTTGTCGGGTGCTGCGGATCGCACTGCGTACGGCAATTTTAAGAAAAGATAATTGCCGCACTACGTTTAAACGTGCCTCGCACAATGGCCTCCAAACAGCAGGGATTTCCGTTGTGATTTTGACACTGCCGGTTCTTTCTTTGATATTACCATTGTACGCGCTAAAATCCGCGATATATGTCAATAAATTTTCATTGCAAAGGTAATTCGTCGCTGAAAGCGAAAGGGCAGCATTGGGAGGCACAGTGAGCAGCCGAGCAATGCTTGGGAAATAGGCGGTATGATGTTTGAGCGCAGCGAGTTCTTGCCGCCCCAAGCATTGCGACAAGCTGCGAGGGGCGAGGGGCGAACCGACCGAAGAATATTGCAACAGCAAAGCTGTTTGCAATTTGTGAGCAAAGGAAGCACCGAATGCCGTACACGACTGCCCAGTTCTTTGGTACTTTCTGTCGCACAGAAAGTACAGGTAGCAAGACTATAGAAAGAATATAAGACAACTGAACAAGGTTGAAGATTGCGAGTATGTGAGTGTGGGTAAATTTACCCACAAAGTGAGCGGAAGCAATTTCAAAAAAGTTGAAACTACAATCAATTCTATAAATCAATAGACTACACCCAGACTTTGCAGGTTAGCCCTGTTATCTCTCTACAATCTCAAATGGCACACGCACTGAGATTCCATCTTTCATCATCTCGGTGATATTGGGGTAGATGCGCTGTTTAAAACTCTCCCAACTGCGCTGTTCGATATTGCTCCAACCGGCTTCGGCAATGGCCATAGCACGTGGAAATGCCATATAGGTCACTCGGTTGATGTCTCTGATAGCTTCGGCCCAAAGGGTGGCCATCACTCCTTGTATGTGCGACTGTTCGGCGGTGGGCAGGGCGTAGCCCGGGTCGAGTTTATAGCTCTGCTCAAGGGTTGTCACGGGCATTCCCCAGTTGTTGAATTCGGGTAGGTCGCCCGGGTATTGTGGGTAGTCGAGATAGGCGTGCTCGCCCGGAGCCATAATAAGGTTGTGCCCGTTCTTGCGTGTGAGCTCAATACATTTTGGTGTGAGGGCGTTGCGCCAAGTGACAAGGGTGACGTCGGCCGGGTAGGGGAACAGATAGTCGTTGGCCGGTGGCCAGATGTTGTCGAGCTCGCACCACAAAATAGCGCGTTTGCCGTTGTTGCGCACAGCGCTGAGGATATTGTTGAAGAATGGTATCATCAACTGCGAGGGCTTGTCGTAGCCCAGTTGCTCCATCATTGCAAGGCAGTCGGGGCATTTTGCCCAGTTTTCTTTAACGGCTGCTTCGTCGCCACCAAGGTGTATGTGGTTTGACGGGAAGAGTGCTGCAATCTCTTTGATTATGTCGGCGTAAATGCTGTATACGTGGGTGTTGGCGGCGCACAGCATCATATTGGTGGTGTGTCCAAGCTCTTTTTTGTCGTTGTGGCGGAAGGCGCAGCCAAGCTGTGGATGCGCGGCGAGGATTGCTACTGAGTGGCCGGGAATGTCGAGCTCGGGGATTACCTCTATGTTTCGGTCGGCGGCATATTGGATTATCTCTTTTATCTCGCTTTGTGTGTAGTAGCCGTTGTCGGGGCCTTGGTTGCTGCCGCCGGGGGCACGGAACGCGCCTGTTGCTGTCAGCTCGGGGTGGCTCTTAATCTCTATGCGCCAGCCTTGGTCGTCGGTGAGGTGCAGCTGTAGTACGTTGAATTTAAAGCGAGCCATTTGGTCGATGAACAGCTTTACGTCTTTTGTGGGGATGAAGTGACGGGCGGGGTCGAGCATTATTGCTCTGAAGGGGTAGCGTGGGTTGTCGTCGATGCGTGTGTGCGCAATTTTTCTCTCGGCGGTGTTGTGGCTGTCGCCAATAAAAAGCTGGTCGAGGGTCTTCAGGGCAAGGAAGATTGCTCCCTTGGTTGCTCCTTTGATGAAGATGCCGTTTTTGTTGACCTCGAGGGTGTAGTGCTCGCGCCCCGAGATGGTGCTGTCAATCTCGAGCGAGATTGTGTTTTTTGTGCGTTTGTTATTGATGGCTGGTGTCAGCCCCAGACGTTTTTGGGTGATGCGTCGCAGCTCGGCGATGGTGAATGTGTCGTCGGGCAGTGTGCTTTTTATTGTGGTGGCGTTGTTTATTGTAAAGGTCTTGCCTTGGCTGCACTGTTCTATTTTATTGGGGTAGGGGATTAGTGCTTGGGTGTTGTTTTGTGCAAGGCTCCCGATGGTTGCAAGGAGTGCGGTTATTATGGTGAGAAGATGTTTTTTCATAGGGATAATGCAATTTGTTTTATTTTTTGATATTTAATTTGTTCAATGCTTGTTGGTATTTTCTGGCATTTGCATTGTGTTCGTTGAGTGTCTTGGCAAAATTGTGTGTGCCCGAAAAATCCTCCTTTGCGCACATATAAAGGTAGTTGTGCTTTTGGTAGTTGAGCACGCTCTCTATTGCTTGCTTGGTGGGGATGCGGATGGGGCCCGGAGGTAGCCCGGTGTTCTTGTAGGTGTTGTATGGCGAGTTTACCTCGAGGTCTTTCTTTAGTATGCGCTTGCGTGTGGGGTCGCCGAGGGCGAACTTTACTGTGGGGTCGGCTTGCAATGGCATTCCGCGCTTCAAGCGGTTGATGTAAAGGCCTGCAACGGTTGGCATCTCGCCCACGTTGGCGGTCTCCTCGTCGACGATTGATGCGAGTGTCGATACCTCGATGGGGGTGAGCCCTGCGGCTTTTGCCTTTGCCTTGCGCTCGTCGTTCCAGTATTTGCGGTTCCACGATGACATTTTTTCAAAGAACTCCATTGCCGAGATATCCCAATAGACCTCGTAGGTGTCGGGGAGGAAAAATGCCGGTATTGCGTCTTGCTCAAAGCCAAAGCAGGACATTGCTATGGGGTTGGTGTATGCGGCTAGCTCGGCAGAGTCGACCATTAGTTGGTTGCTGATGACGCCTATGGTTTTTTGTACCTCGCGTGTTGCCGGGACAATGACTCTCACGGGTGTCTGCTGGCGGCTTACTATGCGGTTGTATATCCGGGCCATCGTGTCGCCGCTCTTGATGGCGTATTTTCCACTGCGCTTGCGGCTGTCGAATTTGTTGTGCTCGGCGAGTGCCATAAAGCCGTCGGTGTTGGCTTGTGGCGCAATCTCCTTTATCTTTTTGATGATTGAGGCAGCGTTGTCCTGCGGGGTTATGTAGATGTAGGCCGGCTCGTCGAGTTCTATCTTCAGCATCTTCACCGAGTAGTATTTGTAGCCCATTGTTGAGGCAAAATATGCGATGATTGCAACTGCTGCCAGTGCAATGAATATCAATGGTTTTTTGCTGTTTTTTCCTCTCTGTTTCATAAAAATAAATTTCTGCAAAAATACAATAACGATGGCTTAAAGTCAAACTAATTGTGGGTTTTTGTTGGCGAGGCTGTTTTTTCTTAAAAAATGTAATGAGTTGTGGTAAATGTTTTGTATATTTGCCATAATTAGTGTATAGCCCTTGGTGGGCAGCTGATGATTGTGGATAATAATTAAATTAAAATAGAGTATGAGAACTTTGCAGAAAAAGAATTTTATGCTTCTCTCTTTGCTTGCGATTCTGTTCTTGGCATCGTGTACGTCGTATAAAAAGGTGCCTTATTTGCAGAATAGCAAGGAGTGGAGTGGTATGGAGCAGGCGTTTGCTGTGCACGAGCCAAAGATTCAGCCTAATGATTTGTTGAACATTCTTGTGAGCAATCCCGACAATCCTGCATCTTCGTTGGCGTATAACTTGGTGTCTCCTTCGGACAATACAAGGTCTGTAACTTTGCAGTCGCAGCCTGTGTTGCACAGCTATCTTGTTGATGCTGATGGCAACGTCACAATCCCCAATGTGGGCAAGGTGAAGGTGGGTGGCTTGACAATTTCCGAGGCTGAGCAGTGTGTGCTTGCAAAGGTGCAAAGTTCATTCTCATCGACTCCTGTTGTTGTGGTGCGCTTTGTGGATTTCAAAATTTCTGTGCTTGGCGAGGTTACAGCGCCCGGAACATTTACCATTAAGAATGGCAAGGTGACTATTCTTGAGGCTTTGGCGCTTGCGCGCGACCTTACAATATACGGACAGCGCGAGAATATAAAGGTCATCCGCGAGAATGGCGATGGCAAGAAGGAGATTGCAGAGCTCGACCTCAATGATGTGTCGCTCTTGAACTCGCCATATTACTATCTGCAGCAGAATGATGTGGTGTATGTGACACCTAACGAATCAAAGGCAAAGAACTCTGACATTGGTTCAAGCACTTCTCTTTGGTTCTCGGGTACATCAATCCTTATTTCTTTGACATCACTTTTGTATAATATCTTAAAATAATAAGGTATGAGAGAAAATGAAAATATAAATATCGACAAGGAGAAAGAGGAGAGCGGCATTGATTTTCGTGTCATTCTTGGTTATTTGCGCTCTTATTGGCATCTTTTTGTGCTGTCGGCTATTGTGTGCGTGGCATTTGCTTTTGTCTATCTGCGCTTTGTGACTCCGGTCTATAATGTGGCGGCAAAGGTGCTGTTGCAGGATAGCGAGAGGGGTGGTTCGGTGTTGTCGCCATCGGATATGTTGGCCGATTTTGGTATGCAGAGCAGGACCTCGAACGTGGAGAATGAGATTGAGCTGATGTCGTCAATGGCTGTTGTTCGTGGCGCTGTTGTTGACTCGGAACTTTATATAAAGTATCAGTGGGGCGAGGATAGTGTTTTGTACAAAAATACCACTCCGTTTGTGGTGACTGCCGACAAGGAGGCACAGGCTAATTTGCTCGGTGTGCTAAAGATGGATATTGCAGTTGACAATGCTGGCACTGCAACCCTCTCCTATGAATATAATAATGAGATTAAGCAGGGCTTGAAACTCACAGCCTTCCCTTATACATTGAAAACTCCCGAGGGTAATGTGGTTATTGACCGCAACAAAGAGGCACAGCTTGCCGAGGGAAATGTGCTTGTGTCTGTGGCTCCGGTTAACGCTGTGGCAACCCGCTACAAGTCGGCGTTGGCAATATCTCCGTTGTCAAAGACTGCATCGGTGGTGGTGCTCTCTTACAACACTCCCGACCCTGTTGAGGGCACTGTGTTCCTGAACTCTATTATGGAGAGCTTTAACAATGTGACAAACGAGACAAAGCGTCAGGTTGCTTGCCGCACCGAGGCTTTTATCTCGGAGCGTCTGATATCATTGCGAAAGGAGCTCGAGGAGATGGAGGGCAGTCTTGCTGCATATAAAAAGGAGAATGAACTTATCGACCCCAAGCTCAATGCAACGCAGATTGTTCAAAAGAAGGCCGAGTATGTGAAGCAGCTCGAACTTATCGACCTCAAGATTGAGGCTTCAAAGTTTATGAATGACTTTGTCAATGACCCAAAGAACGATATGCAGGTTATTCCGGCATCTTTTGGTGTTACTCTCGACCCTGCTCTTGTAGCCTTGATAAACAACTATAACTCAAGAGTGATGGAGCGTAAGACTCTGTTGCAGACAACAACCGAGGAGAACCCTGTTTTGAAAAATGCTACAACGGTGCTGCGCGCAATGCAGGATGATTTGCGCACTGCTTTGCAGGCTCTTGACCAGTCTTTGGCAGTAGAGCGCAAGGCTACTGCTATCCTTGCCGATAAATACACCGGCCGCTTTGAGATGTCGCCCGAGGTTGAGCGTCAGCTCTTGACAATAACACGCGAGTGTGATATTAAATCGGGGCTTTATGTGATGCTTTTGCAAAAATATGAAGAGACGCTGTTGAGTATCGAGGTTCAGTCCGATAATCTCAGTTGCATCGACGCTCCCTATTGCTCGGGTATTGTGTCGCCAAACAAAAAGATGATTTATCTGTTGGCGCTGTTCATTGGTGTTCTTTTGCCTGTGGCTTACATCTATATACGCGTGCTTATGCGCAACAAGTTCGACACTGCCGAGGAGGCTCAGGCGGCTATCAATGCTCCCTATCTTGGTGCCATTCCAATGGTCGGCGGTCGCAAGGGTGCTAAAAAGGCTGTTGGTAAGCCCATTGTGGTTGAGAAAAACAAGAACGATGTTATGGCCGAGGCGTTCCGCACACTGCGCACAAACTTGCAGTTTGTGATGAAAAAGACTCAGGGCAAGGTTATAATGTTTACCTCAACAATCTCGGGCGAGGGAAAGACCTTTGTTGCGTCGAACCTTGCTGTCAGCACCGTGCTTCTTGGTAAAAAGGTGCTTTTGATGGGTTGTGATATTCGTCGCCCACGTCTTGCCGAGGTGTTTAACTTTGAAAACTCTCGTCAGGGCTTGACAAGCTATTTGGCGGCCGATGAGGATGAGGTGACAATGCTCGACAAGCTAATTATTCCATCGAATGTTGTCGATGGCTTAGACCTGCTTCCTGCCGGTATTGTGCCTCCTAACCCGGCCGAGCTCCTTTCGGGCAGTAATTTGGATAGGGCAATAGAGTATTTGCGCGAGAAGTATGATTATATCATCTTGGATGCTGCTCCTGTTGGCCTTGTTGCCGATTCGTTGATTGTGAACCGTGTTGCCGATATTGTTGCTTATGTGGTGCGCTTGGGCTATACTCACAAGGCCGATGCTGAATTTATCACCTCGCTTGTGACTGAGAAAAAACTCGAGAATGTGGCAATTGTTGTCAATGGCGACGACTTGACAAAGAAAACCTATGGCTCACGAGGCAGCAACAGATATTCAAGCTATGGTTATTCGTATCTTGACGAGATGAAAAAAGTAAAATAACAGACGGCGTTTAGCCGGATTATAACTCTTTGCACAATTAGAGCGATTAAAGGATTTTTAATCGCTCTAATTTTTTATATAATTTTTGTTGTAAAAAGCATTGCAAAGTAGAAAAAAAAGCGTATCTTTGCACTCCGGTATTCGATACCAACTTTCAAGCAGTTGAAAGTTTTTGAAAAACAGTTTCGGGGTGTAGCGCAGTTGGTAGCGCATCTGGTTTGGGACCAGGGGGTCGCAGGTTCGAATCCTGTCACCCCGACAACTGAAAGGCAAAGAGCAGGGCTCGGCGGTGTCGGCTCTTTAGGCTGTGGCAGCGATGGTTGCCGAATTAAAAAACCGTTATTCGGGGTGTAGCGCAGTTGGTAGCGCATCTGGTTTGGGACCAGGGGGTCGCAGGTTCGAATCCTGTCACCCCGACAATAAAATCCTCTCTCAAAAAATGAGAGAGGATTTTGTTTTTGTCTGTAATTCTAATTTTAAATTCCTTGAATACAATTATCTATTTTCTAACAAAGAATTGTATAACTCGATATACTCATTAAACCTGTCGTTTTTGTTGTATAATTTGACAGCTCGTTCACGGCAGGCTGCAGAGTAGTGTGCTTTGCCTTTGCTGCATATCTCTTCAATGGCTTTTGAAAGCTCTGTTATATTACCTTTTTCTACAACAATGCCTGTTTGGGGTGTGATTAACTCAGGGCTGGCGGTTCTGTTATATACAATACTTGGTGTGCCGCAAGCAAAACCTTCTACTGTTGAGAGGCCAAACGTTTCTTCGTATGAGATATTTAATACAATTTCTGCCATTGAATAATAAATTGCCAATTCTTTTTGGGAATTTGTTTTATCTATGGCAATAATTGTTTCAGGCAATATGTTTTTGATGTTTTTGCTTACTCCAACTAAAATTATCTGATATTCCGATGATAGCTGTTTGCTTAATTTTATATAGTCATTCAACCCCTTTTTCTCACTCCAAGCTGTTGCAACGCCAAGCAGAACCTTTTTGTCTCCAATATTGAGTCTGTCACGTAGTTCTTTGCTGTCTGTTGGCTTGAAAATGTTGATGTCTACACCATTGTTTATGACTTTGATATTATATTTCCCAAGGTATGATTCCTTTACAATACCGCTCAACCATTGCGACACCGGTACAATGGTTGCATTTTTTAGTGACGTGAATAATCTCTTTTTTAGATTGTAGTTGCGTGTTGAACGGTCTAAAAGGATTGACTTTGGGTATTCTCCTTTTAAAGGGCAGTTGTTGCAACTTCTTTTCCACTTATCGCACCCGGCTGCGTCAAAATGTGCACAGTGCCCGGTCATTGTCCAACAATCGTGCAGTGTCCACACGATAGGTGTATCGATTGTTGAAAGATATTCAAATAGGATTTTATAATTCAAATAGTAGCCGTGAATATTATGTAGGTGTATAATATCAGGCTTAATCTCTTTGATTTTTTCTACAAACTTTTTGGTCGCTTTTCTCGAGCCTAAGCCGTGCGAGTCGAACAGCATACTTTCAACGGCGTGCAGCTTCTCTTCGGCTTTTGTTACAATTTGAATAGTGCTTAGATTGCTGTTATTCGTGTACCTTGCTCCGTGTGCAATATATACCTTCCACCCTTGCTGCGTAGCAAGGACACCAATCTGTTCGGCAATTCTTCCGGTGGAGCCTTTGTTCAGTGCGCTGTTTATTTGCAGGAGTGTTGGCATATTTGTGTTATTGCGTGTTATATCAGTTGAACGATATAACGCAAATTTAGTGTTTATTTTATTAATAAACAATTTTGTTGCAGAATCTTTTGAAAGTTCTGATAATTGTTTTTGATTAAAATTTTCATTGTTTATTTGGCTTATATATACCTTGATGGTAGTGATTCTTTTATTTGCTTTAATCTGTTTTTTTATCAAAATAGCAACTTTTTGCTAATGCTCCGGTGCTATCTTTGCGGTGTTAATTTTAATTTACCTATGGAAAAAGAACGTATTTTAAATTCTGCAAAATGCAGTGGTGTGAAAAGTAATTTGGTTGATAAAATTTCGTTGAAGGTGCTGACTGAGAGGCATAATGCTTTGGCGCGTTACATTGGTATTCCTTGTGTGGTTAATGCCAATGCTGTTCTTAAAGGTGCTGCAATGGCCGATGGTACAATTGTGCCGGTGAAGGGCTATGCTTGCTACCGTGTCGACCTTGCTCCTTTTAAGGGGAATTTTAGCCGTGTCCGCTTCAGGGCTGTTGGCGATGGAAAGGGTGTGGCCTTTGGCTTTTTGGTTGACAAGGATGGAAAAGTTGAGTATGTGGCTAAAACTGATAGCCGCCACGAGGGGCGAGTGTCTATGCCGTTGACTCCCGATACAAGAACTCTCTATGCTACAATGCCTACTAAAAAGGGCAAGCCTGCTTGGGAGGATATTAAGGTTGAGCTGTTGTGTGATGGTATAATTGGCAATATAAACGAGGCGTTGAATTGCTTGCTTGGCAAGATACAGGCGTTGGAGTCGCGCCTTGAAAGTTTGGTGGCCTCTAAAACTCCCGAGGTGAACGTTTGTGTTTGCTGATGGGGTGGGCAAAGTGTTAATCGGCGGGCACTGCAAAGCTTTTATTGCTTTGGTCAGTTAAAGATTGTGGTGCTTGCTTTTTGCTTAAAAGAGAAGAGATATGACAAAGGATGTACAACAAAGCAGCTATCGTTCGTTAAAGGATAGCTCAATGAGTGATTGGTATTTAGGCGACAGCCTCGATAATCACCTAAAAACAGGATACGATATTGTAAAGATAGACCATAAAAGTGCCCTTGCTGCCGGCTTGCCTTTTGAACCTTGCAGTGGCGAACATTATATTGTGGGGCATCTGTTTGTTTGTGAAAGTGGAAATGATGATAAACTACAAAAGGATAGAGTTGTTGGGCAGACGTTGATGATGAATGATTGCAACGATGTAACAACCGGGGTTTATCATCGCACGGGCAAAATTGTAGACGGCGTTCCCTCTTGGGGAAATTGGGGCAAACTGCAACAAAAGATTGATGTAGGGCAGGTTACTTCGCTCGATGCTTATGTTGATAATTGCATATACAGCGGTGTCTACAAAGATGGTTCTCATAGTGAAACATTTGTGCTGACAGTAATTAATAACAGCTCTGCAGCATTGTCCGAGGGCAAAGCAGGCAGTGTCAGCCAGTTTAAATATGCCTTGAATTCTGATGGCACATTCAGTTATAAAACACGCATAGGAGTGGGGAATGGTGCTCTCTCTTGGGGTGAATGGGTTGATTTAGGCTCAGCCTCCACAGCCGATATACAGGATAATTCTATCACAGAGCAGAAATTGAGTATTGCTGTTAGGGAACAAATATTCTCAAAAATAGATAAAACTGCGATTGTGCAAACTGTTGGGTTTAATGACAATGTGGTGATGAGCCAAAAAGCTTTGACAGAGAGGTTGATAATTAATAAAGAAAAACTTCCTACTGCCAATGGCACTCCGCAGAATGGGTTTAATCAATTTGGTGTGAGAACCATCAAAGCTATACCTGCTCAAAAAGGAGACAAGGTTGTTGTGGGTGTTAAGGGTGATATTCCCGAGGGGTTGGAGTTAAGATACAGCTACGATGGTGTGAAGTCGCTCAAGGCAGAAAATGCTACAGGTGATGACGGCTTTAGAACTGAGGGTATTGGTTATAGTCAGGCAAGAGGCGCATATAATTATTATGTAATTACAAAAGAAGAGACGGTTGGTGTGCTGTTTGCTGCTGTGCTTTATAATCCTGCTTTAGACCCATCAGATACAAATGCTTATGTTACCCTGCAAGATAAAAATGTAGAACTATATGCAACAGTTGTTCCAAAAGAGTTTTTAACAGATGTTGATTTGAATTATATTGGTGGCGATGTTACATTGATACAATCGCTGAATAATAAAGATGATATTGTAACCATCGACCCTGTTAGTACTACCATTGATTTTGGTGCTGACCCTGTACTCATTATAAAAGGAACATCTTATATTTTAAAGAATGTTTGTGCTAATTGGCGAACACTGAACTATAAGGCGAATACAGTATCATCTGCCATCAAGATTATCTTTAATACCGAGACAAAGCTGTTGCGTGGCGAGATATATGGCAAAGCATTAAGTCACGGCGATGTGGTTATTGGTTCAATTAGGCATTGGGCTGCCGACAGGGTTATTGCATCGTTCCCATTTGATTACAAGATTAAAGGTGATGTGGCAAATGAAAATGTGGGGCAGATACAGGCACGCACTGGTATTGATTTTATAGCTCACAGAGGAATTGCACAAAATGGTATTCCCGAAAATTCGCTGGATGCTTACAGATATGCCGGTTATTGTGGATTTAAATATGTTGAGACTGATTTTTGTCCCACAAAGGATAATGAGCTGGTGCTGATGCACGATGCAAGCATCAACAGAACAATGATGAACAAGAGCGACTACTCCACAATAGCAGACACTGTTAATGTTGCCGACAAGACACTGCAAGAGCTGCGCGACAATTATGTTCTAAAAAGCTCCGATGTAAGGTTTAGGCGCGAGATTCCAACGCTATCTGAGTTCTTTAATACTTGCAAGCACAGCGGGGTGTTTCCAATAGCTGAAATCAAGACAAGTGGAACAACACAAGAGCACGTTCTTCAAGCCTATGAACTTGGCAAGAGTATTCTTGGTGAAGGTAACTTTGGTTTTACATCATTCTCAAATGAGTTGTTGGACTATGCGAGAAGTCTATCGGAAAAGACTCCTCTGTGGTATATCAGCACACAAATTGTTGGTACTACAAATTCAATTACAGGTAAGTCCAGAGAGAGTGATGCTACTTGGTGGTATCCAAGCTACTCTACATTGACCGAGGAGGATATTAAGGCTCATAAGATGGCTGGTATAAAAGTTGCTGCTTGGACTGTTCCTGTTGCCAGTGTTGACAATCTCATTAAACTAAATATTGATAGTATTGCTGGCGATTATCTATCTTCAGATATTTGTGGTTTGGTTGGAAAGGTGGCAAAATCGGCAAAGGGTTTTAGTGATTTTGCTACTAATGGAACAGTTGCCAATAATATACTTTCTTTAACGAGTGGGCAGACTCTAACATCTACAATGGATGCTGGGTGGCTTGGTGGTTATTTCTTCAGCATTATTGCAAAGGGTAATTTCAAGGTAACTGCAAAGAATTTGTCAACTACTCTTGTTGCTGATAAGCCCGAGAGGTTTATCTATCAAGGTTTGGCAATGGGTGTGTCTACTTTTAAGATTGAGGCTGTTGGTGATACACAGATTGAGTTTGTTGAAATTGGAGTTGTTGAGTTTTAGCAGGATTTTGTAGAACTATCTAAAATTATCAGGAGTGGGATTTAAAATCCCACTCCTGATGAGAATGTAAAGCCCACGACTTTATAAATTAAAGTAATCGACAATTCTCTCCGAAGCTCTGTTGTCGCAATGGGTATTGTAAAATTCTATATTGTCTGTATTTGATATTGGTTTTTCAATAAATGCAAGTAATTTATCCAATGTGTCGATTATAGTTCCCGGCAGCTTTTCATCTAAATTCTCAATTGTAATACCGCGTGATGTCTTGTACTCTTGAATATCATTCATCACAAAACCAATAGGGCGTTTCAATATGCAATAATCTATCCAAACACTGGAGTAGTCGGTTAAAAGGAAATCAGCTGTTCCCAAGAGCGGATATAACTGCTCGTTAAAATCTTTGGGCTTGACAATCATAAGATTTTTGAAATTGCTGAAATTAACCTTCTGCAATGCGTCCATTGGGTGGAGCTTGACGATGAGCAGGGTGTTTGCCTTTTGCAGGTGTTTGTCCAAAATGCTCAATTCGTCCATTGACAGAAAAGAGATACCATTGTCGTTGTAAACACCATCTACGCGAATGTCGCCAACTATTGATTGTTTATATGTTGGCAACCACATTCCAATAGATGAATATTTTTCAACATCTATGCCTCTGTTCTTGTAAAAATCGCTAGCTTCAAAAAGCATATCGTTGCGTGGTTGTCCTGTCAGCAACACCTTGTCCAAAGGTATATCGTTGAACGATTTTGCCATTATCTCTTGGAAAAATGGGCTGGTTGCTATCAGGTAATCAGCTTTTGTCGGGTTTGAACCTCCACTTTGAGCGTCCATACACCCTATTGTCTTTAGTGGCATTCCGTGCCAGAGATTTACAATCTTCTCCTTTTGTTTTATGTTCAAAAAGCTATAGATGCCGTGCGTGCAAAAAACATATTTTGCTCTTGCAAAATAGTAGAAAGCTCTAATGGAATATTTATAATATCCCTTTACTCCTGAATGTTTTGTTGTAGATGCTTTGTCCGAGAAAATCCAAACATATTTGTATTTCTCGCCTCTGTTCTTCTGGAGATATTGATACACCGCGTATGCATTGTCGGTGTAATCGGGGAAACTGGAGAATACAAGTATCTTTTTAGATCTTGGAATAAGACTTAACAAATAAGAAATTATAGCGAGAATAAATTTCATCTTTCAAAATTTTAAATCACTTGTAGCTATAACCGCCATTAACCTCTATTAGGCTGCCATTTACAAATGAGTTGTCAATGCAAAATTTGTATGCATCTACAATCTCATCTACTGTTGCGAAGCGATGAATCGCTGTCTTTTTGTAGATGTTTTGTTTTATCTCTTCGGGTTTCTCTTTTTGCCACGGAGTTTCTACAAAACCGGGAACAATGGCATTTACTGTTGTTCCTGTACCTTCGAACTCTTTTACAAGATTCTTTGCCAATGCGTGGACTGCTGCTTTGGTTACTCCATAGCTGAGCACCATTGCGTGTGGCATAAGCCCCATTTGCGAACCTGTAAATATGATTCTTGAGCCGTGGGGGATGTGTGCGTATAGTTCGCGGATGAGTATGTAGTGTGAGTTCACCGCAACCTCCATCATATTATCCCAATCGTTGTCTGTGGTCTCGGTAAATGACTTTCTAATACTCATTCCTGCATTGCAGATTATGCAATCTATGGTAGCACACTCCTCTTTCAATGTTGAGATAAATGAATACAACTCCCCTCTATTGCATTGGTTAACCTTTATAGCCTTGTAATTTTCAATATTCTCAGTAAAATCTGCGCCAACGTAGGTTGCATAGACTTTGTAGCCTTTTGCCAAAAGCATTTTGGCTACCCCTAATCCAATTCCTGAAGTTCCTCCTGTTACTATTGCAGTTTTCATATTTCCATAAAGTTTTTACGTTCGGTAAAATGTTGCATAACGCCTGCCATTGCAATGCTCTCTCTTCTTCTGAGACGTGCTGAACTGAAACGCTTGTTTATTATGCACGACATCCACTCCTGAATCTCGTATCTCAGTCCTTCGCCATCCCATTTGTAGAAGAATTTTTTATTATTATTCTGGTCCTCGTATCGCAATTCAAAATAGTCGGTTTTCCACCACGGCGCTTGCACGTATGCATATCCCTTTGTTCCCGAAATTACAAGGTTTCCCTCGGTCTTTACTCCCAACCCCAATTTGAATGAGCATACAGCAGTGGGGTAACGTAGCACACCTTTTGTGTAGATATCTACTCCATTTTCCATTCGAGAGTATATGTTTAGGTTTTTGTATTCGGTACCTAAAAGTTTGAATATTGGGAGTAGTGGGTATACTGCCGATTCATACATTGAACCACCGGCCTGTGACGGGTCAAATTCGCGTCGTGTGCGGTCGGGCAACAGGCGCGAGAGTGAGGCCTCAATGTCTACCACCTCACCAATAGCTCCACTCTTAATCATCACCATCAGGTGGTTGAAAGCAGGGCAGTGAGCAGTCTTGTTTGCCTCCATAAGAATGACACCTTGCTCCTCGGCTAGCTGATACAGCTCTCTTGCTTGCTTCTCTTCCAGTACTAATGGAATTTCACACAGAACGTGCTTCTTTGCAAGCAGAGCTTGCTTGCTATACGAGTAATGGCTCAAGTGTGGTGTGGCAATATATACAGCATCAACATCGCTCAGCATCTCGTCAAAAGAAGAGTATGCTTTAGATAGATTATTGCTCTTTACAAAATTACTCAGGGTTGTTGCGTCGCTGTCGTATGCTCCGGTGATTTCTATGCCGTTTACAAAACTTGACTCTGGCACAAAACGCTTGGCAATGTTTCCACAGCCAACAACGCCCACCTTGATTGAGGTCTGTTTTTCTTCGCGGAGCATTGTCGATGAGATGCCTTCGGTGCGTGGCAGATAAACAACCTTGCAGTATTCATTAAGATAGTCGAATTTGCCCTCCCAATCGCTTCCAATGGCAAAAATATCAACCTCATACTTTTGTACGTCGTCGATTTTCTGTCCAAAATAGTCCTCTATGATTATCTTGTCGGCAAGCCCTGTGGCTTTCACTGCCTCCACTCGCTCAAGAACGTTGTTGCAAACATTTAGCTTGCCACGTTCACGGTCAAAATTATCGTTGGTGACACCTACAATGAGATAATCGCCAAGCTCCTTTGCACGACGCAATAGGTTAATGTGTCCTTGATGTAAAAGGTCGTATGTGCCGTAGGTGATGACTCGTTTCATAATTGTTGATTATTATTGCTTAAGGTCGATTCTTGATTTAATAAAATCTATAATTTTCTTAACTTGCTTCTCTGCAGTTTTATTTTCCATTATAAATTTATATGCACTATGTGCTTTTTTATCCAATTCGTCTTGTGGCAATGATAATACAGCGTCTAGTGTGTGGACTAAATCTTCTTCACTTAAACTATCAATGGTGTAATAATAATTAAAATATTCCTCGGGTATTCCTTCTAGCTTATATCCAATCATTGGGGTTCCCGAAGAGAGGTATTCTACAGTTTTTGAGGGGAATGAATATCTAGTAATCCCTCCATTGGGCTTTCTTGGATTGATTAATACAGTTGATTGTTGTTGTAAAAACAAGACTTCTTCTCGAGGCAACATTCCTTTGTAAATAATTCTTGGGTCTTTTTCTGCAGCTTCGGTAATCATTGTGGATAAAATTCCTTTTCCGCAGATTATAAGTCTGTAATTATGATTTGAGGTTTTGGAAAAAGCATTAACCAAATCCTGAACACCAGAAAACTCTTGTAGTGTTCCGGCGTATAGTATTATTCGTTCTTCGCTTTTTTCTGATTGGGTATATTCTTTCGTTGCACAAATACCTTCAACGATAACATTACGCCCTTTGGCTTCAGGAATTTTATCTTCCATATGTTTGGAAAGTAGAACGAATGCATCAATATATTTATATAGTTTTTTTGTTTTCTTGATTTCCATCAAGGATTGTATGCGTTTAAGAGGTGTTCTGTTGCTCGCGAAATTCATCATATCATCAACCAAATCTGTTACAATAGACACTAACTTAACATTAGGGTTGGTCTTCTTGATTTTCTTTACTGCATTAACAAAAGGAACATAAGGTGTATATGTTAAGATTATGAGTTCTTTTTTGTCCTTATTCTTGTTTACCCACTTGCAGAGATATTTATACAAAACAGTTTGCATAGAGTGCGTTTTGTATCCTAGCAAATTGCAATAACTGAGCATATCTCCAATTTTTTCCCCATTAAATGTGATATCTCCATTCAAGGTTTTAACTTTCTTGTAGTTTAGTGGATATGCTGGTAAAAAAGGTAATGAAACGACGTTGAAATCAATGTTGTTTTTATACAACCCCTCTACAATTCCCCACTGAAAAACGTTTGGCGCATTTTGAATTTTACCATTAGATAGTATATTTAGTTGGTTAATATACTCATTGGGGTAGAGACCTGTAATAAATAATATACTCATTTTATTGACTATTATTTGTGTATAATGAAGCCTATTAACTATTTGTCGTTACTTTATTCTTGAGATTTATACGTTTAATTTGACTCGTAAATCCCCAAAGCATAAAATATAGCAGTAAATGCGTGCCTGCTACAATGGGCTCAACAAAGCAGGACATAAAAAAACAAACATTTAATCCTAAAAGTAAATACGAAAGAGAATTTTGGTTTTTATTTATTAAAGTAAACGAATCCTTGAAAGATTTTAAAGAAAAATAAACAAGAATAATGAACGGAATTAATCCTGCAATACGAGCAATATCCAACCACATATTGTGTATATAGTATGCTTTTCCATCGCTCCAACCAAATGGATTTAATGGCAGTTGTATTATAGCTTCACTCCATCTTATTGTACGATTTCCAGCGGTGGATAAATCGTCATTTCGTTCTGTATAAACGCTGATAATATCATTGTCTATTATTTCAAATGATATCAAAGAGTATAATGTGACAAAAATTAAAAATATTGAAAAGAGTAGTGCGAATATATTTTTCTTGTAACGATACGCAATAATGGTAAGAAGGCATAACACGGCAATTATTAATCCGGTTCTATTTATCATATGCAGTGTTGTTGCTAATCCTAATAAGAATAATATCGCAAAAGCTAATCTTCTTTTATTATTATTTTCAATAAAAAGCATTGGCAAACCAACCATTGCGATATCCATTGCTAAACCTACGTTTGTGGCACTCATAGAAAAAGACTTTCCAGCGCTTTCAAATTCAAGCGTACGATTATTGATGTCTGTTCCAATTATCTGGCCACTAGAGATAATGCTCTCTATGCTGAAATAAAAAGTATCAAAAGAATAAAGTAACACTACGATAAACCAGAATAATACAAATGCGTTGTTACTTTTATACCTGTGTGCAACATATTCTCCAAATTGATAAAAGAAAAATGGGGCGATAAAATATAAAATAACAGACGATGATTTATAAGTATGATTATTGAGAGATGAAAATAGAGCATAGGTGATT
The DNA here is from genome assembly GCA_045647745.1 of Bacteroidaceae bacterium. GTDB lineage: Bacteria > Bacteroidota > Bacteroidia > Bacteroidales > Bacteroidaceae > HGM04593. Next base: position 2,932 of record JAZRMQ010000067.1, on the reverse strand, counting down.
AGGAATAATATAATCAATGCCTCTTGCTTGTTTATAGTGCGTTTTTTTATTGTAATCATAAAAAAACACATAATGGAAAATAAAGCTATTAATGTTAAATAGCCGAAACTATGATTTAAAGAGAGAGTAATAAAAAAGAATAGGATTAAAAAACCACTCTCTTTAATGCTGTTATATATGGATCTAAGCATAAAAGCAATAAAATTTAAATTCCTATCGATTTTTTAGCAATCTCAATATATGAGAAAGTTTTTCGGCCTGTTGTCTCGGCAATATCTTTCATCTTTGAATATACGTTCTTGTTTTCCAAAATATTCAAAATTGTGTCTTTTATAATATCTGCAGTGACGTCTTTTAAAAGAATGCTGTTGCCACCCACGTCAACGTGATTCATACCTCCATCCCAATCTTTGAAAATCGCAGGCAGGCCGGCTGCGCAAGCTTGCTCCCAAAGAACGGAATGAGTTCCGGGAAATACCGCTAAGTCGGCTGCAAGAAAATAAGGATAGACATCGTTTGAATTCAGCCAACCAATATTTGTAACCCTCTCGTTGAACATTGGCTTGCAGACCTTTTCCATTTCATCGTTATAGTTGCCAAAAATAATAAGGTGTGCATCCTCTCTGCCCAATTTATTAAAAGCCTCAATTAACAAGTGTATGTTCTTTGTTTTGTCAATCTTGCCTCCGGTTATGATGAGAAAAGCATCCTCGGGGATGTTATGCGCTTTCCTGATTTTTGAGCGTATGGCATCTTTGTGCTCCCAATCGATAAACTTTTCATCGCCACCCATTACCAATAGTCCGGTATTCTTGGGTGAGACATTGTACACATTCTGCAGATAGTGCACACGCCAAGGTGTGACACCCCACATCTTTTCGGCACAAGATTCTATTTTTTTTGCAATGTATTTGTATATTGTTTTTGCAACAAATTTTCTTTTTAATGTATTTACTGGTGTGTTGTAATAATCTCCGTGTTGATCGGAAAATATTTTTACGTGCGGATTTTTTCTTTTATACTTGCAGGCCGCCAAGTTATCTATAGATTCTGTTCCGTGTATAAATATGATATCCGGTTTTATGGAACATATATGGTTATATAAACCGATGGTTGAGGGCGTGAAGGATTTTATGTATGGAATTTTAAGTAATTTGCTTTTGTTCTGTTGTAAACCACAAATTTTAAGGCCTAAGTCATTGGTGTAATGCGATGCCTTTTCTTCTCTTCCATTAGAAACTATGTATACATCGTAGCCAAGCTCTTTGTGCTTTGCCGGGAGAATGTTTTCTTGGTAACCCAAACCATCTTTGTAAACGCCTGCAGTAACTATATGTAGAATTTTTTTCATTGCTTCTCAGTTTTTGTATATCATCGATTTTTGTGTAATCGCCCGAAGATTAATACTAGTTGCTAATTTAAAGAGAGTTTATATGCTGCTTGGAACGTGTGCTTTTTTTGCTGTTTGCAGTAGCAATGCTCTCAAAAAAACTCTTTGGTTACAAATATAAGATTTTTTTTAGAATTTGTATTTATTAAGAGATAAAAATGATAGCTTACGCTTTATAATCAACAAATTCCACACTGCACAACTGTTGTACTGTGTGGAATTTGTTTATGTTGGTATATGTTGCCTTGCCAAACGATATTGCAACAGTCTATGCTGTCTGCGATGTTATAGGCTTTAACAATGCAATTCTATATTGTTCAATTCTGACTAGCAAGGCGGTAAAGTATGGCTTCTTCGATTTTTATACGCCTATTTTATACCATAAATTTTTTAATCAATCCTTTCAAGACTTCTGTATTCAGGTTTGCAATTCCTTGTTTCTCCAACAATGCATATTCTTCTCTTTTCTTACTAATCACAAACTTCCGTTCCTTGTCGTTTATAGTTGCGTAAAGATGGTAATTGCCTTTATAGGTCTGTTCTATGCGTACATTTTTATAGAGCATATCGCCTATTTCAATGTTTACAACATTTTTAGATGCATCGGCGAATCCCCAACTTTCTATAAGTTCCCTCAAACGAGTTTCAACTGCACTAATCCAACGTTCTTCAACAAGGTGCTTTTCTGCAAAAGACCTGAATTGGGAGATGGCGGATACTACTTCGTTGATGATATTTTCGGGCTTTCTTACGCCATTATCCTTGGCAAATGCCAAAGCATCTTCTTTGGTATGCCCATATAACTTTCCATTCATCATCAAACAGTGTGTTTGTTCGGGTAAGTAACCACCCGAATTGAATATGTAGGTAAGGTCGTATGCTGGAGAGAGACTCCATTTACCTTGTTCATTCATCAAGAAGGAAAAGTTTTTATTGTGATCATCCGTATTATTTGCCAAAATGTTGAATATCATTCTACGAAAAACTTCATCAAAGGTGGCTGCTGGTAAACGCATCTTTCTACATACCATCATCAACTTTTCATAACTATCGGCTTCTGGATATAGAGCAGCGAGTGTCTGCATATGAAGTTTGCGCTCTTCATCACGGTCAAAACGTTGAGTTATAAAATGTTTATTCCCATCTGCTTCTATCAATTGACAAGGCATAATGTTTATGCCGGCAGCCTTGGCCATTTCGTAATATGCCATTTCCAGTTCCGCAGAGGAACGATGAAAATCGCCAAACTTCAGAATGCAATATTCAAAACCTTTCTGACCGGCAATCTGTCCACTTCGTATCTCACCCGTCTCGGGATTGATTGCGATGATAGCCTTAGGCTGACGTCCTCCTGCAGATGTTCCGACTGCAATCAGCGACTGCATTGTCAATGACTCATCTGGTGATATTTTTGCATTCTCCCTTTCTGTGAAAATCTTCTGAGCCAAATCGGTCAAAGCCTTCAAATTCAGTTGCTCCGATTTCTTTATACCCGAAGATTCTGGCATAAACTCCAAAGCACCCATTCCTCGCTTGCCAATG
>JAZRMQ010000066.1:0-168702 GCA_045647745.1 Bacteroidaceae bacterium | reverse complement strand
TATATAAATAAATAATGTATTGAAATAAAATAATGACTATAGCTATTACAATATTTATTGCCTTATTGGTAATGTTTCTCGATTACAGGGCTTATCGTAGAATAAAAAATAGTAATGTTGATAAGTTTGTAAAAAAGACATTCTTATCTGTTGTGATATCATCTTATATACTTATAATACTGACTCCAGTGTTGATGTATTTTATGATTGACGAAGAGAATAGTAGTTATATGATGAAAATATCTATGACATTATTAACAATATATCTCACTCTATCTGTTCCTCGTCTACTATTTTACATTTTATGGCTCCCATCGAGGAATAAATATCTACTGTGGATAGGCGCTTCACTCTCGTCACTACTTTTTATAACATTTATATACTCGGCTTTTATAACCCGTACAAATTATATTGTTAATAATGTAAGAATAGAATTTAATAATCTGCCTGATAAATTCGATGGTTATAAATTAGCTTTTATTTCTGATATTCACACCGGGTCAATGATTAACGCAGATAGTGAGTTGAAGAATATTTCTAATATTATTTCAAGCACAGGTGTAGATATAATACTTTTTGGTGGTGATATAATTAATCTTCACCATTCAGAAATTACCGATTTATTACTTAATGAATTTTCTTCTTTAAAAGCTCCTGATGGCGTTTTTATGGTACTTGGTAATCACGATACCGGTGCATATATAAAAAACTCTGATAAGGCTAAAAGAGAAGCTAATACCATTGCTTTAGTTGAAAAGATGGAGCGTGCCGGGTGGAGTGTATTAAGGGATAGCACTGTATATATATGTCGTGATAATGATTCTATAGCAGTAACAGGTATTGATTATGGTGAAAAATTGCTTGAATATAAACATTCAATGAATGCTGTCAAAGGTGTTGATTTAAGCTCTATATACAATAATATCCCCGATAATGTTTTTAATATAACACTTTCACATTTACCACAATTATGGCACTCTCTTTGCGAAGGAGGGTATAGTGACCTCACCCTTTCGGGGCATATACACGCAATGCAATTTAAGATTGCTTCTTTTTCTCCTGCAAGGTTTATGTATGAAGAGTGGAGCGGTCTTTATGAGAATGATAAAGGAAAATTATATATAAACGATGGTATTGGTTGTGTTGGATATTTTGCGCGTATAGGTGCACGCCCTGAAATAACAATAATAGAACTTTCAACAATAAAGTGAGAATATATTATTTTCAAATTTTGAGAATGTTGCAAGTTGTATTAATTTTGTTCCTTGTTAAAACTTACACAAAAAGAATATAAGGTGACATTTGAGTATGATATATTGGTTATAGGAGCTGGTCACGCTGGGTGCGAGGCTGCAGCTGCTGCGGCAAATCTTGGAAAAAAGACTTGCCTGATGACTATTGATATGAATAAGATTGCTCAAATGAGCTGTAACCCTGCTATCGGAGGCATTGCTAAAGGACAAATTGTAAGGGAGATTGATGCTCTTGGAGGTTACACTGGTGTTGTTGCCGACAAAGCCTCTATTCAATTTCGTATGCTTAACCGTTCAAAAGGGCCTGCAATGTGGAGTCCTAGAGCTCAATGCGATAGAATGAAATTTAGCCAATACTGGCGAGAAATACTTGAGAATATATCAAATCTTGATATATGGCAAGATATTGCAACAGAGTTAATTGTTGAGAATGGAAAAGTAACTGGTGTAAAAACTCAGTTAGGTGCCGAGTTTAAAGCTCAAGCTGTTATAATCACTGCCGGAACATTCTTGAATGGTTTAATGCATATTGGTAAGGTTCAGATAGAAGGAGGTAGAGTTGCAGAGCCTGCTGTAAAAGGATTGACAGAGAGTATAACAAAATTAGGTATAACATCCGGTCGTATGAAAACCGGTACTCCTGTAAGGCTCGATAAACGCTCTATTAATCTACAACTTGTTGATATTCAAGATGGTGATAATGATTTTCATCGTTTTTCATACAGTGATACAAAGCGCGAATTAAAACAATTACCTTGTTGGGGGTGTTACACTAACCCCGAGGTGCATCAAATACTTCGTGATAGTCTTGATGATTCTCCGCTTTATAATGGTCAGATACAGAGTATAGGTCCAAGATATTGTCCTAGTATTGAGACAAAAATTGTTACTTTTGCCGAGCGTGACAGGCATTTGCTTTTTCTTGAGCCCGAGGGTGAAACAACACAAGAGATTTATGTAAATGGTTTTTCTTCATCGTTGCCAATGGAGGCTCAGCTTACAGCTCTTAGAAAAATACCAGCTCTTGAAAATGCTGTCGCTTATCGTCCCGGTTATGCTATTGAATATGATTATTTCGACCCAACACAGCTTAAACATACACTTGAATCAAAAGTTGTAGAAGGTCTCTATTTTGCCGGGCAGGTGAATGGTACAACGGGCTACGAAGAGGCTGCTGGGCAAGGTCTTATTGCAGGTATAAATGCTGCTCTGAAAATTGATTTAAAAGAGGATTTTATATTGCGTCGCGATGAGGCTTACATTGGTGTGTTGATTGATGATTTAGTTACCAAAGGTGTTGATGAGCCGTATCGTATGTTCACTTCAAGAGCTGAGTATAGAATATTATTACGCTCTGATAATGCCGATATAAGGCTTACCGAAAAGTCACACTCTATTGGATTGGCAAGTGATGAGAGATACAATAAACTATGTTGTAAAAAAGAGCAGATTAATAAACTTATAGAATTTATTTCAAACTTCTCAATAAAAGCCGATTTAATAAATGAAGGATTAGAGAAGCTTGGTACTACCCCACTTGTTCGCGGATGTAAATTAGTTTCATTAATAGAGCGTCCACAAATAACAATTGAGAATATTGCTGATTATATTCAACCTTTAAAACGTGAATTAGAAAAATTAGGTGTTTCACGTGACGAGGTTGTTGAAGCAGCTGAAATTGAAATTAAGTACAGAGGATATATAGAGCGTGAACGTGAACTTGCCGAGCGTATGATTCGTTTGGAGAATATTCGTATCAAAGATAGATTTAATTATAATTCTATTGAAACACTTTCAACCGAGGCTCGTCAAAAACTAACAGCTATTAACCCTGAAACATTAGCTCAGGCTAGTCGTATCCCCGGTGTATCACCTAGTGATATAAATGTTTTACTTGTGTTAGTGCGGAAATAAACAAATGTTCCACGTGGAACATTTGTGTAAAATAACAACTCGAACTTTAAATTATATACTATATGAACAAGGATTTATTACTTAAAAATTTGAGAAATATCCCCGATTTTCCTATACCGGGAATACAGTTTAAAGATGTAACTTCTCTCTTTAAAAAACCTGAGTGTTTGCGTGAGATGGATTCTGCTTTATATGATATGTATAAAGATAAAGGTATAACAAAGATTGTTGGTATAGAATCAAGAGGATTTGTAATGGCATCTTCTCTTGCTGTTAAATTAAATGCAGGTTTTGTACCCATTCGTAAACCCGGTAAATTACCGGCTGAGACAATTAGTGAGACTTATGGTAAAGAGTATGGTCGTGATACTATAGAAATTCATAAGGATGCTATTTGTGAAGATGATATTGTTTTAATCCACGACGACCTTCTTGCTACCGGCGGAACTATGCTTGCTGCGTATCATTTGGTTGAAAAACTTAATCCAAAGAAAATTTATATAAACTTTATTATAGAACTTGAAGGTTTAAAAGGAAGAGAAATATTCCCGGCCGATGCAGAGATTGATTGTCTGCTAACATTAGAGGGAAAATAATGAAAAAAGAGGATAGAGATAAAAGGGAAGAGTATCTTAAAGGTATAGTTTCTAACCTACCCGACTCACCCGGTTGTTATCAATATCTAGATGATAACGGGGTGATTATCTATGTAGGTAAGGCAAAAAATTTAAAACGTCGCGTATCCTCATATTTTAATAAAGAGCAGCAAACTTTAAAAACAAAATTACTTGTTGCCAAGATTGCTGATATCAGATATATTGTAGTGAATAGCGAGGCTGATGCATTGCTTCTTGAGAATAATCTCATTAAGCAGCATAAGCCTCGCTATAATGTTTTACTCAAGGATGATAAAACATACCCTTCAATTTGTATAACAAATGAATATTTTCCTAAACTATTTAAAACACGCAGAATAGAAAAAGGAAAAGGTAATTTCTTTGGTCCTTATACAAATGCTGGAGCTTTACACGCATTGCTTGAACTTATAAAAAAGATATATCCACTTAGAACCTGTAATTTAAATATTACTCCAGAAAATGTGAGACAAGGAAAATTTAATTCTTGTCTTGAATATCAAATTAAAAATTGTCCAGCACCCTGTATTGGTAAAATTTCCAGCGATGAATATCGCAAAATGATTAATGAAGTTATTTCTATATTGAAGGGTGATATTAAAATTTTACAAGAGAATTTACTCGCTGAAATGGCCGAAAAAGTATCTTTATTAGATTTTGAAGCGGCGCAAGAGATAAAAACAAAATATAAACTGATAGAGAATTTTAGGTTAAGAAGTGAGGTTGTAAGTTCGTCAATGACAAATCTTGATGTATTTTCAATTGAAAGTGATGAAAAAAGTGCTTTTATTAATTTTTTACATATAACAAATGGTTGCATTACTCAAGCTTTCACTATTGAATATTCTAAAAAGCTCGATGAAAGCGATGAAGAATTAATTTCAATGGGTATTATAGAGTTGAGAGAACGTTTTAATAGTAATGCAAAGGAGATAATACTTCCATTCTTTGTTGAATTACCTATTGAAGGAATAAATATCACTATACCTCAAAAAGGAGAGAAAGCACGCCTGCTCGCTTTGTCGAAATTAAATGTAAAACAGTATAAAGCCGATCGTTTAAAACAGGATGATAAACTCAATCCTGAACAAAAGAATACACGCTTGATAAAGGAGGTGCAAGAGGCTTTACATCTTAAAAAAATGCCTGTAATAATCGAGTGTTTCGATAATTCAAATATTCAGGGTAGCGATGCTGTTGCAGCTTGTGTTGTTTTTCGTAAACTTAAACCAAGCAAAAAGGATTACAGAAAATATAATATAAAGACGGTCGATGGTCCCGATGATTATGCTTCTATGCGCGAAATAACATATCGTCGTTATCATCGCATTATAGAAGAGGGAGGTGAATTTCCAAATGTTATATTTGCCGATGGTGGAAAAGGTCAGATGGATGCTATACGTAGCGTTGTGCAGGGTGAATTAGGATTAGATATTTCTGTTCTTGGTCTTGTAAAGAATAGTAAACATAAAACATCTGAAGTTATAATTGAAAATGGAGATGTTGTGGGGTTAAAACAGGGTACAGTGTTATTTCGTTTATTATCTCAAATTCAAGATGAGGTACACCGTTTTGCTATAACTTTCCATCGCGACAAAAGAAGTAAACGCCAAACAGCATCCGAGCTTGATAATATAAAGGGAATTGGTGAAAAGAGCAAACAATTACTTTTAAACCATTTTAAAAGCGTTAAACGAATAAAAGAGGTTGGCATTAATGAGCTTACAGCTGTTTTAGGCAAAGCAAAAGCTGAAATAATATTTAATGGGTTAAAATCTTAATCTGTTTTTTACTATATTCGCAAAAGAATAAAAAAAGTTTTAAAGTAATGCGAGTTCTTATACAAAGGGTAAAAGAGGCTTCTGTAACTATTGATGGTGATGTTATTTCGTTAATACACAATGGTTTACTTGTTTTTATTGGAATAACCGATGATGATAATCGTGAAGATATATTATGGCTTACAAAAAAGATAGCCAATATACGTCTTTTTGATGATGAAAATGGTGTAATGAATCGTTCTATTATTGAGGCTGGCGGGGATATTCTTGCAGTGAGTCAATTTACCCTGATGGCATCGACTAAAAAAGGTAATCGTCCTTCGTATATAAAAGCTGCTAAGCCCGAGATATCTATTCCTCTTTATGAAGAGTTTTGTAGTGAGATGGAGCTTGCTGTAAACAAACCCATACAGCGTGGCGTTTTTGGAGCAGATATGAAGGTGAGATTATTGAATGATGGCCCAGTGACAATTTTTATTGATTCAAAGAATAGAGAGTAATAATGACAATTAAAGAGGCACAACAGCGTGTTGACGCTTGGATAAAAGAGTATGGTGTGCGTTATTTTAACGAGCTGACAAACACAGCTATTCTCGCCGAAGAGGTTGGTGAGGTAGCGCGTATAATGGCGCGTAAATATGGCGAACAATCATTTAAAGAGAATGAGAAAAATGACCTTTCTGATGAACTAGCCGATGTGCTTTGGGTTCTTATTTGTATAGCTAACCAGACAGGAGTTGATTTATCCTTGGCACTTGAAAAAAACTTCGATAAAAAGACTAAAAGAGATAATAAAAGACATATAAATAATCCTAAATTAGACTGAGATGAGTGAAAAGATTAATTGCGGATGCGGTGAGCATCATCACCACGCCGATGAGGAGAGTAAGTACGACTTTGTTATAAATGAGTACTGCAAGGCAATAAGTGACGAAGAGGTTGCAGCTAATGTAAAGAAAATTATTGCTGAGAAGGTTGAAAAGAATAATACACTCGAAGTTAAAAAATTACTTTTTAACTGCATAGACCTTACAACTCTTAAATGTACCGACAGTGAGGAGAGTGTGATGGCTTTTACTGAAAAGGTAAACGATTTTGATGATAAATATCCCGATTTAAAAAATGTTGCTGCTATATGCGTTTACCCCAACTTTGCAAAGATTGTAAATGATACTCTTCAGGTTGAAAATGTTGGTATAGCTTGTGTTTCCGGCGGTTTCCCATCATCACAAACATTCCAAGAGATAAAGGTTGCCGAGACTGCTATGGCTATTCACGAAGGTGCAACAGAGATTGATATTGTGCTCAGTGTTGGTAAATTCCTCAGTGGTGATTATGAGAGTGTATGTGACGAGATACAAGAACTAAAGAGTGTTTGTGGTGATAAACATCTAAAGGTTATTCTTGAAACAGGTGCTTTAGCAACAGCAGATAATATTAAAAAAGCTTCGATTTTATCGATTTATTCCGGTGCTGATTTTATTAAAACATCTACCGGAAAGGAGTCACCGGCAGCTACTCCCGAGGCTGCATACGTTATGTGTCAAACAATCAAAGAGTATTACCAGAAAACCGGTCGCAAGATTGGTTTTAAACCTGCCGGTGGAATTAACACTGTGCACGATGCTCTTGTTTATTACACTATAGTAAAAGAGCTGCTTGGTGATGAGTGGTTGAATAATGAGTTGTTCCGCTTGGGAACAAGCCGTTTGGCAAACCTTTGCCTTAGTGAAATTGTTGGTGAAGAGGTTAAATTCTTCTAATCAAAGAATAGTATAAATAAAAAAAATATCGTTGCAGTCAGCAACGATATTTTTTTATTTATCTCTTGAAATTACGTAATCTATATAAGCTGTCAACGCATCGCGGTATTCATCTGAAATATCTGCTGGTATAGACTCTATTGCCAATTTACGATAATGTTCAATAAGGTTATTTGTATACTCTATTCCACCTTCATTTTTTGATATCTCAATCAATGTTTCTATCTCCTTTTTATCGAGATAAATTCCATTTGACAATTTCTCTCGTATAGGTATTAAAAGAGGATTGGAACTTGTGCGTAACACATACAACGCAGGCAATGTTATCTTACCCTCGCTCATATCACTGCCTGTTGGTTTGCCTACATCGTTACTATAATAATCAAAGATATCATCTTTCATCTGAAAGCATATACCGACATATTTTCCATAGTCGCTGAATTTCTTTAAATATTCATCGCTGCCGCCAACAGTGTACACAGCACAAGCGCAACAACATACAAAAAGAGATGCAGTCTTATAGTATATAACCTTTAGATAATTTTCCTCGCTGTATAAGCCTTTTTGTTGTAATTCAACCTGCATAACCTCACCGTTAGGCAAGTCGCGTCCCATAACAGATATTGCATCAATAACACGAATATCTCCTGTCTTTGCAGTGCAGTTTAATGCTATTGAGAACATATAGTCCCCGGTTAACACAGCAATATTGTTGCTGAATCGAACATTTAACGATGGTTGTCCACGTCTTTTATCACTCTCGTCTATCACATCATCGTGTAAAAGACTTGCAGTGTGCAGCATTTCTACTGCAGCTGCAGCTGAAAATGTTTTTTCATTTACCTTTTCGATGCTTTTTGCCACCAATAACACCAACATTGGACGCATCATTTTTCCAATTGATTTATCAAGGAAAGATAATGCATCATTCATAAGCACGACATCGCTTTTCAACAAAGACCTAAAATAGTCGTTGAAATCAGCAAATTCTTGCTCTAAAGGTTTTTTAATTGTTGACAATAAATCCATAATGGATATATATTCGACGGTTTAAATAAAAAGTTAAAACGTTCTTTGAGTGCAAAAGTAATAAAAAAGCAAAGGAAAGTGGCAAAAATTATGTATTTTTACAAACGGTTAATCTAAATTTAAAATGGACAAGTTATTTCTTCTCGACGCATACGCTTTGATATATCGTGCATATTATGCATTTATAAAGAATCCCAGAATAAACTCAAAAGGGTTTAATACATCGGCTATTATGGGTTTTATAAACACTCTTGAGGATGTATTAAAAAAGGAAAATCCCACACATATTGGAATTGCATTCGACCCTAAAGGCCCCACCTTTCGTCACGAGGCGTATGAGCAGTATAAAGCTCAGCGCGAGGAGACTCCCGAGGTTATAAGGGAGTCGGTTCCTGTTATAAAGGAATTTATCAAAGCCTATAATATCCCCATTTTCGAGGTTCCCGGTTACGAAGCTGATGATGTTATTGGCACACTTGCTAAACAGGCCGAGAAGAGGGGGGGTGTGACATATATGATGACCCCCGACAAGGATTATGGTCAATTAGTTTCTGATACAACATTCATATATCGCCCAAAATATGGTGACAAAGAGTTTGAGGTGATGGGTGTTGAGAGGGTGAAGGAGAAATTTGGTATTGAAACAACAGCTCAGGTTATTGACCTTCTTGGCTTGATGGGTGACTCGAGTGATAATATTCCCGGTTGTCCCGGTGTTGGCGAAAAGACTGCACAAAAATTGATAGCCCAATTCGGCAGCATTGAAAATATGCTTGAAAATACAGCCGAGCTGAAAGGTGCTCTAAAGACAAAGGTTGAAGAAAATAAAGAACAGATTTTATTCAGTAAATTCCTTGCTACTATAAAAACTGATGTTCCCATTGAACTCGATATGCAAAATCTGAAACGCGAGCAACCTAACGAAGAGGAGTTGGCTCGTCTGTTTGATTTTTACGAATTACGCTCTTTAAAGGAGCGAGTGATGAAAACAAATTTTGCGCCATCGCTTTTTGACGAATCTCCGGTTATTGCAACAGCTGTTTCAACAGCAAATAAAAAAAGTTCAAAACAGGACTCTCTTCAAGGCTCTCTCTTTGATTTTTTTGCGACCGATGATGCGGGTGAAGAAAAAAAATCGAGCCATTTGACGTTAAAAGAGGTGTCTCACACGTATAAACTCATTGAAACAGAAGAAGATATAACCTCTTTAGCTCTTGTTTTAAAAAATTATAAAACAGTATGTTTTGACACCGAAACAACAAGTGCTGTCGCTCTTAATGCCGAATTGGTGGGTATAAGCTTTTCTGTAAAGGAGGGTGAGGCTTTTTATGTGACAATGCCGGTCGATAGAGAAAAGGTGATGAGTCGCTTGGAAATTCTAAGGGATATTTTTGAAAGCGATGAGATTGAGAAGGTTGGTCAAAATTTAAAATATGACATAACAGTTCTTGGCAATTATGGAGTAGAGGTGCGCGGAAAACTTTTCGATACAATGATTGCGCACTATGTTCTGCAACCGGAGCTTTTTCACGGAATGGATTATCTGGCCGAGATTTATCTCAATTACGAGACCATAAAAATAGAAGAGCTGATAGGCGAAAAGGGGCGTAACCAAAAAAATATGCGCGACGTCTCCCCCGCCGTTGTATGCGATTATGCCTGCGAGGATGCCGATGTTACTCTGAAACTGAAAAATATATTACAAGATGAGCTTAAAAAAGAGTGTGTTGAGGAGTTGTTTTATAACATTGAGATGCCTCTTGTTCCCGTGCTTGCTTATATGGAACGCAACGGAGCACGCATAGACACTGCTGCACTCAAAGAAACGTCGGTGTTATTCAGTAAGCGTCTTGCCGATATTGAAGAAAATATATACTCGCTTGCCGGTGAGCCTTTTAATATAGCATCGCCAAAGCAGGTGGGTGATATTCTGTTTGGCAAACTGAAGATTGTCGATAAACCAAAAAAGACCAAGACTGGCCAGTTTGTTACATCTGAAGAGGTGCTTGCGCAATTGCAGAACCGCCACCCTATTGTCAAAAATATTCTACAATATCGTGGTCTCAAAAAATTATTGAGCACATATATCGATGCTCTCCCCGAGCTTGTAAACCCCAGAACAGGAAAAATACACACATCATACAACCAAACAGTTACAGCTACCGGGCGTTTGAGTTCAAGCAATCCTAATTTGCAGAATATCCCCATTCGCGACGAGGATGGCAAGGAGGTTCGCAAGGCTTTTGTTCCCGATGATGGTTGTACGTTCCTCTCGGTCGACTATTCGCAGATTGAGTTGCGAATAATGGCTCATCTGAGTGGCGACAAGAATATGATTGATGATTTCCGCAGTGGTTACGATATTCACGCGGCAACCGCAGCCAAAGTATATAAAAAGCCCATCGACGAGGTTACAAAGGATGAGCGTCGCAAAGCAAAGGTTGCCAATTTTGGTATAATATACGGAATTTCAGTCTTTGGTCTTGCCGAAAGAATGAATGTCGATCGTCGCGAAGCAAAAGAACTTATCGAGAACTATTTTGCAACATACAGTGGAGTGCAGCAATATATTGAAAATTGTAAACAAGAGGCAAAAGAAAAAGGGTTTGTCGAGACAATATACCACCGCAAGCGCTATCTGCCCGATATTAATTCTCATAATGCTGTAGTGCGCGGTTATGCCGAGCGCAATGCTGTCAACGCACCAATTCAAGGTAGCGCTGCCGATATTATAAAGGTGGCAATGGTGAATATCTACAAACGTTTTAAAGCATCAGCCTTAAAGTCAACAATGATACTGCAAGTGCACGATGAGTTGAACTTTAATGTACACCCGAGCGAAAAAGACATTGTGCTGGATATTGTAACCACCGAGATGCAGAATGCAATAGCACTGAATGTTCCGTTGATAGCCGACTATGGTTGGGGTACCAATTGGCTCGAGGCACATTAAACAATACAGTATTTCGCAGTACCAAATTTATTCACTAACTTTGCACAACTTTTTGTATTTGTGCCACTTTTGACAAAAGTATCCTGTATACATTGTAGGCGTGACAAATATGTAATTACGTAACTTAAATTAAACTTTTATATGGCTTTAAAAGCAGGTATTGTTGGCTTGCCCAACGTTGGTAAATCTACACTTTTTAACTGTCTTTCAAGTGCAAAAGCACAAGCTGCTAACTTCCCATTCTGTACAATCGATGCGCAGTTGGGTCAAATAACCGTTCCCGATGAACGACTGAATAAATTGGCCGAGCTTGTACATCCCGGTCGCATCGTACCCGCCACCTGTGATATTGTGGATATTGCAGGTCTTGTAAAAGGTGCCAGCAAGGGCGAGGGACTAGGTAATCAATTCCTTGGTAATATTCGAGAGACTGATGCTATCATACACGTTCTACGCTGTTTCGATAATGACAATATTGTTCACGTTGACGGCTCGGTGAACCCTGTGCGCGACAAGGAGATTATTGACCTTGAATTGCAGTTTAAAGACCTTGAAACTGTTGAGAACAAAATCAAACGTGTCGAGAAACAGGCACGTGTTGGTGGTGACAAGCAGGCAAAGCTCGAGTATGATGTGCTTATGCAGTATAAAGAGGCCCTTGAAGCCGGAAAATCGGCTCGTACAGTGGTTTTTGACACCGAGGATGAACAACAGATTGCAAAAAATCTTTTCTTGCTCACATCAAAGCCTGTGCTCTATGTTTGCAACGTTGATGATACATCTGCTGCAAATGGCAACAAATATGTAGAGGCTGTGCGCGAGGCTGTTAAAGATGAGAATGCCGAGCTTTTGATTATCTCGGCACAGACCGAGGCTGATATTGCCGAGCTTGAGAGCTATGAAGAGAAACAGATGTTCCTTGAGGATATGGGCTTGAAAGAGTCGGGTTGTGACCGCCTTATAAAGGCTATTTACAGCCTTTTGAACCTGCAGACATTTATCACAGCCGGAGAGATGGAGGTGAAAGCTTGGACATTCCGCAAGGGTTGGAAAGCTCCCCAGTGTGCAGGTGTCATCCACACCGATTTTGAGAAGGGTTTTATCCGCGCCGAGGTTATAAAATATGACGACTATATAAACTACGGCTCAGAGGCTGCTGTAAAAGAGGCCGGCAAGATGGGTGTTGAGGGTAAGGAATATGTTGTTCAGGATGGTGATATAATGCACTTCCGCTTTAACGTATAATAATTATGAGCCTGATAGATTGCGCTATTGTATGGGACCCCTCCATCGGCCCTTTTTCAGTATTTGGTTTTGATATCAGATACTACTCTTTGTGTTGGGTTATAGGTTTGGTGGGAGCATATTATATTGTTGGCAAGCTGTATAAAAAAAGCGGCGTGAGTGATGAACTTTTCGACCCTCTTTTTATGTATTGTTTTGCCGGTATAATCATTGGCGCAAGGCTAGGTCATTGTCTATTCTATCAACCCGAATATTATCTTTCGCATCCGATAGAGATGTTTTTACCAATTAAACAGACGGCTGATGGATGGGTTTTTAGCGGCTACGAGGGGTTGGCCAGTCACGGTGGAGTCATAGGTGTTATAACAGCATTGTTGCTGTATGTGAGAAAAACAAAACTCACAATGGTGTGGACACTTGATAATATTGCCGTTGCAGCTCCGTTTTTTTCGGCAATGGTGCGCATTGGAAACTTTATGAACAGTGAAATTATAGGCACAGAAACTAACCTTCCTTGGGGTGTTATTTTTGTTCAGGCCGGTGAGACACAACCCCACCACCCTGCTCAGCTATATGAAGCTATTGCCTATTTTGTAATATTCCTCTTTGGGTTATTGCTCTATAAAAAGTATAAAGCAAAGATTGGTAGCGGATTGTTTATGGGATATTGTCTTTTTACGATATTCACATTCCGTTTCTTTGTAGAATTTATAAAAGAAAATCAGGTGCCTTTTGAGGATGGAATGACCTTGATAATGGGGCAATGGTTAAGTATTCCGCTAATAGTTACAGGAGCATATTTTATGATAAAAGGAATAAAAAAATCGGCTTAAAGCCGATTTTTTTATTTTGTTACGGTTGCAGCAAGTCTTTCTGTCTCACTCATTGCAGCCAGTTTTTCAACCTCTGTTATATCAATATTCATAGCCTCTGCAAGGCGAGTGCCATACTCTTTGTCGGCAAGGTAGCAATGTGCTGCGTGGCGGTATTTTATATTCTTTGTGACAGATATCATATCCTCGGCAGTATTTGCTATAAGTATTTTTCTTTTATCCTCGCTAATAAGTCTGTATAGGTTACCCGGTTGATAGAAACAGTCATCGGTGCGGTCTTCGTATGGATTGTAACGCACAGCCTCTCCTGTAATATGCGAATAAGTTGTATGAGCATTTTGGGTTTTCCACTCGCCTATGCTATTTGGTGAATATCCCTTTGTTGCGCCATTGTTCCCATCTACACGCATTGCCCCGTCGCGGTGAAAACTATGTATAGGGCATTTAGCCTTGTTTACAGGTATCTGGTCGTGGTTTACTCCAAGCCTGTAGCGTTGTGCATCACCGTATGAAAAAAGTCGGCCTTGGAGCAATTTATCGGGAGAAAGTCCTATACCGGGTACAATGTGAGCCGGGTTGAATGCAGCCTGCTCAACGTCGGCAAAGTAATTTTCAGGGTTGCGATTAAGTTCCAAAATACCAACTTCTATTAGTGGAAAATCCTTGTGGCTCCACACCTTTGTTATGTCGAAAGGGTTCTCTTTGTAGTTGGCAGCCTGTTTCTCGGTCATCACTTGTATGTATAGTGTCCAACGCGGAAAATCACCCTTTTCTATTGCATTGTAAAGGTCTCGTCCGTGACTCTCGCGGTCGTGTGCTATAATGGCTGCAGCCTCGCTGTTGCTCATATTTTTTATACCTTGCTGCGTGCGGAAATGGAATTTAACCCACACACGCTCGCCGTTTGCATTTATAAGGCTATAAGTGTGTGAACCAAACCCGTGCATATGGCGGTAAGAGGCTGGTATGCCTCGGTCGGACATTACAATGGTTATCTGATGCAAAGCCTCTGGCAGCATTGTCCAGAAATCCCAATTACTTTGTGGTGAGCGCAGATTTGTCTGCGGGTCGCGTTTTATTGCGTGGTTAAGGTCGGGGAATTGCAGGGGGTCGCGCAGAAAAAACACAGGAGTGTTATTTCCAACTAAATCCCAATTACCTTCATCGGTGTAGAACTTGACGGCAAAGCCACGAATATCACGTTCGGCATCGGCTGCTCCACGTTCACCGGCAAC
Organism: Bacteroidaceae bacterium; assembly: GCA_045647745.1. Lineage (GTDB taxonomy): Bacteria > Bacteroidota > Bacteroidia > Bacteroidales > Bacteroidaceae > HGM04593. The sequence goes on along the minus strand of JAZRMQ010000066.1, from coordinate 154,061 downwards.
GGTTGAAAAGCGTACAAAAACATCTGTTTTTTTGCCAATTTTTGAAAAAACAGATGCACTGCTGTAATGTGTTATATCATTTGTTACTGTAAAACAGCCGAAAGCACCACTGCCTTTTGCGTGCATACGGCGCTCGGGGATTACCTCGCGGTCGAAATGTGCTAACTTTTCGAGTAGCCAATTATCCTCGAGTAATATTGGACCACGCTCTCCGGCAGTGAGCGAGTTTGTGTTGTCGGGCACAGGTGCGCCCACCTCATTTGTTAAAAATTTTTTATCCATAAAAAAAACTGTTGAATATTTGTAAATACTCAACAGCTTGTTTCTTTTAATTGTTCGGGCGTTTTTTAATTTTTGCCCTTGACAATTCTTTTTATATCATTTAGTTTGTTAAGCGCTTCGAGCGGTGTCAGATTATTTACATCTATGCCCAGAATTTCATCGCGAACCTGTGAAAGTACCGGGTCGTCGAGCTGAAAGAAATTTAACTGCATACCCTCACGACTCTCGGCAATTTCGGCTGTTGGAGCGCTTTTTAGCTCTCCCCTGTTGTTTCCGGCTTCGAGTTTCTTTAGTATCTGTTCCGAGCGCTTTACAATACTTTTGGGCATACCGGCAAGCTTTGCAACGTGAATACCGAATGAGTGTTCGCTGCCACCCGGCATCAGCTTGCGCAGGAAGATTACTTTGCCATCTATTTCGCGCACCGAAACATTAAAGTTTTTGATGCGTGGGAAGCTCTTCTCCATCTCGTTAAGCTCGTGGTAATGTGTGGCAAAAAGAGTGCGTGCTCTGCCTTTTGCATATTCGTGAATATACTCTACAATAGCCCAAGCAATAGACATTCCATCGTATGTTGATGTTCCACGGCCAAGCTCGTCAAAAAGCACAAGGCTGTGCCCCGAAAGGTTATTGAGGATATTCGCAGCTTCGGTCATCTCAACCATAAATGTTGATTCGCCTGCCGAAATATTATCGCTTGCACCCACGCGGGTGAAAATCTTGTCCACGAGGCCGATAACAGCACTTTCAGCAGGTACAAAGCAACCTATTTGTGCAAGCAGAGTGATGAGTGCTGTCTGTCGCAACAACGCCGACTTACCGGCCATATTTGGGCCTGTTACAATGATAATCTGTTGCTTGTCGTTGTCAAGGTAAAGGTCGTTTGGAATGTAGTTCTCCCCTACTGCCATCTGTCTTTCAATCACCGGGTGACGCCCCTGTTTTATATCAAGCACATCCTCCTCGCTAATTACCGGGCGTATATACTTATATGCACGTGAAACATTTGCAAAAGAGAGCAGAACGTCGAGCCTTGCAAGGTGTGTGGCATCTATCTGAATTGCGGGTATATACGATGCTAAATCGGCAATAAGGTTATTGTATATCTGTGTTTCCAGTGCAAGGATTTTTTCCTCGGCACCAAGGATTTTCTCTTCATACTCCTTCAGCTCCTGTGTAATATAACGCTCGGCGTTTACCAGTGTCTGTTTGCGTATCCACTCCTCGGGGACATTATCCTTATAGGTGTTACGCACTTCGATATAGTATCCGAAGACATTGTTGAATGATATTTTCAAGCTTGGTATGCCGGTGCGCTCACTCTCGCGTTGTTGTAGTTGCAACAGATAATCCTTGCCGTTGTATGCTATCTGGCGCAGTTCGTCGAGCTGTGCGTTTACACCGTCGGCCACTACCCCGCCCTTGTTGAGCAACAAAGGCGGCTCGGGGACAATTTCGGCTGCTATTCTGTCGCGTATCTCGGCACAGCAGTCAAGCTGTGCGCCTATTCTTTTTAACACCTCGTTGTTGGCATTTTCGCAAGCTCTCTTTATAGGTTCTACAGCTTGCAGTGCCAGTTTTAACTGTACAAGCTCGCGTGGTGAGACGCGCCCTGCAGCCACCTTGGCAATTATACGCTCAAGGTCGCCAATCAAGTGTAGCTGGTCCTCTATCAACTCGCGGAAATAAGGTTCACGAAAATAATACTCAACAATGTCAAGGCGCTCTTCAATAGGTTTTTTATCCTTGAGCGGGAACACCATCCAACGTTTAAGCAAGCGCGCTCCCATAGCAGTTAGCGTGTTATCTATGACCGAAAGGAGCGATGAGCCACCCTCGTGCATACTGCCAAGCAATTCAAGGCTGCGTATGGTGAATTTGTCGAGTCGCACGTAACGCTCCTCTTCAATGCGCGAGATATTACGTATGTGTGATATTTGTGTGTGTAACGTAACCTCAAGATAGTGCAGGATTGCACCGGCAGCCACTACTCCACTGCGCAGATGCGAAATTCCAAAGCCTTTCAGGTTCTTTGTCTCAAAGTGTTTCGTCAGTTTTTCATTGGCAAACTCATCGGTGAAAGCCCAATCATCGAGCTCAAAAGTGAGGAATTTGCTACCAAAACACTCGGTGAAACGCCCTTTCAGGCCGCGCTCCACAAGAATTTCCTTCGGGCGGAAATTTATCAATAATTTTTCGATATAGTCAAAAGTGCCCTCGGCAACAAGGTACTCTCCGGTTGATATATCGAGGAATGAAACACCACACATTGGCTTGCCAAAATGAACCGCTGCAAGAAAATTGTTCTCTTTGTAATCCAGCACGTTGTCGTTGATTGAAACACCCGGTGTAACAAGTTCTGTTATACCTCGCTTAACCAATTTTTTTGTCATTTTGGGGTCCTCGAGCTGGTCGCAGATTGCAACGCGCTTGCCGGCACGCACCAATTTGGGAAGATAGGTGTCGAGTGCGTGAAAAGGAAAGCCTGCCATCTCTATGGCTTTTGAAGCATCGCTCTTGCCATTAGAACGTTTGGTGAGTGTTATACCCAGTATTTCCGATGCAACGATAGCATCAGAGCAGTATGTCTCGTAGAAGTCGCCACAACGGAACAGCAGCACAGCGTCGGGGTGCTTTGCCTTGAGTTCGTAGAACTGGCGCATCATAGGGGTAAGAGCAGCATCTTTTTCGGCCATTTATAGTCGGTTTAAATGTGTAAATATTATGCGAATGTACAAAAAAATGAGTAAAAAAACAGCAAGCAGGCTTGAATATTTTTTATAGCAAATGTGTTGTGTCTAAGCATTGGTTAGATATATCTGTTTTTTCATTAATTTAGACTCCTGTTCAGATAAAAAAGAATTTAAAAAAACAATTTCCTTGCTTAAAGGGATAAATCATCCAAAAAATATATATTTTTGTAGGTTATTACATCCACAAAGTGGATAGTAATGTTTTTGTACGATTAAAATTTTAAAATACAATGGCATATAATTTTAACGAAATTGAGCAGAAGTGGCAACAGCGTTGGAGAGAGAACAAGACTTATCGAGTAGTGGAGAATGAGGATAAAAAGAAATTTTATATCCTTAATATGTTCCCTTATCCATCGGGGGCAGGCTTGCACGTTGGTCACCCGCTGGGATATATTGCTTCGGATATTTTTGCGCGTTACAAGCGCCTTAACGGATATAATGTTCTTAACCCTATGGGTTACGACGCTTACGGCTTGCCTGCCGAGCAGTATGCGATACAGACAGGTCAGCATCCGGCGGTAACCACAGAACAGAACATCGCACGCTACCGCGAGCAGCTCGACAAGATTGGTTTCTGCTTCGACTGGGACCGTGAGATTAGAACCTGTGACGCAGGCTACTATCACTGGACACAGTGGACTTTTATCAAAATGTTCAACAATTACTACGATAACGATGCAAAGTGCGCAAAGCCCATTGCCGAACTTATTGAAAAGCTTGGCAAAGAGGGTAGTGCGGGTGTTAATGCCGCTTGCACCGAGGAGGTTGAGGTTACCGCCGAGGAGTGGAACGCAATGAGCGAGGTTGAGCAGCAGGAACTTTTGATGAATTGGCGTATAGCGTTCCTTAATGAGACAATGGTTAACTGGTGTCCGGCTCTTGGCACTGTGCTAGCCAACGACGAGGTTGTCGATGGCGTTTCGGAGCGTGGCGGTCACCCTGTTGTGCAAAAGAAGATGAAGCAGTGGTGCTTGAGAGTGTCGGCCTATTCACAGCGTCTGCTCGATGGCCTCGAGAATATAGATTGGAGCGACTCTCTTAAAGAGACACAGCGCAACTGGATAGGTCGTAGTGAGGGTACCGAGATGCAGTTCCGTGTAAAGGATAGCGACGTTGAGTTTACAATATTCACCACTCGCGCCGATACAATATTCGGTGTCACATTTATGGTGCTTGCACCCGAGAGCGAGCTTGTTTCACAGCTCACAACAGCCGAGCAGAAAGAGGCTGTTGAGGCTTATCTCGACCGCACAAAGAAACGTACCGAGCGTGAGCGTATGATTGACCGCAACGTAACGGGTGTGTTCACCGGTTCTTATGCCATCAACCCAATAACCGGCGAGGAAATTCCTGTGTGGGTGAGCGATTATGTACTTTCGGGCTACGGTACCGGTGCTATTATGGCTGTTCCTGCACACGATAGCCGTGACTACGCTTTTGCAAAGCACTTTGGTATTGAGATACGTCCGCTCATCGAGGGGTGCGACGTCAGCGAGGAGAGCTTTGATGCCAAAGAGGGCATAATGACAAATTCACCGGTTGCCTCTTTTAGCGATTGCAAGCTCAATCTCAATGGACTGACAGTCAAGGAGGCTATTGCAAAGACAAAGCAATTTGTTACCGAGAATAAATTGGGACGTGTGAAGGTGAACTATCGTTTGCGCGATGCAATCTTCAGCCGTCAGCGTTATTGGGGCGAGCCGTTCCCAATTTACTACAAGAACGGTGTGCCTTATCCTGTTCCCGAGGAGTGTTTGCCAATTGAGCTCCCCGAGGTTGAAAAATTCCTACCCACAGAGAGTGGTGAGCCACCGCTTGGTCACGCAAAAATGTGGGCGTGGGATACAACAACAAACAGCATTGTAGGCAAAGAGAATATAAATAACAGCACAGTGTTCCCTCTTGAACTTAACACAATGCCCGGCTTTGCCGGTTCAAGCGCATACTATTTGCGTTATATGGACCCAAAGAACGGTAACGCTCTTGTATCGAAAGAGGCTAATGACTATTGGCAGAGTGTCGACCTCTACGTTGGCGGCAAGGAGCACGCAACAGGTCACCTCATCTATTCACGTTTCTGGAATATGTTTCTTTTTGACACCGGTTGCAGCGTAAAGGAAGAGCCCTTCCAAAAACTCATCAATCAGGGTATGATACAGGGCCGTAGCAACTTTGTCTATCGCATAAAGGATACCAACACTTTTGTGTCGCTCAACCTTTCCAAGGGTTATGACGTGACTCCGCTACACGTCGATGTAAACATTGTCTCTAACGATGTTCTTGACATAGACGCTTTCCGCGCTTGGCGCCCTGAATATGCCAATGCAGAGTTTATCCTTGAGAACGATAAATATATCTGTGGCTGGGCTGTTGAAAAGATGAGTAAATCAATGTTCAACGTTGTGAACCCCGATGTGATTGTTGAAAAGTATGGTGCCGACACTTTGCGTATGTACGAGATGTTCTTGGGCCCCATTGAGCAGTCAAAGCCTTGGGATACAAATGGTATCGATGGTTGTCACCGTTTCTTGCGCAAGCTGTGGGGAATGTTCTTTGACAAAGATGATAACTGCATTGTGGTTGATGCCGAGCCAACAAAAGAGGAACTAAAATCACTGCACAAGCTCATTAAAAAGACAACCGAGGATATTCCTGCATTCTCATATAACACAACAGTGAGTGCATTTATGATTTGCCTGAATGAGCTTACTGCGCTAAAGTGTAACAAAAAGGCTGTTCTTGAAAAGATTGTTGTTGTGCTTTCACCATTTGCTCCGCACGTTTGTGAGGAGTTGTGGGAGGTGCTTGGCAACACCACGACAGTTTGCGATGCCGAGTGGCCCGAGTACAACGAGGAGTATCTTAAAGAGGATTCTGTCAAATATACAATATCATTCAATGGCAAGGCACGCTTTACGCTTGATTTTGCTGTCGATGCAACAAACGCCGATATTGAGGCTGCGGTTCTTGCAAATGAAAACAGCCAAAAGTATATCGATGGCAAGCCTATAAAAAAGGTTATCATTGTGCCAAAGAAAATTGTTAATATTGTAATTTAATACACCAAAATATAGTAGTAACGCTTTAATTACATTGAATTATGGGCAAGCGATTTATTCCAAGGCCATCAATGATGAGTGAGGTAAAAAACTATCTTATGATTACGTTGGGACTCACACTCTACGCCTTTACTTGGAAATTCTTTATGGCACCGTTTCAGTTTGTCACTGGTGGTATAACCGGTGTGGGAGGTATTGTTGAATATACCACCGGCATACCGATGCAGTACACATATTTTGCCATAAACATTGTACTTATAATAATTGCCGTGCAGCAGCTTGGATGGAAATTCTGTGTCAAGACAATATTCGCCATTGCTGTAATGACGATTATGCTTGAGATTTTTGGAGCAATATCAAAAGCCTATCCGGAGTACACGGCTGCTGTTGTGCTGGAGGGGCGTCCGCTTGAGGCCTGCATCGTTGGCTCTATATTCATTGGAATGGGTATTGCCTTTTGCTTCCTGAGCAATGGCAGCACAGGAGGAGTGGATATTATTGCAGCTATCGTAAACAAATATAAGGATATTAGCTTTGGACGTGCGATGCTGTGCGTCGATGCTTGCATCATTATAAGTAGTTTTTTCATCATTCCTAAGGAGAGCGCAATCGATGCTTTGCAAAAGATTTTCTATGGCTTCATCAACCTAGTCATTGTAAACGTATCGCTCGATTATATGGTGAACAGCAACCGTCAGGCTGTGCAGTTCTTCATCTTCTCGAGCAAGTACGACGAGATTGCATATTACATAACACGCCGCTTGAAGCGTGGCGTGACACTGCTCGATTCTGTTGGTTACTATTCAGGAAAAGAGGGTAAAGTTGTTACAACTATTGCACGTGCCACTCAGGCTAATCAACTGCTGAGTGCAATTAAGCAGATTGATCCCAATGCTCTTGTTTCACAATCTAAAGTGATGGCTGTATATGGCCTTGGCTTTGATAAAATCAAGGCTAAAAAGAAGGTGAAGATTGATGATTCAAGTGTTGTCAACTCGGTTAAAATTGAGGAGAAATGAAATTAGTTTTTGCTACAAACAACAAGCATAAGCTTCAGGAGGTTAGGGATATTGTCGGCAATAGGGTAGAGGTCCTTTCGCTCAATGATATTGATTGCCACGACGAAATTCCCGAGACTGCCAGCACTTTGCAAGGCAATGCATTGATAAAGGCAAGGTATATTTACGAAAAGTATGGTCTTGATTGCTTTGCCGATGATACAGGGCTCGAGGTTGAGGCTCTTGATGGGGCACCGGGTGTCTACTCGGCACGTTACGCCGGCGAGGAGTGTGACTCCGAGGCTAATATGCAGAAATTGTTGCAAAATTTAACAGAAAAAGATAATCGCAACGCACAATTTCGCACAGTTATTGCGTTAATTATTAAGGGTGATGAGCTGCTCTTCAATGGTATAGTAAAAGGAACGATTGCTACCGAAAAGAGAGGAAACTCAGGGTTTGGATACGACCCGATATTTATTCCAGAGGGGTACTCCGAGAGCTTTGCGCAAATGAGTGGCGAGATGAAAAACTGCATAAGCCATCGTTTCCGTGCTACGCAGCAACTTAGTGATTATTTAAAAGAGAACTATGATTAAGAGATTGTTGATATCTTTCCTGTTTGTCCTTCTGCTTGCTTTTGAGGTAAAGGCGTCGGTCGATAATTGGACATTATACCCATCGTATCACAATGCTACCTATTGTCAATCTATGGGTGACAAGGTCTATGTGTTGGCTTCGGGCGCACTTTTCTCCTATGACAAAAGCGATAATGAGGTCAGAACATACGACAAGATAACAGCGCTCAGCGATATTGATATTATACACATAAAGTATTCAAGCTTTTTAGATGGCTTGATAATCGTCTACAGAAATGCCAATATTGACATTCTGTTCGCTGATGAAACGGCCTATAATATCTCCGACTTTAAAAATAAATCTCTGCCTAATAAAACAATAAACAGTGTTGATGTTCAAGGCAGTACAGCCTATCTTTCAACATCTTTTGGCGTTGTTGTGCTCGACCTTGAAAATCTAGAGTTCGACAACACTTACAATATTGGGCTCGATACATATTGCACACAAAATTATAAAGGCAAATTGTATGCCGGCACAAATAGCGGCTTTTATTGTGGCGATACGAATAAAAACCTTCTCGACAAAAGCAACTGGACTCTAATCAATGACAATCAGGTGAAGTCGCTTTGTGAGATGGGTGGCAAACTGTATTGTTTGATAGATACAAAGGGTGTATATACCTTTTCTCCCGACACAAAAGATTTTTCTCTGGTTGTTGGTAATAATGGCGAAAAGTATTTCTCAATCTACCCTGCCGGTTGTGAAATTGTTGCGCCGGCAAAGAATAAGGTCTCTGTAATTGCAGCCGATGGCTCTGTTGTAACATATAAAAACAGCGAAAGTGCCCACATTCTAAAGTCGGGGAATACTTATTGGAACTGCAAGGGCTACAAAGGAGTTGTTGAGTGCAAGATTGAGAATTATAGTGTAAAGGACGTTTCATCGCCGATAGTGCCTAACAGCCCCATCAGAAACTATTGTGAATATATGAAATTCACCGATAGTGGCAAACTGCTCGTTGCCGGTGGTAATATTAACTATTTCGACGATACTTTTTACGATGGAACCTTAATGGAGTATCACAGCAGTGCTGATGAGTGGATAAACCTTCCCGAGGATACCATAAAGCGTGTCACAGGGTTGAGATATTTAAATCTTTGCTCAATAGACGAAGACCCAACTGAACCCGGCCACTATTTTGCGGGCTCTTTTGGCTTTGGCGTTTATGAATTCAAAGACGGCAAATTTGTAAAGCACTACAATTACGAAAATAGCAAATTAGAAAGTGTTGTCCCCGGCAGCAAGGCCTATGTGCGTGTGCCAACTGTGCAATTTGACAAAGAGGGTAACCTCTGGTGCATAAACACCGATGTGAAGAATATTATAAAAGTGCTTAAAAAAGATGGCACGTGGGAGGCTCTTGAATACAAAGAGATTGAGAATATGGTTACGATGGTGAAACCATATGTCGATTCCAGAGGATGGCTGTGGATAACAGCTTTGCGTTATACTCCCGGTCTTTTCTGTGCACAGATGAATGGTACGCCATTTAACACCGCCGATGATAAAAAAAACAAATGGGTGGATAAATTCACCAATCAGGATGGAGTAAGCTACGATATATATCAGTTATACGATATTGCCGAGGATAGGAGTGGTGCAATCTGGGTTGGAACAAATGCCGGAGTTTTTGTAATCGATAACCCGGAAAAATTTTTCAAAGACGGAATCTTTAAACAGATAAAGATTGCTCGCAACGATGGTACAGGCCTTGCCGACTACTTTATGAGCGGTGTTTATATAAAAGATATCGAGGTTGATGGCGCAAACCGTAAGTGGATAGGCACAAACAGCGATGGTATATACCTTGTGAGTGCCGATGGACAAGAGACTATCCATCATTTTACAACAGAAAATTCACCATTGCCATCGGACTGCATCGAAAGTATAGCTATCAATGGTATGACCGGTGAGGTATTTATCGGAACCGATAAAGGTATCGCAAGCTACAGAAGCGATGCTACAGCTCCAGCAGAGAGCCTTGACAAGGACAATGTTCACGCCTTTCCTAACCCTGTCAGAGCCGATTACAGTGGAAATATATCTATCGTTGGGCTTACACACGATTGCAATGTCAAAATCGTCGACGCTGCGGGATATTTAATTAACGAGGGCGAGTCTAATGGCGGAATGTACTCTTGGAACGGCCGTAACCAACGTGGAGAGAAGGTGGCAAGCGGTGTCTACTATGTCTTAACCTATGACAGCGCCGGTCAAGAAAGCGTTGCAACAAAGATTTTGATAACAAGATAAACCAATAACAGAGAATAAAAGTAATCCCCAAAGTTTACAAACTTTGGGGATTACTTTTATAACTATGTAAGGCTGATAGAGCCTGGGTTGTTTATAGTTGTTTTTGGGTGTTAGATTACGCCGTCTCCGTTGCAGGTTTTGCAGGTGCTGGTGCTCTTAATTCCTTTGCCTTCGCAATAACGACAGGTCTTGTTGCCTGTGTGTAACTTGCCCAGTCCGTTACAATCGCTACAAGTGTCTCCCCAATAGTCCTCGCCGCTTCCTTCGCAAGCTGAACAAGTGCTGGTTGTTATTTGATATCCCAAGCCTGCACAATGGCTGCACCAAAGGATGAATTCTCCTTCGCCATTGCAGTCGGGGCACGTTTCAACACTGTTGTTGCTGCCGTTACACGCTGTGAATGTTATAAGCGCAAAAAGAATTGCTGTTAAAGAATAGACTAACTTTTTCATAATGTGTTTTTATGTATGCTATCTCCTTATTCCTTGATACAAAAACGAGTCCCAAATTTCTTTGGAACTCGTTTGCGGTGCGTACGGGACTCGAACCCGTGACCCCATGCGTGACAGGCATGTATTCTAACCAACTGAACTAACGCACCAATATTTCAAAGTTTTGCTTTGTTTGTGTCTCAAAGCGAGTGCAAAGGTAGGGCTTTTTTTGAATTTGCAAACTTTTTGCGGTTTTTTTTCAAAAAAATGCGATTTTTCTACTCTTTTCCACTAAAAATTTACTGTTCGGCGAGTTTTTGTACCAAAAAAACATTGTTATACCCTTGTTCAGTGCGCTGCCATTGGTGGAGTAGTGCGCTTTTTGTAAAGCCGTTTTTTTCAAAAAGTTTCAGGCTCTCGCTGTTCCACTCGGGAATAAAGGCGTATAGTTGGTTTATGTGTAGTTTCTTGAATGTATAATCACACAGCAGTGTCAGTGCGTGTGTGGCAATCCCTTTGCCGCGATGTTTGCTCAATAGGCCAATGCACACTTCGGCACGGTTGTTTTGTGGGTCAAAGTCGGCAAGGTCTATCATTCCGGCAGCTTCTCCGTTGGCAAGGGTGATGACAAAACGCGCTTGTCGTTCGGTAAAAAGGTCCTGTTTGCTCTGTTCAAGATAGAGCCTCAGGGTGTAGCGCGAGTAGGGGAGTGTTGCGTTGCCAACGTTCCACAGTGTTGTGTCGTTCTCCATTGCATAGAGAAGTTCAAGGTCCTCGGGTTCGGGAGAACGAAGAATAAGGTTTTCATTTTTAAGCCACACGCTCATATAAATCACATCTCTATAACCCCGTTGGAGTTGTATATAATACCATCTGTAATAAGAATTTTCCTTTCGGGCGAATATGTTGCAATCTTTAGCCCCTCATTCTTTAAACTCTCAAGAATATGCACCATTGTGTCGTACGAAATGCAAGAGGTGTCGAACAATATATGGTTACAACCGCCGGGATTTGTCACCTTTACCTTGCCACCCGCTAAATCGGCATCACTGGCCTCTACAAACGTGCAGCAACGTTCAATATTGTTCTTCTTAAAGAAACCGACAATCTCGTCATATGTCGACTTTTTGCCAACAACTACAAAACTCTGCTCGGGCTCAATCTTGCGTGCGTCCCATCCTTTACCCAAAAACAAGGGGTTCAATAGGTGAATGCGGAACTTGAGCAATAATACTACCAGGGTCAATGGTATATACGAAAGAATATAGTATAGCGGATTATGTTTCTTGAAGAAAATCTGTAGCGAATAATACAGCCAGTATCTATATTTCAGTTTGCTCTTGACCGAGCTCTCGCCTTTATAATGCAATATCGGATAAGGCAAATAGAAATTCTTTGAACCCGATTTTAACATACGGTACGAAAGGTCGCTGTCTTCCCAATACATAAAAAACTTTTCATCAAGAAAACCTATCTCGCGTAGTTTGCTGCAACGTAGCAGCATAAATGCGCCAGAGACCATCTCTATTGAGCAGGCCTCATCCTCGGGCAAATAGCTCATATAATAATGACCAAACAGCCTGCTCTTGGGAAAGCGTTTGCTAAAACCTATAGCCTTGCATATACTGACCCAAGGTGTCACAATGCCTCTGCGGCTTTCAAGGGCAAAGTTTCCATCCTTGTTCAGCATTTTCACGCCAACAGCTCCAGCTTCGGGATTCTCATCCATAAAAGCCACGCTCTTTGCTATTGAATCGCGTGTTACTATAGTATCCGGATTGAGCATTAGCACATACTCGCCGCGTACGTGTTCAAAGGCAATGTTGTTGGCGCGTGAAAAGCCTAGGTTCTCTTTGTTGTTAATCCACTTTACATTTGGGAAAAGCGGGGTAATGTAATTGGCAGAGCCGTCATTGGACGCGTTGTCGACAATGATTATCTCGTGCTCCACCCCCTGAACAGCCTGTTCAAGCGAGTTGAGGCACTGCTCAAGAAAATATTTTACATTGTAATTGACAATTACTACCGATAGCTTCATCACCTGTTATTTTGTTTTGTCGCAGTTCTGATATTCGTCCAACACTTTGCCGGTGGGGTAGCTGTATAGCAGTGCTCCCAAGCTAACTATTGCACAGTACATTGCCCCGTTGTAGTCAATGCCGTAGTATATGAATATGTTTACGATAAGGACTATAAAGAGCAGGAACATACGTATCAGGCTCATTTTGCTGTACAATTTAAGAAATGCGTTTTTGTCGAGGTTCGTGCTTTTGCTCATTGTGCGGCTAAACCATTTAAGAGCCAGTGGAATTATTGCCATTGTGAGCATAATGGTGCTCACTTCAATGTAATATAAGTCCTGCTCGCCAAGGTTCATTGCCAACGCGCCTTTTACAAGGTAGCCCGTCTCGAATGCGGCAATGGCTATTGTTGTTGCAAAAATTGAGGTTGCAAAATTGAATTTAAGTGATTTTAGAACGTTTGCTCTGTTCATCTTGTCATAGTGTTTTGCCGGTAAAAGGACGGCGGTTAATTATTGAGCTGCCAAGTGTCACCTCGTCGGTGTATTCAAGTTCATCGCCAATGGAGATTCCACGGGCAATGACTGATAGCTTGACATCATATTGTTGCAATTTGCGGTAGATGTAGAAATTTGTAGTATCGCCCTCCATCGTGGAGCTGAGCGCTAAAATAATCTCTTTTACCTCTCCGGTGGCCACGCGCTCGATGAGGCTGTTAATGTGTAGGTCGCTTGGCGAAACGCCGTCCATCGGTGATATCACACCGCCAAGAACGTGGTACACGCCTCTGAACTGCATTGTGTTCTCAACAGCCATCACATCCTGTATATTTTCGACCACGCAGATGAGGCTGTGGTCGCGCAGTGGGTTGGCGCAGATGGGGCATATATCGGTATCTGATATACTATGGCACTCTTTGCAGTATTTTGCCTCGCGTTTCAGGGTGAGTATTGCCGATGAAAAGCCTTCGACCTCCTCCTCTTTTTTGCGCAACAGGTGAAGCACCAGACGTGTTGCTGTCTTGCGCCCAATGCCCGGGAGTTTTGAAAACTCCTTTACGGCTCGCTCCAAAAGTGTTGAAGGGTATTCTTGGTTCATTGGTCAATGTCTTTCCTGATTATCGTCGGCGAAGATAGTCAAAAAAACGCCATTGTGCAAATTGGCACGGGGTGTTACTTGATGTCAACGGTAATCTCTGCGGGGAACAGGCGCTCGGGGTCAAAGAACTCGGCACAGCTCTCGGTCATTGCCTTTAATGTTGGGGTTACCTTGCCGTTAAAAGCCTCGTTGCCGTTGATAATAACTCTGATGGGCTTTGTAAAATCGAAAAGTTTTTCGCTCAGATAGATTGTTACATTGCCTTTTGTTGCCGGAGCATAGCTCTTTGAAAAGTACATTGGAATGTTATAAATGAGCTGTGTTGTGGTGTATGTAACATTCTGCACGGTGAGGGTTACGGTGTTGTCGGCAATGCTCATCTCGTAGCAAGTGCGTTCCTCGTCGTTGTTACGTGATGTTTCGTTGACCTTCAGGTTGTAAAAGCCGGTACGATGGCGGCCATACATATCATAATCCTCCCAATAGAAATATGCCGGGTGGGCATTGCGGCGGTGTTGCTTGAGCCACGGGGTAGTCTTTTCATAGTTTATGCTGTGCCCCATCTTTGGCACAAGCTCAATGAAATGGTTGTAGAGCCCGGGGTGTTTCTTGGCTAGGCTGTCGATTGTCAGCGCGGCATTATAGGTCATTGCATTGCGTGCAAAGCCATAATCCTGTTCGCCGGTGCGCAATGAAAAGGCAATGTTGGCAAGGTTCTCCATCGGTGCGTTTTTCAGAGGCTCGCCACCGGCCATAGGGCCTGCTCCTGCAAGGTAGTCGGCATAAAACGATGCCAAGCGCTGGCTGCCGTATCCCCCCTCGGATATTCCGTAAAAATAAATTCTGTTGGCGTCGATATTTTCGTTTACAAAAGCAAGACGCAATAACTTTTCCCACGCCCACTGCTTGCTTTGGATTGCCCAACGATAGAGCTCGCCGTATCCGTTGGGTATTTGAGGAATAAAATGTAGTGATGGAGCATCGTCGTAGCTGCTGCACAGGCGTAGACCGGCTTCCCACTCGCGGTTTTTCTCGCCCGAGCCGTGCATATAAAGGAATAGTGGGTAGCCACTCTGTGGCTGTTCGCCCTTTTTAATAAAATAGTAAGGCATTAGAGCGCTCTTCTCAAGGTGCTCGGGGAGTTTCCAATAGCCGGTGTCACGTGGTTCGTCGGTGGAAAAGGGCTCATTCAGTTTCTCTTCATCGACAGCCTGCACTGCTGTGCGCCAGCAACTCCACACAGCGTTGCGTGTGGCCTCAATATTTTCGGGTTTTATTTTGTCGCAGCCTTTGTAATTGGCCTCTTCGCCTTTGAGCACTTTTGAAAAGTATGCACTAATCTTTTTTGTTTTGCACTTTGAGATTGTTTTTGCATAGCACGTTGTTGTGCTGCTTGCGATTGTTGCAATGGCGATAAATGCTGATACTATTATTCTATTCATTGTGTTTGATATTTTGTGCGAAAATAGGTTTTACTGTTCAATGAAACAATTTTTTAGTGGTTAAAATATAGTGCTACGGGCAAACAAAGAGCTTGCCCGTAGCACTGATGTGTTTATATATATATTCTCTGTTACTTTACAAATACTTTTGTTGCAGTGATTGTGCCGTTGGGCTTTTGCACTGTTATAATGTACAGGCCGTTTGCAATTTGAATAGCAGTCTCTGTGCCTTGATGAATTTTGCGCCCGTCGCTGCTGTAGATTGTAACCACTGCATCATCGGCGTTTGCAATGCTTATTATATTATCACAAACAGTGATTTCAGCTCCGTTCACATCCTCTACAACCTCAATGGCTGTGTCGTCACCAATCCAAAAGTATCCGTTACCACTATACGACAATGTATTGTTTGATACATCGCCAATTTTTTTCTTTTCGGCGTTGTTGTATGTGATATTGAGGCGGTACTTATTCAGTGGTGTAGATTTAAAGCTTTTGCAAGATTTGAATATTACATCAACCGTTTCATCTTTTTTCACAGAGATTGGACTAAAGTCGCTTCGTACGTGATAAGATAGTCCGTTAGGAATGTTCACACGTGCAAAGCCTTCAAAATCTCCGTTAAAACAGCTGAAAGTTGCTTTGACTTCAAATTCTTCTCCTTGCTTAACAACGTCGTTACCATTGTTAATCTCAATGGTTCCCTTAATGTAGGGGATTATTGCGTTTGTTGCGGCAATGTCTTGTATGCAGGTGGCTGCTGATTGTCGCATCTCTTTCCAAACACCATTCTCAAGCTGTTGCACTGTGATGGTGTAGCTGCCGGGTTGCATCACCGGGAAATAGTCGGGGTTATTGTAGGTGATTTTTTTTGTTGAATCTTTTTTAAGTTCTTCGATATTCAACGTCTCAAGAAGGTAAGCCTGTCCTGTTGCGTTGTTTGTTGCAAAGAGTCCCAATGTGCCGGTGAAGGAGGTGTCAGATGTGGATATATTCTTTATCTCGCCGGCAATGTTTGCCTTTTCGCCGTATGTTATTGCTGTTGCACTGAGTGCTGTTGTAGACAAAACCAAGCCTTCGGGCAATGGGCTGATATTTACCTCTTGGCTCTGTCCGGTGATTGGAGTAATTGACTCGTGGTCGAATTCTAAATTGCGGCTCGTGTATCTGTTCTGTACATTGCAGACAAATGAGATGTAGTATTTGCCATCTTGTGGGAATATTGTGTTTGTGTCGAAAGTGGCAAAAATCTCTTCATCGTCATATACATCAATCAAAACTCCCTCTTGGTCCAAAATTTGACTCTCGTACTCATTTTCCGAGATTTCGCGGTTAAGTACCGGAACAATCAGAACAAGCGAGTTGCGCTTGTTTTGATTTTCAAATTTTGCATCAAATGACAAACGGTCGCCCTTTAGCGTTGGGCTTTGGCGGAAGATAAACTCCGTCATTTTTATTTGAGGCTTTGTTTGGTATATGCGTGTCTGTTTGTTGCCAACCTCAAGAGTTATATTATTTTGGCTGCCACGTATGGGCTTGAACTCACCCCCTTCGCTTCCATCGGAGTAGTAGAATTTCAAGTTATAAACGCCCTCTTCAAGATAGGAGTCGTTGCTGGTTGAATTGCTTACTATAAAGTCAATAACGTATGCACCTTCACTCTCTTCGTTCATTTCAAGTTCAACGAGCTCGTCGGCCGAGTTAATCAGCCACTTGTCATAAAGCTCTCCGTCTTTCTCAAAATGCAAGGCTATTTGCATTTTTGATGCAGAATGGGAAAAATTTACCAAGGCAAAAGCAACGCGTTGTTTAGCCTTGCCGTTCACGAATGTTTTTACCGCTTCGTCTACTATTTGATATTCTTCGTTATTGTCGGGGTTTGTGTCGGGGTTGAGAATATATGAGGCATAAAGGGTTGGCTCTCCGTTTACATCGGCCTCGTCGGTAGCGCGAGGGCGAATATTTGCTATTATTGATTGTCCCACATTGTAGCGTTCCTCGCCACCACCAATGCCGGCGCCGCCGGGAGCCATTGTTGTAATGTCGAACCAGCCATCGTATGCGCCGCCCCAGCCCCAGTTAATGTGTAAAAGGTTGTTCTCGTCGATACCATCGCACACAAAGGCGTGTCCCGAGCTGTAGCTCTGTCCGTGACCGGCATACATTAACGGTTGGCGTGCTTCGAGATTTGTCCTGATGAGGCTGATATACTCCTCGTTTGTATACTCCTCTCTGTTTGCCACCACAATATCGGGTGAATATTTGAACACATTTACCAATGCTTGTGATGCGTCTATTGGAGTACTGCCTGTGCCGGTGGGGGCGTATTGACTATTTATGGCTTTGCCAACATCGACCATAAGCTGTGCAACAGCATCTTCCTCGCTTGGTGTGTTGCTGCCGTTGTAGCTGTCCTTCATTCTTTTCCAATCGTATGTGTGGACTGGAATAGTCTCTTTATTGTCTGTGATGTTGCTGGTCCAGGTAAACTCTTTCGATGATTTGTCGGGCCAGTTGTGAAATTTCATAATTTGGGCAATGGCTGTTGCGGTGCAACCGGTAGGAGTCTTTTGACCATTATATTCGGGGCACATTTTGTTGTATGGATCGCTTTGGTTCCATTTGGTTGTGAGCATTGGCTCAATATAACTGTTTGCAGCAGTGGTCACCGGCTGTGCAAGCTCGGCTGCGCCGTTGCGCAGGTCGTCGACGTAGGTGTCATATACGTCAAGCAGGTCGCGAAGTGCCGGTGGCATCTCGCTGATATTGGCTGTTGTCGAGTAGCCGATGATTGGTGACAGGGCATCTTCACCCGATACAATGACAAAGCCTTGTTCATCTCCGGGGGTAAAAATGTAATATCCCGGTGCTGTCCTTGGAGTGGTAAATCGGCTGCCGGCTTTTGACATTTTTGCTCTTGGAATCAACTCCAAAGAGTTGTTTATACTGCTCTTGCTCGTTTCTCCCCAGAAAGCGTTTGCAATCTCGCCGGCCTTTTGGGGGTCAACGGGGTTGGCAAAGAGGGCTGTTGTCAGTAGTAATGATAATAAAAGTGTAGTAAATCTTTTCATTTTTGTGTCGTTTAGGAAGTCATAAGGCGCAAATGTATGATTAATGGCTTATGTTTCCAAACATTTGCAGACATTTTGTCTATTTTTTATTGAATTAGAGTGTTTGTTGGTTTTTTTGAGGGTTTTTTGTTAAAGAATATTGCTTTTTTAACAAGATGTTGCGATTGTGGTGTTTTTATAGTCGCCGTAACTTTGCAGTCGCAAAGTAAAAAATAAACAAATAATATATATGAGAAAAACAGTTACGGCTTTTATCCTCTCTTTTTGCACATTAACGCTGTTTGCCAGCGACCCGGTAGTCATCAAGGAGGGTAATAAAATTATGGGACACATCATAGAGGATGGAACAGAGGAGAACATTGCTTTTGCGTCGGTGCTTATCATTGAGACAGGCGAGGGTGCAACAAGTAACGAGGAGGGGCATTTTGCATTTACCAACCTTGCTCCCGGAAAATACAATCTGCGCGTAACGGCAATGGGCTACGAGACAATGACTAAAGAGGTTGTTGTGAGCAAGGATTATACTGCGGTTGTGCATTTTAAACTAAAGACAGATAGCTTTGTTATTGACGAGGTGGTGGTGTCGGCCAATCGCAACGAGATAAGCCGAAAGGATGCTCCCGTAGTGGTGTCGGTGGCTGCTTTGCCGCTTTTTGAGGCGGTGAACTCGGTAGACCTTGCCAAGAGTCTCAACTATGTGACGGGTCTACGAGTAGAGAATAACTGCCAGAATTGCGGCTTCCCGCAGGTGCGCATCAATGGTCTCGAAGGGCCTTATTCGCAGGTGCTCATAAACAGCCGTCCGGTGGTGAGTGCTCTGAGTGGTGTTTATGGCTTGGAGCAGATACCTGTCAATATGATTGAGCGCGTGGAGGTTGTTCGTGGTGGAGGCTCTGCGCTCTTTGGGGCAAATGCCGTGGGCGGAACGGTTAATATTATAACCAAGGACCCTGTAAGTAATTCATTCTCTGTGACAAGCAATTTTGCAGGCTACGGTGGCAAGGCGTGGGAACAGAGCGTTGGTGCCAATGTGTCGCTTGTGTCGCCCGATAACAAATATGGCATTGCGGTCTATGCTAATTATCGCAACCGTAACCCATACGACCACGATGGCGACGGCTTTTCAGAGCTTGGCAAGCTTAACCTAAATACTTTTGGCTTGCGAACATATTATCGCCCCACCTACAATGGTCGTTTGGGCATTGAATATCACACAACTAACGAACTGCGTCGTGGTGGTAACAAATTTAATCTTCAACCCCACGAAAGTGATATCACAGAGCAGACAAAGCACGTTATAAACAGCGGTGGTGTCTCCTACGACCACGGCTGGAACGGCTATAAGCATAAATTGTCGGTGTTTGCTTCGGTGCAGCATATCGACCGCGACAGCTATTATGGTGCTCAGCGCGACCCCGATGCTTATGGCAAGACCGATGACCTCACTTGGGTTACCGGCGCAACGTACACGTGGCAGATAAATAAATTCCTATTTTCACCGGCAACTTTTATGAGTGGAGTAGAGTATCAGGAGAATAGGTTGCACGATATGATGACCGGGTACGACCGTGATATGCGTCAGAATGTGCGTGTCGGTAGTGCTTTTTTGCAAAATGAGTGGAATGCACGTTATTTCTCTCTCTTGCTTGGTTTGCGACTCGATAAACACAACCTCATTGAAAAGCCAATTTTCAGCCCCCGTGTAAACTTTTTGTATAAGCCGTTGGATAATTTGCAGGCACGCCTCACCTATTCAACCGGTTTCCGCGCTCCGCAGGCCTATGACGAGGATTTGCACGTTACAGCAGTGGGTGGCGAGGGTGTGCAGATTGAGCTTGCTGAAGGGTTAAAAGAGGAGCGCTCCAACAGCTTTAGCGGCTCGGTCGATTGGACAACGCGCTTTGGGCACTGGCAGGCGAATGTGCTTGTAGAGGGTTTTTATACGGGTCTTAGCAATGTTTTTGTGCTTGAGGACATTGGCGTGAATGATAAAGGTCACGCAATAAAGGAGCGTCGCAATGGTTCCGGCGCACGTGTTTATGGTGTAAATCTCGACGCTAAGATTGCACACGGCAAACAGTTCTCGCTGCAACTTGGCTTTACTGCTCAGCGCAGTCTCTACACACAACCCGAGGTGTGGACCGAGGTTGACAGCGTTGCGTTGACAACAAAGCGTATGATGCGCACCCCCGATTATTACGGCTATTTTACAATTACATCGTCACCGGTGAAAATGCTCGACCTTTCACTCTCGGGAACATACACCGGCTCGATGATTGTGCCCCATTATGCCGGTTGGATTAAGAACGACCGCTTGGAGACAACGCCCGATTTCTTTGACCTTAACTTTAAGGCGGGTTACACATTCATTCTTCACGACCACATTAATCTGCAAGTAAATGCCGGCGTGCAGAATATCTTTAACAGTTTCCAGAGTGACCTCGACAAAGGTGAGTATCGTGACTCGGGTTATTTTTACGGCCCTACACAGCCCCGAACATTCTTTGTGGGTGTGAAAATATCGCAATAGTTTTTGTTTTTAGAGTGCGAGAATGGGCGTGTGAGTGTAATCTTACACGTCTTTTTCTTTGCTATTCTTGAATATCGTTGTATCTTCGTGGCAGAAATTTTTAGCAAAATGAGCACACCTATTGTAAAAAGCGCGCGCTTTGTAATAAGCAATACCGACATTAGAAAGTGTCCGCAGGACGGAAAGCCCGAATATGCCTTCATTGGCCGTTCGAATGTGGGAAAATCGAGCCTCATCAATATGCTCACCAATCAAAAGAAATTGGCGCAGACATCGGCTACTCCGGGTAAAACACTGCTGATAAACCACTATCTGATAAACAATGAGTGGTATCTTGTAGACCTTCCGGGTTACGGCTATGCAAAGCGCAGTAAATCGCAGAATGAGCAGCTTGAACACATTATTACAAATTATGTGCTTGGCCGCGAGCAGATGACTTTGCTCTTTGTGCTTATTGACTGCCGTCACGAGCCTCAGAAAATTGATTTAGAATTCTTCCAATGGCTTGGCGAGAATGGTGTGCCCTTTTCAATAATCTTTACGAAAGCCGACAAACTTACAAAAGCTACCTTGGCAAGTAATATTGCGGCCTACAAGGCAAAGCTGCTCGAGGAGTGGGAAGAGCTGCCTCCTGTTTTTGTTACATCGTCGGAAAAGGCGCTCGGCAGGGACGAAGTTCTTGGGTATATCGTTGAGGTTAATTCAACACTTTAAAGAGTTCTCATTGAATTTTTTATCTGCATAAGAAAGATGGCAATCAACTGCCGTCTTTCTATTTTTTTTGCAAAAAATGTATATATTATTATTAATATAATAGTACTATTTTGTATCTTTGCGGCGGTTTTTGTTAAGTAAAGGAATAAAAACTTAATATTTATTCATTTTTTTAGAATGTGTCACGTGCTTCGGCATTGCTTTGCAATAGATGATTGTGGGGTGGTACTGCGGTGTGTGAAGCATCTTTTTGTGTGATAAAAACAACTTATTATAATGAGAAATAGAGTATTTTTGTTGTTTGCGTTCCTCTGTTCATTTATGGTTCAGACGGCCTATGCGCAGTCTTTTAAGGTGCGAGGTAGAGTTACCTCTTCCGAGGACGGCGAGGGTATGATTTCGTTGACCGTGATGCAAAAGGGAACATCAAACGGCGTGGTTACGGATTTTGACGGAAATTATGAAATTGAAGTCAAGGATGCTGGCGAGGCGCAACTGCTCTTTACTTACGTGGGTTATACACCGCAGGAGCATATTGTAAACTCAAGCACCAAAGTGTTGGATGTGGTAATGGACCCCGAGCAGATAGCTATCGAAGAGGTTGTTGTGGTTGCGTATGGTGTCCGTAAAAAGGGAACAATTTCCGGTTCGGTATCTACCGTAAAGGCCGAGAAAATAGAGAGTGTGCCGGCTGTTAGTTTTGATCAGGCGTTGCAGGGTGCAACACCGGGTATGACGGTTATTTCAAACTCGGGCGAGCCCAGCAAGGCTGCAGTATTCCAAATTCGTGGTACAAACTCAATTAACTCGGGAACTTCACCGCTTTTCATTCTCGACGGTGTGCCCATCACCAGCGCCGATTTTAATTCTATCAGCCCAAGCGATATTGAGTCTATAAATGTGTTGAAGGATGCCTCGTCAACTTCAATCTATGGTGCCCGTGCGGCAAATGGTGTGGTGGTTATCACAACCAAGCGCGGAACCTCAACCGAGAAGGTCGACATTACCTTCCGCACTCAGCAGGGATTTTCAAATCTTGCTCACGGCGAGTGGAATATGATGAACACAGCCGAGAGAATACAGTTTGAGAAGGAGATTGGCCTCGATACAGGTCAGGATTATAACATTCTCGGCCAGACAGATATTAATTGGCTTGATGTGGTGTTCAACGACAGAGCGCAGTTGCAGAGCTACGACCTATCAGTGAGCCACGCTACCGATAAGATGAACTATTTTGTGTCGGGTGGCTTTCACGATCAGGATGGTATTGCACAGGGGTCGTCATTCGCGCGCTACAATATGCGTACAAATGTTGACGTAAAGGTTGCTCCTTGGTTGAAGGTTGGAACAAACTCAATGCTCGCCTATGAAGAGGTGCAACAGGCCGATGATGGCGAATATGCTCTTTACACTCCAATCTCGGCTTGTCGTTTTATGCTTCCTTATTGGAATCCTTATAAAGAAGATGGTTCTTTGGCTTCTTCAAAAGATGGCAGCTGGAAGGGAACATCGTATAACCCATTGGAGTGGATGGAGAACAACCCTCTCGACAACAAAAAGTATAAGGCGTTGAGCGTGCTCTACGCCGAGATTACTCCAATTAAAAACCTTACATTGCGCTCACAATTTGGATTAGACTTTTCGCTCTCTACGGCCGATATGAAGTCTTACCCCAGCTTTGTGGGCAACAATGGTGTTGGTGCTGCCGGTCGCAGCTCATATACAACAGTGAATCTCACTATAACAAATACAATCAACTATAAATTCGATGTAAAGCATCGTCACCATTTTAATGTGATGCTTGGTCAGGAGGGTGTCGATTATCGCACCGAGGGCTTTCAGGTTGTGACACGCGGTCAGAACAACGACTCGTTTACACTGCTTTCATCGGGAACAAGAGCTTCGTCGTGGGCAAATTCATACTCGAGCCACGCGTTCTTGTCGTTCTTCGCTCGTGGTGAGTATAACTACAACGATCGCTACTATGCCGATTTTTCACTCCGCAGTGACGCTTCGTCACGCTTCGGTAAGGATGGCCGTTGGGCAACATTCTGGTCGCTTGGCTTTATGTGGGATTTGCGCAAAGAGAAATTTATGCAACCCTATCGTTGGCTTACAAATGCGCAGATTGCGTTGAGCACCGGTACTTCGGGTAACTCTTCAATCCCCGACTACGACCACTTGGCGCTTGTGGGTAGCGGCTCAAACTATATGGGCGAGGCCGGTATTGCACCTGTGACACAGGGTAATGAAAAATTGAGTTGGGAGCAGTTGTGGACCTCTAACCTTGCTATTCACCTTGGTTTCTTTGGCCGAATTAATGCCGATATTGAGCTTTATCACAAGAAAACAACCAATATGCTTATGCTTGTGCCACAGTCTTATGTAAACAACGGCTTCGGTACACGTTGGGATAACGTGGGCGCGATGATTAATCAGGGTGCCGAGATGACTTTGGGCGCTGATGTCATAAGTACAAAAGATTTTGTGTGGAATGTAAACGCTAACGCAAGCTACAACTACAACGAGATAACCGAGCTTTATAACGGCCTTGACGAGTATGAGATGTCAAACACATCGACAAAGCTTGTTGTCGGTCACTCTATCGGTGAATTTTACATAAATAGGTATGCGGGTGTTAACCCAGCGAATGGTGATGCTCTTTGGTATGACAAGGAGGGCAATATCACTAATGTGTTCAGCGAGGAGGACAAGGTGCTCATTGGCAAGAACTACAATGCTCCTTGGCAAGGTGGCTTTGGCACGTCGTTAAACTACAAGGGTATTCTTTTGAGTGCAAACTTCAGTTGGGTTGCCGATCGTTGGATGTTCAACAACGACCGTTTCTTCGAGGAGAGCAATGGTCTTTACTCGGCCTACAACCAGTCTAAGCGTATGTTGTACGACCGTTGGAAAGAGCCGGGCGATGTGACAGATATTCCTCGTTATGGTGTTACTCCGCAGATGGATTCACGTTTCTTGGAGGATGCATCGTTCCTGCGTTTGAAAAACCTTATGTTAAGCTATGATTTTCCACGTACAATGCTCGGCAAGACAGGCTTTATAAGCCGCGCCCGCATTTATGTGCAGGCGCAGAACCTGTTTACTTGGACAAATTTCAGCGGCCTCGACCCCGAGTCGACAAGCAATGTCTATAAGGCTCAGTATCCAATGTCGCGCCAGTATACATTGGGCGTTGAAATTACATTCTAATTTTAGGAGGATTTATGATGAAGAAACTAATTACTTATATATTGTTGGCAACGGTGCTCATAGTGCCGGTGTCTTGCCTTGATAAATTTCCAGAGAATGCTGTGCACGAGAATTCGGCAATAACAACCATAGACGAGGCTAATCAGGCTGCCGTGGGCATATACTCATCTTTCCTGAGTGGTGCACTGTATAGTGGTTATCTCACTCTGTTGCCCGATATTCAGTGTGACCTTGTGTATGCGGTCAATGGCTATACAAATACATTCGGTGATATTTGGCGTTGGGATATTCTTGCGACAAATGCTCAAATAGAGGCTGTTTATGGTTCGCTCTATTCTGTGATTGGAAATTGTAATTTCCTCCTTGACAATGCTAAAAAGTTGGCGCAAACACTCACCAACGACACCGAGCTTGACCGCTTGGAGATGTATTGTGGCGAGGCCTATTTTGCGCGTGCTCTTGCTTACAGCGAGCTGATAAAGCTCTACTGCGTCGATTATAAGAGTGACGACGATGCAAAAAATCAGCTTGGCGTTGTGCTGAGAACAAAATATTATGAGGCTCAACCCATTAAGCGTGCCACTCTTTACGAATCTTATCAGCAGGTGCTCAGCGACCTTGACGAAGCTGCAAAGCTGTTGAAACTAGATGATGATTTTGAGGGTGAAATATATGGTGCTGAATACTTTAATGAATACACAGTCTATGCCTTGCGTGCGCGTGTAGCATTGTATATGCGTGACTATAAGGCTGCGGTCAACTATTCGTCAAAGGTAATAGATAGCAAAAAGTTTGTTCTCTCAAGCACAAAGCAGTACATTCAGGGAATGAGCTACTACGATTATATGTGGGCGTATGACCAATCGACCGAGGTTATCTGGAAAGTGGGCTTTACATCTACCAACTACGGTGGTGCGCTGGGAACCGTGTTCTTCAATTTTGATTACTCATCATATAAGCCCGATTATGTTCCTGCAAAGTGGGTTCTCGACCTTTATGGCGGCGGTTCAAACGATTTGCGTTATAGTGCATACTTTGAGGAGTTGCCTACCGGTCACAGTCACGGTCTTGTTTGGCCGTTGCTCATCAAATATTGGGGTAATCAGGCTCTTTATGCCGAGGCACAGTTGCTCAATGTCTCAATGCCAAAGGTGTTCCGCCTTTCTGAGCAGTATCTGATACGTGCCGAGGCTTATTGTCAGCTTGAAACTCCCGATTATAGCAAGGCAAGCAAGGACTTGTCGACACTTATGGCGGCACGCTATTCAACAGGCTCTGCAACGCTGAATGCCGGCAATGCAATGGAGATTATTGAGGAGGAGCGTATCAAGGAACTTTATATGGAGGGCTTCCGCTTGCAGGACCTCAAACGTTGGGGTAAGGGCTTTGAGCGTACACCTCAGGATCAGTCGCTATCGAATGGTAGCAGCCTGAAAGTGGCAGCAAGCAATCCGTTGTTTGTGTGGCCAATACCGCAGCACGAGCTTGAGTCACCGGGTGCAGATATTGAACCTAATGAAAGTAATAGATAACATCAGCGATATATGAAGATGAATACAATATATAAACTATCGGGGAGATATTTGAGCAAGGCAGTTGCCTGCATTGCTCTCTCCGTTGCCATTATGACCGGCATAGTTGGTTGTAATGATGAATCAAAGACCTATTCCGGGGGTGAATATATCCTATTTTCGGACACACTTTATGTGTTGCCGGTAATGAATGACAAGGAGTATCATAATATCCCGCTGGTGGCAACCAAGGCTTGCGATTATGACAGAACTGTTGCCGTAGAGATTATTGATGCCGGCACTAATGCGGTAGAGGGCAGACACTTTTCGTTGGAGTCTAACACCATCACCATTAAAGCTGGCGAACTTGTGGGCAATGTGCGCATCCGCGCTTCTCACAGCAATATCGATGTTTACGACTCTTTGGGTATTAAACTCAATCTTCTTCTGCCCGAGGAGTATAAGTGGAGCCTTTATGGTACAGAGGCTAATGTAATTCTGCAAAAAGCCTGTGAGTTCGATATAAATGCTTTTGTCGGCTATTGTGTGTTGACGTCTACATATATTATAAATTATATGCCGGATATTGACAAAAGATTGATTAAGGCAGAGCTTGACCCCGAGGAGGAGAATACCATTATCCTAAGAGATTATTTCTTTGATGGCTACGATGCAAAGATAAGATTTAGAACCGACGATGTTCTCAATCCGCTAATTGAGATGGATGAGCAGTACTTTGGTCCAACATCAGAGGCTTTTGGCACTCTCTATGGTGATGGATTGATTAAGATGTATCAGCCAACAGCTTATACATCATATTATAGTAGCTGTGAGAAGTTTATTTTACAATATATGACACTTTTTGTTCCGGGAATGGACGCGAGTGTAAACACTGTCGGAACATTTGTCAATGCTGTGGAGTGGATTAGTGATGATGAGGCCAAGAAACTGAAACGTGAAGGATATTAAAAGAATATGAAGAGTATGAAATATATAAGCAAATGGTATATTGCCTGTCTTGCAATGGCTTTCTGTTGCTTGGTATCGGCGTGTTCCGATGAGGAGGAGCAACTTCCCGTTGAGGTGTCGTTCATTGCGCCAGCACCCGAGTCTTTTGATATAGCGAGCCTCGATAGTTGTGAGAGCATTATGAATTCGTTTGAGCTCACATCAAATGGTGCTTGGCGTCTTTACAGCAATAAAATGTGGGTTAAGCTCTCTTTGTCGCCCGATGGTGAGTTTTATAACGATATTCAGGGGGCCGAGGGCACGCACACAGTGTATATTAAAGTAACCAACGATGCACGTCTTTTTAGCAAGTCTCAGGCAACAGTGAAACTGATTGCCGGTAACAAGGTGAAAGATGTTGTGACAATAGAACGCGGGGGCAAAAAGCGCGCTTTTGCTCTTTTGACAAGCGAAGGCGAGGAACTTGAGAATATTGATTTTGGCACAGGAACTTCGGCTACAGTTGTTGTTGATGCCAACTTTGATTGCTCGATACTCTCTTTGCCTGCTTGGATGGGTGAGCCAGAGGCTGCTTCCGGTGCTTTTTCGTTGAATGTGGCAAAAGACTCTATTCCTTTTCCAAACACAGGTGTGGCTGTTTTTGGCACAGCCGACAGCAGTGTTGTTTACGAGGTGCCTGTTGTCTACTCCGGTATGGCTCCTGATGTTGTCGATATCAATGGTGAATACAGTGCTTGGGGTTGGGTTGTGTCACTCGATGGAAAAGAGTTTACCCAATCGGGCACCACCTCAATGACCGAGACAACTGTGGTTAAAGATGCACTTATGTTCTCTGTTGCTTGTCTGAATTATGATTACAAGCTGGTGCCGATACAGATATATGACGGAAAATTAATGTTGATGGATTCAAGAAGTACTTGGATTCTCTCATCTAAAAGCAAAGAAGACCCATCACAGGTTAAGGTAACCGTGAGAGCTTTATCCGAGGGTTACCGTGCAGGTTATCTATTTGCTGTTCCGTCGGCATTATACAGCGACTTTATATCTTCGTGCCAAGCGAGCAGAGACGCACAAACATTCATTGATGAAAATTCATCTTATATAATGTTTGAGGTTGAACAGAAAGACCCTTCTCTATATGGTGGATTTATCGTTACTGATGCTAACGAAGAGACAGTTGAGGTTGTTCAAGAGAAAGAGAAATATGATTGGTTGAGCAGTGAATTAAATGTAACAGATATCACAGCTTGTAAATTGGTTCCCGGGCAGAGTTATACAATAAATACAAAATTGAGCTCGACTGAATGGGATGGCGCATTCAAACTAACCAATCTTGAATATAATGCAGAAGATGTGGAAAATTGGGGTACCCCAGTAGCCAAACTTGGTGCCGATGGTATATATCAACTGAATATTACTGTTCCCGAGTCGTTGAATGAGGCTATCATTTTACGTCTGTACAATGGTATGAATATAAATGTAAAGGTACTTGTCATAAGACCTGTTAATCAATGATAAATGAATGAAATTATGAACAGGATAAGTATATATTTATTAGCGTTGTTAATGTCACTCACAAGTGTGGCATTAACCGGCTGTTCCGATGAAAATGAGGTTGAGCAGGCACAGTATGGTTATGTGCAGTTCAAGGTTGGACAGGCTGTAACTCGCTCTTCTGTCGATAGATTGGATAATATCACCGATGCAAAAAAGGTAAAGGTGCTTCTGCAGTATAACGGTTACACAATTGAGCAGACACTTTTGCTTAATGCTTACAATAACGAGAATGCCGAGTATGGATTACGCAGTGACAAATTGCGTCTGCTTGCAGGTGAATACAGCCTGATAGGATTTGTTCTTTACGACCAGCTCGACAACGAAATTCAGAAAAGAGACGTTGAGGATACACATTTTACTATTGTTGCCGGTGGATTGTATGTTCAGCATATAAGCCCCGATGTGATAGAGCGTGGCCGTGTTTCGTTCAAGCTTGTGAAGGAGTGGGAAAAGGCTACACGCGGTGCCGATGAAAAAGGCAACTATCCTTTTAACAATATCAGGGTTGTGGATATTACTGTGCAGAACCTCTTTACAAAGGAACTTACAACCTTTGAAAAGATTGCGGTAAAGTATGTCGAGGATTTTAATCAGGGCTCAGCCGACGAGACGTTGTACCCCGAAACAAATTCCGAGACCTCGTATGCTTTGTGCGATACAATCGTGTGGCTGAATGTCGGCGAGTATCGTGTGCATAGCTGCATCACATACTCCGATAAAAAAGGAAAAAGTGTTCTTGGAGTGGAGAATAACGCAACCTCATCAACTTTTGTAATTGAGAATGATGTTGATACAAAGGATGTGAATGTCCCTGTCAACCTCTCCGAGGCTGCCGAATATATTAAGGATTATATTGCGCTTAAAGAGATTTGGTTGGCACTCAATGGCCCTGAATGGAGTTATGCCGGTGACGTTGAGGCTGATGGCGTTAACTGGAATTTTAACAAGGATATTGATTTGTGGGGTGAGCAACCGGGTGTGCAGCTCGATGGCAATGGCCGTGTTGCAACAATTTCACTCGAGGGCTTTGGACCAAAGGGTGTTGTGCCCGATGCTATTGGTCAGTTGACAGAGCTTTCTATTCTCTATCTTGGCAGTCACTCCGACCTTTTGGGTGGTCATCTTTTTGGTCGTATAACACCGAATATGACCGACGAACAGAGAAAATCTATTCGTATGGATTATGCCGACAGAGTGCTGATAAAAGATTTCCGCACGGGATATTCCGAACTATGGCAAGAGACTCTTAAGAATGATCCAAAAGAGAAGCCAATCACTCAAAAAGGTATCTCTTTGAGCGGTATTCATTTTGGCGATATGACAAATGGCATTGAAGGCGTTTCCAGAGCTCTGCAACGTTGTACAAAGCTCCAGCAGTTCTTCATTGCTAACTGTCCAATCACAGTTGATAGTTTCTTCCGTGATATTGAGCCGGTATCTCCTTTCTACGCCGAGCGCGACTCGTTGAGCTGGGAGAATTTGACAACCTTGTATGATGTGGAGATTTTTAACTGCCCCAAATTGAAGGGCTTGCCAATGGAGATGCTGGCAGGGGTCCCTGAGCTACAGATGCTCAACGTTGCGAGCAACAAGGGTATCTCGGGTGATCAGTTGAAGGCCGATTGGGAGGCTATCATCGAGGGTAACAGCGGCGATAAACTTCAAGTGATGTATTTTGGCTTCAATAACCTTGTTGAGACTCCTGAGTACGAAAAACTAAAGAAGATGACCAAGCTTGGAATGATTGATTGCACCAACAACTCGTTGAAAACAGTGCATCCGTTCGGTAAAGGCATTTCTCTTGCAAAGGTGTTCCTTGACTACAACAAGATTGATAGTTTGACAGTTGCTCCCGATGGATATTTCTGCGATTTCTCACAGCTTGAGAGCTTCAGCGCCACAAATAACGAGATGACACTTTTCCCCGATATTTTCAATGCAAAATCACTGTATGTTATGCAGTCGGTGGATTTCTCATACAACAAGATTGAGGGCTTTAAGAATGGCGATAAGTTCAAAGGTATAAACTCTTCGGCGGTAAATATTACAAACAATAAGCTCGAGACCTTTCCCGGCATACTTTTCAAGACCGGCTCTCCAATGAATCAGCTTATCCTTGCCGGTAATGGTATGAAGAGTATCCCCGAGGGCTCGCTTCAGGGCGAGAATGCCTTTTTGCTCGAGGCGCTCGACCTCAGTTACAACTATTTGAGCGAGTTGCCCGATGATTTTTATGCCCGCACATTGCCCTATCTGTCGGGTATGGATTTGAGCTACAACTGTTTCTCTTCGTTCCCGACAAAGCCGTTGAGTATATCCTCAATGAGCCGTTTCTTTATACGCTATCAGCGCGACGAGAATGGTAACCGCATACTCAAGGAGTGGCCTACCGGACTGTATACCTGCCCATCTATGGTTGTATTCTGTATCGGTGGTAACGACTTGCGCAAGATTGAGGATACTATATCACCATATATTATGTATTTTGAGATTGCCGATAATCCAAATATCTCGATAGATTTATCTTCGGTGTGTGATTATATATATGCAGGATATTACACTCTTATATACGATAGAACTCAGGACATTCGCGGTTGCGATGCTTTGGTACTTGAAAAATAAAATTAATGCAGTGAGATTATGATGAAAAAATTATATAAGATAGCATTAGGATTAATTGTCTGCTTCTCATTTGTCGCTTGTAACGACGATGAGGGAAATAGCACCGGCTTTTCTCTAGACAAGAGTGATATTGTTTTTGCTGCCGAGGGTGGAGCAGATGTTATACAGATTGAGAGCAATGACAGCTGGACAATCTCAGTATCAGAGCCTTGGCTCTCTGTTTCTCCGGCCAGTGGTATGGGAACAATGACCTGTAAATTGGTTGCGGATTCATCGCTTGTAAACAATATGCGCACGGCGACAGTGCGCTTTATCCCGGCTAGTAACCCTGCAAAGAGTGTTACTGTAAAGCAGATGGGCTATGGAAAGATGATTGTCCCCGAGCAGAGTGAAATTAGCATTGAGTCATCGGCAAAATACGATGAGCGTTATTTCGAGACAACTGTAACAACAAACGTTAAGTTTGGTGTTAAGGTTGTTTATCCCGGTTCAGGCTCAAATCAGGAGTGGCTTACAGCCGATAAATATACTGTCGAACTGGACAAGGGCGCTCGTCCACGCACCACAAAATTGCGTTTCGATTGGAAGATGAACACTATCCCCGAGGAGCGTGTTGCCGAGATTAGACTCATCCCCGAGGGCGAGGGGACTGAACAGGTTGAGACGTCTGTAATATCGGTGTATCAGAAACCGGCGTTAAAGATTGAGGATAATCGTGCCGGAGACTCGTTGGCGCTTGTGGTTATGTATGACCTTATGAACTGCTGGAGCGATGCTTGGGACACCGGCGAGAATATGCAATATTGGAACGGCGTGACACTGTGGGAGGCAAGCGACAAGGGTTTGCCCGCAAAGGATGCTGTCGGCCGTGTGCGTTCTGTACAATATTACCTCGTAGATACAAAGGAGACAATTCCTGCCGAGATTCGTCATTTGAAGTATCTGGAGTCTTTGTCTATTTCAAGTAATGTGAATACAATGTTGCTTGATATTGAATTGGGTAGCGATATTTGTAAACTTGAACACTTGAAATATCTGACAATATTCTCTTACGGCCTTGTCTCTTTGCCCGATGACTTTGTTGAGCTTGGCGACTCGCTTGTTGCTCTCGACCTGAGCGCAAATAACTTTACAGAGATTCCTTCAATACTCACAAAAGATAATTTCCCTCAATTGAAATCGTTGAGTTTTGTCGCTTCACGCCGTTGGAATTTTGCACCTATGGATTTGCGCAAAAAGGGCGAATATGAGTCAGAAGGTGGTATTGGCTTGAATATAAATGCAAGCACAGACAGTACCTTCCGCAATCTGTTCCTTTGGGAAGATCTTGAGGAGCTGGCATTCTCAAATTGTTATATCGAGGGTAATATCCCCGATTTTAAAGTTGGCGAAGAGGGTGTTGTGGCATATACTCAGAGCGACGTCGAGGCTTTTGGTGGCGATACAATTAGTTATCTTGCCGATAATGCAATGCCAAAGATTTTGCCAAACTGCCGAATGTTGAGGCTTAATTTGAACTTTTTAACCGGAAAATTGCCCAATTGGTTGCTCTATCATCCATATTTACTTGAATGGGCACCCGACCTGCTTATCTTCAATCAACAAGAGCAGGGCTTAAACTCGGCCGGTGAGCCTGTTCGCTTTGACAATGAGCCTGAAACTTTTGACTATTACTATAATGTATTCCCGGGCACAAGGAAAAAATATGAACTTAAAGATGAGATAACAGAGGAGTGATTATGAAAACAAGATTATTAATATATTCAGCGCTGTTTGCGTTGTCATTGTCATCTTGCAATGATAATGATTTGACAAATGATATGCCGGAGCAACCGGAGACTTCGTTTCCATTGACTATGGATGCGATAGATGGAGAGTTGCTGATAAAGTTCTCTCCCGAGATGACGGCTATTTTGGATAATTACTTTGCGACACGTGCTGCTGGTGCCGGCAAGGCTACACGCAGCGGTATCCCTTCGACCGATGAGGTGCTTGGGATTTTGGGCACATATAGCTTTGAGCGTGTCTTTCCTGTTGACCAACGTAATGAGGAGCGCACACGCGAGGCTGGGCTGCACTTGTGGTATAAGGTCTGCTTCGATGAGAATGTCGATCTTTCTGTTGCTGTCAAGGAACTTGCCAAGCTTGGTGAAATTTCAAAGGTGCAGTGCAACAAAAGGATTTATCGCATAGATAACAGAGCTGCGAAGGAGTATACTCAGCCGGCTGCTACACGCGCCTCTACTGCTCAATTTTTCAATGACTCATTACTATCTTTGCAATGGGGATATATCAACACTGGCAATTACAGCTTTGCACCGACTATTGCCGGTTGCGACGTTGGTTGTGAGGAGGCTTGGAAAATGTGTACCGGCGACAGCTCTATTATTGTAGGTGTGATGGATGAGGGCGTAATGTGGGAACACCCCGATTTGATGGCTAATATTTGGGTTAATGAAGATGAAGAAGAGTATGCATCAAAAGTAGATAAAGATGGCAATGGATACAAGGGCGACCTCTATGGTTATAACTTTGCATCGGATAGAGGATATATCTCTACAACATCTACCAACGACACTGGTCACGGCACACACGTTGCGGGCACAATTGCTGCTGTAAACAACAATGACATCGGCGTTTCCGGTATTGCCGGTGGAAATTATGCCGAGGGCAAGAGCGGCGTAAAGATTATGTCGTTGCAGATTTTTGACGATAATCGTGCGTCAACCGTTGCTATGGAGGCAAAGGCATTCAAATATGCTGCTGATAATGGTGCTGTGATTATGCAGTGCAGTTGGGGTTATAATTCGGCTTATTCAAATATTATACAGGGATATACTCCCGGTCCTGCGTCGGAGAAGGAGTGGGCTGCTCTTTATCCGCTTGAGAAGGAGGCTATCGACTACTTTATCAACAATGCAGGCTCCCCCAATGGTGTGATAGATGGCGGTATTGTGGTTTTTGCGTCGGGTAATGAGTTTGCCGGAATGTCGGCCTATCCCGGTGCCTATTCAAAATGTATCTCGGTGAGTGCTGTGGCTGCCGATTACACTCCTGCTACCTATACAAACTTTGGCGCCGAGGTTGACCTTTCTGCTCCCGGCGGTGATGGTGACTACTATGGAACTCCGGGCAGTGATTATAGCAACAATGGTATGATATATTCTACTATTGTCGTTGAGGGAAAGCCCACATACGGCTTTTACGAGGGAACATCAATGGCGTGTCCTCACGTATCGGGTGTTATTGCGTTGGGCCTCTCTTATGCTGTTGAGAAGCGCCGTCACTTCCGCGCCGAGGAGTTTGTGGACCTTGTGTACAGCACCTCTACCAATATCGACGAACACTTTGTTGGCGAAAAAAAATCCTATTATAATCACTCTTCACCCGGTTCGGCTGCAACAAAGACACCTCTTTCGAAATATGTCGGTAAAATGGGCCGTTTAGTTAATGCCGCGGCGCTCTTGAAGGCTGTTGAAGGCGCGGGTGCCGAGATGAAATTACCGAATATATACGTTGCTCCGGGTGAAAGCACAGAGATTAATCTTGCGCGTTTCTTTGTCGATGGCGAAAATCTGTCGTACAGCGCCGAGGTTGCCGATGCGAATATTGCAATGGCAAGTGTTGCCGGAACGCTTTTGACTGTTGAGGGCGTTGCCGAAGGTTTTACCACCATTAATGTTACTGTTGATGGCAATGTGCACTCAGTTGTAGTTACGGTGCGAAACGGAGCCAATGGTAACGGCTGGATGTAATTATTTATAGTCGTTTCTATGAAAAGGAGAATTCTGTGTGTGCTGTCTGTCCTTTTGCTTGCTATGGGTGTTTCTGTGCAGGCACAGGATAGAAAGTTGCTGTCGCGCGCGGAGTTGGATTCGCTAATGTCGCCACGACTGCTACGCGGTAGCAGCAATCTGCTGCGCTTTGAGGCTTTGCAGCAGGATTTTGGTGTGATATATGAGTGCGATTCTCCTTTGGCAATAGATTATCCCTTTGTCAATGTCAGCGATAAACCGGTGATAATTACAAGGGTAACAACAAATTGTGGCTGTACTGCCACCGAAATTGGCGATAGTCTGATAGCTCCCGGTGAAAAGGGCGTGATAAGGGTTCTTTTCAACCCTCGCAGACGCTCGGGGACTGTCGATACAAATACATTCGTCTACACCTCTCTTTCCAGCAAAGAGCCGGTAGCGAAACTTACCCTTTTGGGTAATGTTATAGACAATGACGAGTGGAATCACTTGCCTTGTCGTGTGGGAACATTGAAAATGAAACGTAAAGAGGTGGCTTTTGAACCGGTAAAGCCCGGCACCAGCCCTCAGCAGCGCATCCCTTGTGCAAACGTTGGAACAAGGCCTCTTGTTCTCTCGTCCAAATTGTTGCCCTCTTTCGTCTCTTTCTCCACTGAGCCGCGAGAAATTGCACCGGGCGAGGAGGGGGATATAGTAATAACAATTAATGGCGATATGCTGCCACTTGATGCTCCACAACTTTTTAGTGTGGTTATTGATGGCGTAGAGGGGCGCATCTCGGACAGGACACTTAAAGTGAAATTAGAAAAATAAAGATACTTATGAAGAAATTTTTAAAGACAATGGCATTTATGCTTGTTCTTTCGGGGCTTGTTGCTTGCTCTCAGGACAACGATGAGGCTCCACAGTCGCTCGAGGTAACTTATAACAATGTTTCGGGAGTTTGGGCGCTCGAAGAGGTTAAGGGTGAACCGCTTCCCGATGGGCTTTATTGTTACATTGAGTTTGTGCGCAGCGATAGAACATTTACTATGTATCAAAATTTCGACACAATGTATCCTTGTCGTCTTACCGGTAGTTACTCTATCACTAAAGACCACTACAAAGGCTACATTCTTGACGGAGTGTATGACTATGGCACAGGCAACTGGAACAATGCTTATCTTGTAACGGCTCTGTTCGAGGAGTATATGATTCTTACTGCCGATACAAAGGATGGCGACCGTTGTAAATATGTTCGTTGCAATGAGGTGCCAGACGAGATTGTCGATTGGTTTGAGTCGGGCAGCGCTGAATGATTAAAATGTAAACACAGCCTTATTAAATGAAAAAACTACTTTCCTTTTTATTGTTGGCGTGCCTTCTGTTTTCCTGCTCGGGAGATGAAAAAGGGTGCAAAATCAATGGTCGCTATGCGTCTGCACCTGATGGTACAATGCTGTATGTGACTCCGGTTGACGATATATTATCTCCGCTCGACTCGGCGGTTGTAAAGGGTGGTAGGTTCAAATTTCTGCTCTCCGACAGCGTTCCTTCGGTCTATTTTATCTCCTCGCAGCAAGTGCTTGATGGAAATTATGTGGTTGCTGAACCGGGTGTATTGAGTGTTGACTTTACCGGCGATGTATTTGTCAGCGGCACGCCGGCCAATGAACGTTTAAATCGTTTTATGGTTGAAAAGGAGAGAATTATAAACTTGCGTAAGCTATGCGAGCCCGAGGTGATGGATTTTCTGAACGTTGGCGCGTCGATGCGTGACAGCATCAAAGATTTGGCGCTGTTGGCCGGGGATATATTTGATGTTTATGCTTTAAAGGAGATTAGGGAGAATATCACAACTCCCGTTGGTTGTTTCTATCTATTGCAGTCGGTTGGCGTTGTCTCTTCGGAAAAGTTGTTGTCGGCTTTTGATAAGGTGCCGGTTGAGTATCGTAACAAACTATACGATGCGATGAAAAAACGCGTGACAAACGAGGTGCTCGACGCTTCAATTACCGAAAAGTATATTGAGGAGATGTCTGAAACACTTGCACAGACAGGTGTTGGTAAGAGATTTCAAAATTTTGAGCTTGAGAATATAAATGGAGGCAAAGTGTCGCTTGCCGATGAAGTGTCGGCCAACAATTACACTCTTGTACTCTTTTGGTCCAGTTGGCAAAAGGATGCAAAAGAACTGCTTGCGGTGCTTTTGGAGGCATATAATAAATACAAAGATAAGAGTCTGCAAGTTGTTGGCGTGTCGCTCGATAGTAACGCAGACGATTGTAAAGTTTTTGTAGACGAACTGGGTATTAACTGGGTGCAGCTTTGCGATGCAACCGGTGGCAGTGCCAAGGCGGCTGCTTTATATGGTGTAACAGAGTTGCCGTCGGCTGTACTTGTAAACAAAAAAGGTACAATTCTTGCCCGTATGAATGTGGTTGAAGATATTTTGAAAAAGTTTGAAGAACTGTTTTAATGTGTTTACTCTCTGAACGTTGTCTGCTTTGTATAATTTGCCCCGTCTGTAAAAAAATATAAAAAAAACGGTGTGTTTTAAACAAAATCGTTATCTTTGCATTACAATTAGTGCAGGACATTCTTTGTTCTGCTGTTTCAATCAAGTAAATATATCTTTTTTAGATTTTCATTATTGTGAGCTTTACCCCTTGGCGGGTGAGCGTCATCATCTTATTTATGTATCATATAGAACAATTAAGGAGCAAAGAGATTGCCGATTTGCAGTCTATCGCTCAGGATTTAGGAATTAAGGGAATTAAGTCCCTCGGCAGGGATGAGCTGATTTATCGTATTCTTGATGGTCAGGCTATGCAGAATAGCAAGAGCGGAGCTCCGGCTGTGGTAAAGGAGGAGAACAGAATGAATCGTCGTGAGCATCGTCGCAATCGTATTCACTCCGATGCACCAAGCAAGGTTTATACAGCAACAGGCGAAAAGGCTGTTAAGGTTGAGAAAGATGAGCCCAAGAAGCAAAAAGTTGAGCCGGAGACTGTAAAGGTGCTCGAGAATGTTAATGCACAGCCGGCTGTCGAAGCAGTGGAGGCAACAGCTGTTGTCGAGGCTGCTGCTCCTCAAACAAATGAGGCTGCACCAAAGCAAAAGAAACGTGGCCGTAAGCCTCAAAAAGAGAGTGCTGCAGCAGATAATGTGCAGCCCGAGACTCCAGCTGTTGAAGCCACCGAGCCTGCAGAGACTCCAGTTGTCGAGGCTGTGCCTGCAACAACAAATGCTCCTGTCGCAAAAAAACGTGGTCGCAAGCCCAAGAATAATAAAACCGCAGACCAACCAGTTGGCCAACAAATAGAGCAACCAACCGTGGCTGAGCCCGTTGTTGCCGAGGTGGCTGCTGCCGACGAGGGAGAGGCCTTTGTTGCAATAGAAAATCTGCCCACCGATTCTAAAGAGATTCCGGTTGAACTTGCTACCAAATTCGAAAAGAACAATAAAGAGTTTAGAAGGGGTGATAAAAAACATCATCAAAACAACGAGCGTCGTGAGCAGTCGCAGCCCGAGGAGCAACAACCCACTCCCAAGCAGTATGATTTTGCCGATGTTTTACGCGTTGAGGGTGTTCTTGAGATAATGCCCGATAATTATGGTTTTTTGCGCTCGTCGGATTATAACTATCTTGCTTCGCCCGATGATGTTTACGTGTCGCAGTCGCAGATTAAACTCTATGGCTTGAAAACCGGAGACGTAGTCGAGGGCATAATACGCCCGGCGTCGGCAGGAGAAAAATATTTCCCATTAGTGAAGGTAAATCGCATCAACGGCTCGTCGCCCGAACTTGTGCGTGATCGCGTGTCGTTTGAAAACCTTACTCCGCTGTTTCCCGAGGAGAAGTTTACACTCTGCACCGGCAGTTACGATAACCTTTCGGCACGAGTGGTTGACCTTTTCTCTCCTATTGGTAAAGGACAGCGTGGTCTCATAGTGGCTCAGCCAAAGACCGGTAAGACAATGCTTTTGAAAGATATTGCCAACGCTATTGCAGCAAATCACCCCGAGGCCTATATGATTATGCTGCTCATTGACGAGCGCCCCGAGGAGGTGACTGATATGGCGCGCTCTGTTAATGCCGAGGTTATTGCCTCTACATTTGACGAACCTGCTGAACGTCACGTGAAGATTGCCGGCATTGTTCTTGAACGTGCAAAAAGAATGGTGGAATGTGGCCACGATGTGGTAATTTTTCTTGACTCTATCACTCGCCTTGCACGCGCTTATAACACCGTCTCTCCTGCATCGGGCAAGGTGCTCTCGGGTGGAGTAGATGCCAATGCTCTGCACAAACCTAAACGTTTCTTTGGAGCAGCGCGAAATATTGAAAATGGTGGCTCGTTGACCATTATTGCAACAGCTCTAATTGATACCGGTTCAAAGATGGACGAGGTTATTTTCGAGGAGTTTAAGGGCACCGGCAATATGGAGCTTCAGCTCGATCGTTCGCTTGCCAACAAACGCATATTCCCTGCTGTAAACATCATTGCTTCATCAACCCGACGTGATGATTTGTTGCTCGACCGTCAGACGCTCGACCGTATGTGGATTTTGCGAAAGTATCTGTCGGATATGACTCCGATTGAGGCTATGGAGTTTGTTAAGGAGAGACTTGAGAGAACAAAAGACAATGATGAGTTCTTGCTCAGTATGAACTCGTAATATATTTTGTGCAGCAACAAACGTCAATCGTTTTATGCTTAATAAAATAAACGGCGACTTTTTTTGAAGTCGCCGTTTATTTGTGTTTTTTGGTAAATTAGTTTTACAATTCTTGTTTTTTAGAATGGAAGGTCGTCGGGGTCGTTTGCAGCTTTGCTAAAATCGGGCACCTCAACTTTTGGTGCGTCGATAACCGGAGTGTTTGCCGGTGCAGGAGCTGCACCTCTCTCAACTCTCCAAGCACGAATATCGTTGTACCAACGGCCGTTGTACTCACGTGCATTAATGTCGAATGAAACTGTCAATTCGTCGCCGGCCTGAATATTGAATTGTGATATCTTGTCTGCACCAAATACGTTAAAACACAACTTCTTTGGGAACTGCTCGTGTGTCTCCAAAACGTATTCCTGCATTTTCCACTCGTTTCCTGTCTTTGATACGCCGCCTCTCTCGGGAAGCACTGCGATGATTTTTCCTGTAATCTCCATAGTTCTCTTTAAATTGTGGGCGAAAATAGTTCTTTTATTCGCGAAATGCAATTTTTTTGCCTCATTTTTATCAAATTCTATATATTTAGTTTATCTTTGTAGGTACTACGCGCGCGAGTAGCGCGCGTGGGCGATGGATGCAGAAAAACAATTAAAACTTTTATATTATGAATTTTACAGTATCAAGCTCTTTGCTGTCGTCTCGTTTGCAGACAATCAGCCGTGTAATCAATTCAAAGAACACTATTCCTGTGCTGGATTGCGTGTTGTTCGAACTCGAAGGAAACAAACTCACTTTGACTGCATCGGACCCGGATAACACTCTTAATACTTCGCTCGAGGTTGTGGATTGCTCCGAGGATTTTAGCTTTGCAATATCTTCAAAAATCCTTATCGACTCATTGAAAGAGATTTCTGAACAGCCTATCCGTTTCGAGGTGAAGAAAGAGACCCTTGAGATAACAATATACTATCAGAATGGTAAGTACAGCCTTGTTGGACAGAACGCCGACGAGTATCCCTCGGCTGCAGTTCTTGGCGAGAGCGCTGTTGCAATCAACGTGCCCACAAAGGTGCTTTCAAGCGGCATCTCTTGCTCTTTGTTTGCAGCTGCCGACGATGAGGTGCGTCCTGTGATGTGTGGCGTTTATTTCGATTTTACCCCCGAGAGCATCACTTTGGTTGCCTCTGATGGTCACAAATTGGTTCGCTGTCGCGACTATTCTGTAACAGGTGCTGAGAAATCGGCTTTTATTCTTCCAAAGAAACCTGCTACACTTTTGAAAAACTTGCTCGGCAAAGACGAGCAGGAGGATGTAGCTGTTGAATTCGATGGCCGCTTTGCAATCTTTGATATGGGTGAGTATAAATTGGTTTGCCGCCTTTTCGATGGCCGTTACCCTAATTACAACTCTGTAATTCCGCAGAACAACCCTCACAAACTCACTGTTGACCGCGCTGCTCTCATCAGCACTTTGCGTCGTGTGGCAATCTTCTCTTCACAGGTGAGCCTTATTAAGTTGCATCTCGAGGAAAACAAGGTGGTTATCTCGGCTCAGGATACAGATTTCTCAACATCGGCCGAGGAGAGCATCACTTGCAGCTATGATGGTGCTTCTATGAACATTGGCTTCCGCGCATCGTTCCTCATCGATATTCTCAACAATACTCCCGGTCAGGATGTTGTGATTGAACTTGCCGATCCTTCACGCGCCGGTGTGATTGTTCCTGCAGAGCAGGTAGACAAGCAGGAGTTGCTGATGTTGTTGATGCCAATGATGCTTACCGACTGATTATGAAGCTAAATCTTGTAAAGCCTATAATATTCTTTGACCTAGAGACAACGGGTACCGATATTTCAAAAGATCGTATCGTTGAAATATGTTACATTAAGGTTTTCCCCGATGGCAAAGAGGTTGAATACACCAAACGCATTAATCCCGAAATGCATATCCCCGAGGTGGCTTCGGCGGTGCACGGCATTTATGATGCCGATGTGAAGGATTGTCCCACGTTCAAAGAGGTGGCACGTGAAATTGCCAATGAGTTTGAGGGGTGTGACGTTGCCGGTTTTAACTCTAACCGATTTGATTTACCACTGCTTGCCGAGGAGTTTTTGCGTGCTCAGGTCGATATTGACCTATCGCGCTTGAGGGCTATTGATGTACAGGTGCTTTATCACAAACGTGAGCCACGCACTTTGTCGGCGGCCTATAAGTTCTATTGTGGCGAAAATCTTGAGGATGCTCATAGTGCGCTTGCCGATACTCGTGCCACTTATAATGTGCTTATGTCTCAGCTCGACCATTATAGCGATATGCCAAATGATATTGAAGCTCTCTCCAAAGAGTCGTCATTTACCAATAATGTCGATTTTGCCGGTCGCATTGTGTACGATGCCAATGGTAGAGAACTCTTTAACTTTGGTAAATACAAGGGAATGCCGGTGGATGCAGTTCTCGACCGCGACCCCGGTTATTATGGTTGGATGATGAATGGCGATTTTTCGCTGAATACAAAGCAGGTGCTCACGCGCATAAAGTTGCGTGGAATGAAAAAATAAACAAGACAGTGCCGGCTCGTTTAGTGCAGCCGGCAGCTGTTTTTTGTGTGAAATTGTGAAAAAAGAAGGCGAAATGCTAAAAGGAAAGAAAATAGTTCTGGGTGTTACAGGTAGTATTGCAGCTTATAAGGCTGCGATGCTTGTGCGTCTGCTTGTGAAGGAGGGTGCAACCGTGCAGGTTGTGATGACTCCGGCTGCAAAGGACTTTATCACTCCATTGACACTCTCGACATTGTCGGGTCGCCCTGTGATGTGTGATTTCTTCCAGAGCGATAGTGGCGCTTGGAACAGTCACGTCGAGTTGGGGCTTTGGGCCGATGCGATGGTTATTGCCCCGGCAACAGCTTCAACACTCGGAAAGATGGCCAATGGTGTGGCCGACAATCTGCTTGTCACCACCTATTTGTCGATGAAGGCTCCAGTTTTCATAGCTCCGGCAATGGACCTTGATATGTATGCGCATCCATCGACACAGCGCAATGTTGAGGTGTTGAAGGGCTATGGCAATCATATTGTCGAGGCCGCCTCGGGTGAGCTTGCAAGTCATTTGTGCGGCAAGGGACGTATGGAGGAACCGGCTGTGATTGTTGACCTGCTCAAAGATTTTTTTTTCGGCAATAAGGCGTTGAGGGGCAAGAAAGTGCTTGTGACCGCCGGCCCCACTTATGAGAAAATTGATCCGGTACGTTTTATCGGCAACTACTCATCTGGCAAGATGGGCTTTGCCATTGCCGAGGAGTGTGCCGCACAGGGTGCCGATGTGACTCTTGTCGCAGGTCCAGTCTCGTTGGAGTGTAAGCACCCCTCAATAACACGTGTAGATGTTGAATCGGCTCGGGAGATGTACGATGCTGCGATGAGCGCTTTCCCCTCCTGCGACGTAGCAGTGCTTTCGGCTGCTGTTGCCGATTATCGTCCGGCACAATGTGCCCCCGAGAAGA
The DNA here is from genome assembly GCA_045647745.1 of Bacteroidaceae bacterium. GTDB lineage: Bacteria > Bacteroidota > Bacteroidia > Bacteroidales > Bacteroidaceae > HGM04593. The sequence goes on along the minus strand of JAZRMQ010000066.1, from coordinate 110,987 downwards.
TGAAGCGTACAGCCGATGATATGTTCATTGAGCTTACTCCCAATAGTGATATTGCAGCCTCTTTGGGCGCTGTAAAAGGCGAAAATCAACTTCTTGTGGGCTTTGCGCTCGAAACAAATAACGCTGAGGAGAATGCCCGTCTGAAGCTCGAGAAGAAAAATCTCGATTTTATAGTGCTCAACTCGCTCGAGGATAAAGGTGCCGGTTTTGCCTGTGATACAAACAAGGTGACTATCATTGACAAAAAGGGCAAGAGTGATTTTCCATTGAAAAGCAAAAAAGATGTGGCAAAGGATATTGTCGCTCATCTGTCTAAATTGCTTGTGTTGTTGGTTTTTATGCTGCAGCCTTTGTCGGCAAGTGCCGAGGGCGAGGAGCTGAATGCTAATGTAACACTCAACGCAACAAAGGTTCAAGGCTCGAACACAGAGGTCTTTACGCAACTCGAAGAGGCCTTGAAAGCCTTTATTAATGAGAGAAAGTGGACTCCTAATACCTATGAAGAGGTTGAACGTATAAACTGCAATTTCACCTTTGTGGTAAACTCTTATGCCAACGATGGCTCTTTCGATTGCTCTTTGATGGTGCAGGCATCGCGTCCGGTGTACGGAGCAACCTATTCGTCGACAATCTTTCAATATGAGGATAAGAGTATAAAGTTTAAGTATCAACCTTTTGACCGCTTGGAGTTCATCGAGGATAATCTGGATAACAATCTCACAGCTGTTATTGCCTTTTATGTTTATATGATTGTCGGTCTTGATTTAGACACGATGGGTGAGCTTGGCGGCAGCGAGTTTTTGAATAAAGCCCTGACGATAGCAAACAATGCTCAAAATCTTGGCGATACAGGGTGGCGTGCCGGCAGTGGCAACAATAATCGCTATTCGATAATCGACGATTATATGAATGGTGCAATGGAGCCTGTTCGCAAGCTGATGTATAAATATCATCGTCTGGGGTTGGATACAATGTTCAAGAATGCCGATGGTGGGCGTAAGGCGATAACAGAGAGTTTTGCGCTTTTGAAAAAAGCATACGAGGACCGTCCTATGGCCTATTTTACCAGATTGTTTACAGAGTATAAAGTGAATGAGATAGTAAATATCTATTCAAAATGTACTCCCGAAGAGAAAAAGACGGTGGTAGAGACTCTGTCGGATATAAACCCGTCATTATCTTCGGAGTGGGAAAAAATAACAAAAAGCAATAACTGAAAGGTATAATGCTGAAACATATATCGATACGTAATTTTGCACTGATAGAGCGCGTGGAGGTTGATTTCTCTGCGGGTTTTTCTGTCATCACCGGTGAGACTGGTCACGGAAAATCGGTCTTTCTTGGTGCAATTTCTGTTTTGCTGGGTCAGCGTTCCGATGTAAAATCAATACGCGAGGGTGCCGACCGCTGTGTGATAGAGGGCTGCTTTGATATTTCTGATTTTGCAATGCAGGGGTGGTTCGAGGAGAACGACCTTGATTATGACAGTGAGTGTATTGTGCGTCGTGAGGTAGCTGCTTCGGGGCGCAGCAGAGCATTTGTCAATGATACTCCGGTGTCGGTGACACAACTCAAAGAGCTTGGCGCTCGTCTGATGGATATTCATTCGCAGCATCAAAATCTGTTGCTTGGCGATAGGAATTATCAGCTTCGTGTGCTCGATACTCTATCAGGAAACAAGGCTTTGCTCGACAGCTACAAAGAACTGTATGATAATTATCGTGCACTGAACAGCGAACTGAAAAAACTCAAAGAATCGCTCGAGAACAGCCGACGTGACGAGGAGTGGTTGCGTTTTCAGCTCGATGAACTTGAGGCCGCAAAACTTGTCGATGGTGAGGCCGAGACGCTTGAACAGGAGATGCGCGAGCTGTCACACGCCGAGGAGATACAGAGTGCGTTGTATGGTGCTTGTGCCGGGATTGATGGCGAGGGGAACAATCTGTTGCAGACACTACGCGAGTCGGCAAATGCGCTTTCCCGCATCTCTTCGCATTATGGTGCAGCAAGCGAACTGTCCAATCGTTTAGAGAATTGCTATATTGAGCTCAAGGATTGTTGCGCCGAGATGGAGCAACGTGCCGAGCGTGTGCAGTACTCTCCCGATAGGCTTGATTTTATAGAACGTCGTTTGGCTTTGATATATGATTTGCAAAAGAAACATCGTGTAGAGGGTGTTGCCGAGCTTTTGGCTCTTGCTGCCGATTTTGCCTGTCGTCTCGATAAAATTGTGTGTGGCGACGATGATATACGAGCTTTAGAACATCGTATAGCAGCTCTTGGTAAAGAGTTGGCAACCTCAGCTGCCGAGATTACAAAGGTGCGCAAAGCGAGTGCGCAGCATTTGCAAAAGGAGATGGTTGCACTTTTGGTAAATCTTGGTATGCCGATGATACGCTTTGAGGTTGATTTTGGTGTAACCGATGGCTTTACCTCTTTTGGCTGTGATGTGGTGACGTTTCTGTTCTCTGCAAACAGCAGCAGTGCTCCGCAACCGCTCAGTGATGTTGCATCGGGTGGCGAGATGGCTCGTGTGATGCTTGCGTTAAAGTCGCTTGTGGCATCAAGCACAAGCCAACCGACACTTATTTTTGACGAGGTCGACACCGGTGTCTCCGGCGTTCTTGCCGAGCGTATGGGTAGGATGATGCAGCAGATGGGCTCTGCCAACCATCAGGTGTTGAGTATTACACACTTGCCGCAAGTGGCAGCCTTGGGCTCGCGTCACTATAAGGTGCACAAAGAGGAGACCGAGAAGGGAACGGTAACAGATATTGTAGAACTTGAACAACAGGATAGGGTGCGCGAGATTGCGCAGATGATGAGTGGCGAGGTGCTCACTGATGCCGCGATAAACGCAGCCAATCTACTGTTGTCACAATCATAAGATTATATGGTAAACACAAATGAAATGATATTCGGCGTGCGCGCCGTGTTAGAGGCTATCGAGGCCGGCAAAGAGGTTGATAAGATTTTGGTAAAGCGTGACTTGCAGAGCGAGTTGTCGCGTGAATTGTTTGCAGCCCTCAGAGGCCGCACAATACCGGTGGTTCGTGTGCCGGTAGAGAAACTTAATCGCATAACACGCAAGAACCATCAGGGTGTGATAGCTTATATTTCGGCTGTAGAGTATGCAAGTGTAGATACTCTTGTGCCCACTATTTACGAGGAGGGTAGAGTGCCTTTCCTTGTTTTGCTCGATGGTATAACCGACGTGCGCAACTTTGGCTCTATTGCCCGAACTTGTGATTGTGCCGGTGTAGATGCGATAATAATTCCTTCGCACAATAGTGTGACGGTAAATGCCGATGCTGTAAAGACTTCGGCTGGTGCTCTGCATCTGTTGCCTGTGTGCCGTGAGAAGAATATCACCGAGACTTTAAAATATCTCAAGGCATCGGGCATACGCATTGTGTGTGCAACCGAGAAGGGCAAGATAAATTACACACAAACAAATTTCACTGAGCCAGTGTGTGTGGTGATGGGTGCCGAGGATAAAGGTATTCCACAAGAGCATCTTGCTTTGTGCGATGATTGGGTGGCAATTCCTCAGTTTGGTAATATCGAGTCGCTGAATGTGTCGGTGGCTACGGGTGTTGTGCTTTACGAGGCTGTACGTCAGCGTCATTTGAACGATTAAAGCAATGAAGAGGCTGGGATTATTGCTCTTGGCGGTTAGCGTGTCGGCTTTATCTGTCTTTGCCGATAAGTTGCCGAAGAGTGTGGAAAAGGCGCGTCAGGCTGTTGCAAGCGTTGTTACCTACAAACAGGGCGTTTTGCTGCATAATGGTACGGCTGTATTTGCCGGTGCAAACGGCGACCTTCTTGCTGCATATTCGCTTTTTGTCGGGGCGGATAGTGCTGTTACCATTGATTATAAAGGTGTTGTGCGCCCGGTGAAAAATATCGTCGGTGTTAACGAGGTCTTTGATTGTATCAGGGTACGTGTTTCAACCGATAAAAAATTGAAGCCGTTGACAATATCTACGGCTCCGGTTGTGCCGGGTGAGGTTGTCTTTCAGCTTGGCTACGGCATTGGAAAGGGTGGCTTCATAGAAAAAACCGGCGTTGAAAAGGTCGACTCTGTCTATTCTTGTGCCTATTATACTCTTGCAAAGCCTATGGAGCAGCGTTTCGCCTCTTTACCATTGGTTAATAATAATGGAGAATTAGTTGCTGTGATGCAACAGGCTGCCACCGGTGATACAATAAACAGTTACGCCATAGGTGCATCTGTCATTGATATGCTCGAGGTCTCTGTGCCTCTTTATGGTAAGGGGTATTATCCCTCAATGGGTATACGCACGGCTTTGCCACAAAGCAAGGAAGATGCGTTGTCTTGTCTTTATATGCAAGCTATTGTGGGTGATAGTGTGTCGTATAAAAATGTTATAGAGGACTTTATTGCACTCTACCCCGATAGTTACGAGGGGTATATGTCGAGAGCCGAATATGAGGCGATAATGCTTAGTGATTTTTCTGCTGCTGAAAAATCTTGGGACAGAGCCTTTAAGCTTGCCGAAAATCCGGCCGAGGTGTATTTTGGCAAGGCGAAGGCCATAAACACAATTCTCTTGTCGGGCGATTCAGTATCGCACCCAATGCTTTCGTTGGAAAATGTATTGGCTTGTGTTGACAAGGCTATTGCTGCCGATAATCAACCGCTGTTTATAAACGGTAAGGCAGAGCTTCTTGCCTCTCACAAGAATTTTCTTGCTGCCGCCGAGTGCTATGAGTCACTTGCTGCAACTGATATGCGAAGTGCCGAGGTCTTTGCAAAGGCGTCACAGTGTTACAGAGAGGCAAATAACTACGAAAAGTCGATAGCAATGCTCGATAGCGCAATAGCTTGTTTCGACTCAGCACTGGTAAAATCCTATGCCCCTTATATCCTGACACGCGCTCTTGTAAATGCAACAGCCGAGAAGTATCGTGCAGCCGTTTTTGATTATAATCGTTACGAGGAGATTATGAGTGGTACTCTTGGTGCAGAGTTCTACTATCTGCGCGAGCAGGCCGAGTTAAGTGCAAAAATGTATCGTCAGGCGCTCAATGATATTGACACGGCAATTTCTCTTGCTCCGCAGAATGTGGGCTATTATATTGAGAAAGGGTTGTTGTGCTATCGTGTTAAACTATTTGACGAGGGTATAAGGGTGTTGCAAGAGGCTGAGCAAATTGCCCCACAAGCTCCCGACGTGCACTATCTGCTTGGTCGTTTGTATATACAGACGGGTGAGAAGGACAAAGCCATTGTCTCTTTGAAAAAAGCTTTAGAGCTTGGTCACCCCGATGCGGAAACGATGCTTGGTCAACTGAATAATTGAAAATAATGAAGGAACACTGCGTGCGAATGTTTGTGCTGCTTGTCGCTTTTTTGCTTGCAGCAACCCCTGCCGAGGCGGTTAAGCTCTTTGGTGAAGGTTGTGCTCCGCAACAGCCCGATACATTGCGCAGTGAAGATTATATTAAAGGTCTTGAGGCTTATAATGCCGGAGAGTATGCTGTTGCTGTGAAATTGTGGAAAAGGGCGGCGAAAAATGGCGATGCTTCGGCTCAGTGCAATCTAGGCGCTTGCTATGTGTCGGAAAAGGGTGTTAAGCAGGATTACGACAAGGCTCTTGACCTCTTTAAAAAGTCTGCAGCGCAGGGAAATGATGTGGCTCAGTGCAATATCGGTAATTGCTATCATAAAGGTTACGGCGTGCGACAGAATATGGAAGAGGCTGTCAAGTGGTATCAACTCTCTGCCGAACAGGGAAATGTGATGGCAATGACAAATTTGGGCCTTTGTTATAAAATAGGCGAGGGTGTTGAAACTGATAGTGTAAAGGCTTTCGATTATTTATATAGTGCAGCCGAGAAAGGGTATCCTGTTGCTTGGAACGAGGTTGGCGACTGTTTTTTCTATGGAATAGGTGTTACTCAAAACTCCGATGAGGCTTACTATTGGTATAAAAAGGCCGCAGCTCAGGGCTTGGATGTTGCTCAATACAATCTTGCAGTGTGCTATGCTTATGGCGACGGTACTTGGCAAGATGAAGAGAGTGCTTTTGAATGGTTTTTAAAGTCGGCAAATCAGGGAAATGTAGATGCTCAATATAGTCTGGCCGAGAGTTATTATAATGGTATTGGGGTGCCAAGAGATTCTGTTCAGGCTGCCTATTGGTATGAAAAAGCTGCGATGCAGGGCCACTCCGATGCTCAATATATTCTGGCAGGTTGTTACTATTCGGGTGATGGCGTAAAAGAAAATCATTATTTGGCAGCAAGCTGGTATAGAAAGGCTGCAAAGAGTGGTGACCCCGAAGCTATATGTCAGCTCGCCGGTTGTTATTATTGGGGCGATGGTGTTACTTGTGACTACAAAAAGGCTATGAGGCTCTATAAGGAGGCTGCCGATCTTGGTTGCGCCGAGGCTATCTATTGTCTTGCCGAATATTCTACCGAGGATGAACATTCTTCCGATACAACTTTAGAACTATACCGGCAGGCTGCTAATCTAGGCTTTGTGCCGGCATATAACAAAGTGGGAGATTACTACTTTTTTGGCTTGGTTGGTGAGGCTAATCACAAAGAGGCGATAAAGTGGTATAGAAAAGGTGCTGACGCCGGCGATTCTCTAGCACAATATAATGTTGCACGTTGTTATTATATGGGCTATGGTGTAGAGCAGAATTATAACACGGCCGCCAGATGGTGTAAAAAAGCTGCAAAGCAGGGTGATGCCGATGCGCAGTATCTTCTTGGTACGATGTTCTATCGTGGTGTTGGCCTATCACAGGATTATGCTCAGGCTGTAACGTGGTATGAAAAGGCTGTCAAAATGGAGCATCCGGCAGCATTGTACGACCTTGGTGTCTGCTACTATTATGGTCAGGGTGTTGTAAAAAACAGGGATAGGGCTATTGAACTTTGGAAACAATCAGCAGAACAGGGCTTTGAAGATGCCATTAAAGCTCTGAAGGAGTTAAAGTAAAGGCTCTCTCTTCTCCCACTCAAGGCTGACGATGTTTTTTGTCTGCTCGTCGATGCGGCAACGTGCCGACGGACGCTCATTTACCAACCATACAATCTCTCCTATTGCATCGGTCACGACAAACTGTGTCTGTTTCTCAAAAAAACTCTTTTTGCAGTCGGTGAGATAGTCGCTGACAAGTTTGGTACCACGCATTCCAAATGGCGTAAAGCGGTCGCCCTGCCTTGTGTTTCTTAGGATAAGTGGCAAGTGTAGCTTGTCTGCATCGAGGCAGGCAATGTTGCGTTGTTTAGGAATTTCCCCGTTGAAAATTGTGCGTCTGACAGTCAGCGTGCCTTGCGTGGTTGTAAATACACCCTCTTGGGGGAGTTGCACCTCTTGTCTCTCGGCTTCACTCCGTTGTGTTATTATCAGATTTTCTCTCTCTTTGACAATGCTCCACTCGGCAGCGTGGAACAGCTTGGCGCCTTCACTCTCCATTGAACGCGCAATATCTTCAATCTGTGCGCTATTAAAGCCTAACGGCGAAAGAATTTCGTGTAGAATGGTTGCAGGTGCAACCTCTTTTCTTAGCGCTTCGATACTAATTCCGTTCCCCTGCTTTACGCGATTGATAGCCTCGTTGATGGCTTTGCGGTATATTTGCTCTGCCTCGCTGATGCGCTGTGCTGTGGCTGCAAGGGAGGCGATGATTGATGGGTTAATCTCACCGAGCTTGGGGATAATTTCGAGTCTTATTTTGTTGCGTGTATAGTCGCTGGCGAGGTTGGTGCTATCGGTAACATACTCCTCTCCGCGCCATTTAAGGTAGTCGAGAATATCGTTGCGTCCGACACACAGCAGTGGACGGATAATATACCCGTTCTTTGGCTGTATGCCTCTCAATCCTTTTATGCCCGTTCCGCGGATTAAATTCAAAAGCACTGTTTCGGCCGAATCGTCGCGATGATGTGCTACTGCTATGGCTTGTGCGCCAATAGCTTTTCGCTGCTCTTCAAAGGCTGCGTAACGTTGCTCGCGTGCAGCCATCTCAATAGATATTCCTTTTTCTTTGGCGTAAGCATTGGTGTCAAAATGTACAATGCGCAGTGTAACGCCCAATCTTTCGCATAGGTTTTTTGTAAATTCTTCATCGCGATTGCTCTCGTCTGCGCGCAGATGAAAATTGCAGTGTATAGCCTCGCAGGGGTAATTTAATTTGCGAAGCGCAACAAGGAGAGCAACAGAGTCAGCTCCGCCACTGATGGCAACAAGTACCTTACTGCCTTGTTCAAGTAGTTTGTGCTCGTTGATAAATCTCTCTACCTTGTGTATCATTGTGCTATTTTGCTGCGAAGATAGGCAAAAAATACCCTTAATAATAAAATAATGGGTGAAATGTGGCTTAAAAAAATAAAAAAGGGGCATCTTTGTTTGTTCTTCACAAAAAATGTCTTACCTTTGTCATCGCTTAACGCGCGTAGTCGCAAAGCTGTATGGTACCTTGGATGAGTGGCTTAGTCAGTGGTCTGCAAAACCATGTACGGCGGTTCGAATCCGCCAGGTACCTCAAAGAGCTCTTTTAGTGCTCTTTTTTTATAACAATAACATAGGGCTCATCGGTATGCCGATGAGCCCTATGTTGTTATGTGGAATTTATTTTTTCGCCCCAAAAAGATAGTGTGTCATTACAACGAGTAACATTGTAAATCCTCTTAACGCGTCAAGATACTCTATGCGTTGGCTGTGCTGTGCATTTGTTTTTCTTACAAAAGAACATCTTTTTTACGGGATGTACAAATGAAAGGCGTAGTTGCAGATGTTCTTCATTTGCTTTATAATGTATCTTTAATTACTTTTGTGAGTAGATTCTGATATATTATAAACACTATGGCCGACAACTTTTTGGAAAAGAGAATGGAGCAGTATCGTGCTCACTCTGTTGCTCCATCGAACGCAAAGAGAGATAGCCTTGCGGCTTTGCTTGTCAAGAACCGCAGTACAAGAGGGTACGACGCCACTTATCTGGTGCGTGCCGATCAATTGCGTCGAATAGTGGCTGTGAACAATAAATTGGCATCTGCACGCAATCGTCAGCCGTTGCGCTTTAGGTTGGTTACAGCTGATGAGGCGTCAAAAGTGTTGCCTTTCATTAGAATGGGTGCTGGGTTAAAGGAGTTGCAACTGCCGGCTAAGGGCTGTGAGCCTAACGCCTTTATTGTTGCGTGCTCAACCATTGAACCGCGAAACAGCACCTTTGTCGACCTTGGTATCTCGGCGCAAAGTATGCTTCTGCAGGCTGTTGAGATGGGGCTTAACGGGTTGTGCATTATGGATTTTGACTGCGATGCTCTTGTTGAGGCTTTGCAGTTGCCTCATAAACCTCTGCTTGTTATTGCAGTGGGAAAGAGTGCCGAGAAAATCAGCCTTGTGGATATTAAAGCCGAAGAAAATCACTCCTATTATAGAACTGATGGAGTACATTATGTTCCTAAAATTATTCTTGACGATTTGATAATTAAATAGTTGATTGCAATGAATAAACGTGGTCGTTTGCTTTCGCTCGATGCTTTGCGTGGCTTTGATATGTCATTCATTATGGGAGGCGAGCTGGTGATTATCTCTCTTGCCGGCCTTTTCCCTGATACCTTTTTGAGCGTTCTTGGTGAGCAAATGGGGCACTCGGCGTGGGATGGCTTTACCTTTTATGATTTGATTTTTCCGCTGTTTCTCTTTTTGGCAGGGGTATCTTTCCCTTTTTCAATGGCCAAACAGTTGTCTGTTGGCAAAACAAAGGTAGATATTTCGTTGAAGGTCTTGAAACGGGGATTGATTTTGGTGTTCTTAGGAATACTTTATAATGGGTTGTTGCAGTTTGATTTTGAGACGTTGCGCTATGCGAGTGTGCTTGGTCGTATTGGCCTAGCGTGGATGTTTGCAGCACTGCTTTATGTGTGGCTAGGCCGCAGATGGGTTGCTCTTTTGTCTGCAGCTATTCTGCTTGGCTATTGGGCTTTGCTTGCGCTTGTTGTTGCTCCCGATGCTCCCGTTGATGCTTCGTCTTTCTCGATAGAGGGTAGTATTGTTGGTTACGTCGACCGTTGTCTGTTACCGGGGGCTTTGCATAATGGCATACACGATCCCGAGGGCATTCTCTCTACTCTGCCGGCAATAGTGACAGCTCTTTTGGGTATCTTTACTGGTGAGTTTGTGCGTTCCAGTTATATTGCCAATGGCTATAAAAAGGCTTTGGCGATGTTTTGTGCCGCTGTTGTGATGCTTGTTGTGGGGTATTTATGGGGCGATTTTTTACCCATAAACAAAAATCTTTGGAGTAGCTCGTTTGTGCTTTGCACCGGTGGATGGTCGTTGTTGCTGTTTACATTTTTCTATCTGATTATTGACGTTGTTGGGTGGAGTAAATGGGCTTTTCCATTCAGTGTTATCGGTATGAATTCGATTACAATATATCTTGCGCAGCAGTTTTTGGATTTTAAGAAACCTGTCGGCACTTTATTTGGTGGTATGCTAAAATTGCTCCCGGCCGATTATTATGCGCTTGGGTACTGGTGTTGCTATCTTTTCCTCTGTTGGCTATTGCTCTATTTCTTTTATAAGAAGAAAATATTTCTGAAAGTATAATTGTAGTTTATCACAATAAAAAAACGAGCCGAGGCTCGTTTTTTTATTGTGATAATTATCTTGCTTACGCATCAATATTTGCATATGTGGCGTTTCTTTCGATGAACTCGCGGCGTGGGCCTACATCGTCACCCATAAGCATTGAGAATATGTAGTCGGCCTCTTGCGCATCGCGGATGGTTACCTGTTTTAGTGTGCGTGTCTCGGGGTTCATTGTGGTGTCCCAAAGCTGCTCGGGGTTCATCTCACCAAGACCTTTGTATCGCTGGATGTTTATCTCCTTTTCGTTACCACCGGCATACTCCTGTATAAACGCCTCTTTCTCTCTGTCGTCGTAGCAATATCTCTTAACCTTGCCCTTTGAGCAGAGATAGAGTGGGGGCATTGCCTTGTATAGGTGACCAGCCTCGATTACCTCGGGCATATAGCGATAGAAAAGTGTCATAATAAGTGTGCCAATGTGTGCACCATCGACGTCGGCATCGGCCATCATAATAATCTTGTGATAGCGTAGCTTTTCAATATTGGCTTTTTTGCTATCCTCGGGGTCTAGGCCGAATCGTACACCGATTGCCTGAATGATGTTGTTGACCTCGTCGCTCTCAAAAGCCTTATGCCACATAACCTTTTCAACGTTCAAAATTTTACCGCGCAAAGGAAGGATTGCCTGAAATTTGTTCTTGCGGCCTTGTTTTGCTGAACCTCCCGCAGAGTCACCCTCGACGAGGAACAACTCGCAGTTCGCAGGGTCTTTATCCGAGCAGTCGGCAAGTTTGCCGGGCATACCGCAACCGCCCATCGGGCTCTTGCGTTGTACGCTCTCACGCGCCTTGCGTGCTGCGATACGTGCTGTGGCTGCAAGAATAACCTTGTCAACAATCATCTTTGCCTCTTTTGGGTGCTCCTCGAGATAGTAAGCAAGAGCCTCGCCTACTGCCTGATCTACGGCACCCGTTACCTCGCTGTTTCCAAGCTTGGTCTTTGTCTGTCCCTCAAATTGTGGCTCTGCAACCTTTACAGAGACGATGGCTGTCAATCCCTCACGAAAATCCTCGCCGTTAATTTCAACCTTTGCCTTTTCGAGGGCTTTGGTGTCATCGGCATATTTTTTCAAGGTGCGAGTCAATGCTCGACGGAAACCGGCAAGGTGAGTACCTCCCTCGTATGTGTTAATGTTGTTTACGTATGTGTGTACATTCTCGCTGTATCCTGTGTTGTACAATATTGCAACCTCTATGGGGATATTGTTCTTCTCGGTGTTGAGATAAATTACATCGCTGATTAGCGGGATACGTGATGCGTCGATGTGGCGAACAAACTCTCTCAATCCCTCGGTTGAGTGAAATGTCTCGCTTGGGTAGTTGCCGTTCTCGTCGGTCTCACGCATATCGGTCAAGGTAATTGTGATGCCGGCGTTCAGGTATGCAAGCTCGCGCAGACGGGTTGCCAAAATCTGGTACTTATACTCCGATACGGTGAATATTGAATCGTCGGGCTGGAAGGTTTGCTTTGTGCCTCGTATGTCGGTGTCGCCAATGCAGTGAACCTCTTCGAGGGGCTTTCCGCAAGAGTAGCACTGTGTGTAGTGTTTTCCGTCGCGGAACACCTCGGTTTTCATATGCTTTGACAAAGCGTTTACACACGATACGCCCACGCCGTGCAAACCACCCGATACTTTGTATGAATCTTTGTTGAACTTACCACCGGCGTGTAGCACTGTCATTACAACCTCGAGTGCCGAACGGCCCTCTTTTTCGTGCCAATCAACGGGAATACCGCGACCGTTGTCCTGAACGGTGATTGAGTTGCCGGGGTTGATAGTTACGTTTATGTGAGTACAGAAGCCGGCCATAGCCTCGTCAATCGAGTTGTCGACCACCTCGTAAACCAAATGATGAAGTCCCTTTTCGCTTATGTCGCCAATGTACATCGCGGGGCGTTTACGAACCGCCTCAAGGCCTTCAAGCACCTGAATACTGTCGGCCGAATAGCTGGCTGCTGTGTTTTTGTTGATTTCTTCGCTCATAATATTTTATTACCAATATAACTGAACAAAGTTAACAAAAAAAGCGCTATTTGACAAGCGCTTTTGAGTAAATATTTTGTTGTTTTTAGGCTGTTTTTTAAAGCGTTGGGTTGTAATGCCTCGCAGTTTGGCTGTGTCGCCCGATAGGGCTTCAAATATGCGCAAAGGCGAAAAGGCTGGATGAAATCCAGCCTTTTCGCAGGTAAATATATTTGTTAAAAAATTAGGCTAATTTTGCAATTTTAGCGCAAAGACCTGATTTGAGGTTTGCAGCCTTGTTCTTGTGGATAAGACCACGCTTAGCCATTCTGTCGAGCATCTTCTGTACCTCTGGGAACTTAGCCAAAGCCTCATTCTTGTCGTTGATAGCGCGCAAGCTACGAACTGCTGAACGCATATTCTTACCCAAATAACGATTCAAAAGATTTCTCTTCTCTGTCTGTCTGATTCTCTTAAGTGATGATTTGTGATTTGCCATCTCTTTAATAATGTTTTTTTGGTTTTAATTGTAGCCCATAGGGGAATCGAACCCCTCTTTCAAGAATGAAAATCTTGCGTCCTAGCCGATAGACGAATGGGCCATTGTTTGGTAAAATCCCTTTCGAGGATAGCTTGATAGCCTCTTAATGGCTAAAAGCGAGTGCAAAGGTAAAACCTTTTTTTGAATTGGCAAATAATTTAAGGAATTTTTTATAGTTTTGCCCCATAAATAATTCTTTAAGTTGGTATGATTGAAAAATTTGAAGGTATTGTTTTGCGTACATTAAAGTATAGCGATGGTCTTATGATTGCCGATATATACACCGCACAACGTGGCAGAATGTCGTTTCTTGTGCCGGTGTCGCACAGCAAGCGAAGCAAGGTGCGCAGTGTCCTGTTTCAGCCACTCTCTATGCTCTCGTTTACAGCAACAGTAAAAGCGGGGCGTAACCTATCACGCATTAGTGAGGTGGCTCCCTATTCAATGTACACCACAATTCCCAACGATGTAATTAAATCGTCGATAGCACTCTATCTCGCCGAATTGCTTACGTTTGCCTTGCGCGAGAGTGGTAAAGATGATTCGTTATTTATATTTTTGGATAGATCGTTTACTCTTTTTGATAATCTCGAACAAGGGTATGCCGATTTTCATCTTGTCTTTATGGTGCAGTTGCTCCGTTTCTTGGGTTTATACCCCAATCTTGAGGGTGCTGCTCCCGGTTGCTATTTTGATTTGGCACAAGGTTGCGTAACACGCGAACATCCACTGCATCCTCATTTTCTGTTGCCCAACGATACAGCCTGTTTTCTTGAGTTGCTTCGCACAAACTATGAGACAATGCACCAATTGGTATTAAACAGAAAGTTGCGAGGTGATTACCTCACAACCCTCTCTTCCTATTACCAACTGCATATTCCGGAGTTTCCCGAACTTAAATCAGCAGCGGTCCTGCGTGAACTATTTGATTAATTATTCAACAGTTGCTTAACAATTGCCGATATTGTCTTTCCCTCGGCTTTGCCAGCGAGTTGCTTTGTTGCCACGCCCATCACCTTGCCCATCTCTTGAGGTCCTTTAGCGCCTGTTTGTGCAATAATCTCTTTGAGCACGGCTGCAACCTCCTCTTCACTCATCTGCTTGGGAAGATATTTAGACATAACCTCAACCTGCGCAAGTTCCTCTTGTGCAAGCTCGGGACGGTTCTGGCTTTGGTAAAGTTCGGCCGATTCTTTACCCTGCTTGACCAATTTCTGAATTATCTTGATGGCAGTCTCGTCGCTGACGGTGTCGCCTGCGCCCGGAGCCGTTTTTGCCTCAAGGAGCACCTTCTTGATATTGCGTAGTGTGTCGAGTGCAACCTTGTCTTTGGCTTTCATAGCCTCTTTGATATCGTTACTGATAATGTCAAACAAATCCATAATCTCTATTTTTTATATTTCTGTTTCAGTTATTTCATTTAGGCTGTTGTAGAATACCGGTTGTCCAACGCTCTCCTCTTCGTTGTTGCTCTCCTCTTCATCATCATTCTTATCAACAACGTTAGTGGCGTCATCTACACTCTTTGTGTCGCTGACAACGGGCTCGTTGCTGAATATTGAAATCATTCTCTCCAACTCCTGAGCGCTGCGGCGGTATGTGGGTGAATTGTCAAGCGCAGAGAGGAACTCCTCGTTGTACATCTCATCACCTTTGAAAATATATACTTTGTAGTCGGGCTTGTAAAAAACATCAACCATTTGGCTGAGCTTTTTGTTTTCCTCCTCAATCTTCTCCTGCTCGATGCGAGTGATAATTTTCTCCTCTTCGATGATTGCCTTTACCTCGGGTTCAATGCCCGGGATATTCTTCATACCAAATCCGGTAGCAAGCACCGTTACTTTAACCTCGCCCTCTTGCAGGCTGTTATCCTTGCTGTAACCCCAGATGAGTTCAATGTTCTCATCTGTGAACTGTGACATAAAGGATTCAACCTCGCCCATCTCCTCGACACGAATAGGGTCGTTGGGGTTCTCGTAGATATTGAAGAGAATTTTCTTTGATTTATATATATCGTTGTCGTTGAGCAATGGTGAGTGTAGTGCCTTGCGGAAGGCGCGAGAAACGCGCATATCGCCACTCTCTATGCCGTAGCTCATAATTGCAACGCCTCCGTTCTTTAGTATCTTCTTTACATCGCGGAAGTCGAGATTGATGACACCGCGTGCGGTGATAATTTCAGCGATACTCTTTGTTGCTGTGGTGAGCACATCATCGACAATCTTAAATCCCTCGGATACCTGCATCTTGGGGTACATATCAATGAGACGCTGGTTGTTGATGACAAGCAGCGCGTCGACGTGCTTTGAAATTTCAATGACACCGCGGAGGGCCTGCTTGATTTTTCCGGTCATCTCAAATTTAAATGGGATGGTCACAATGCCCACGGTTAAAATTCCCAAACTGCGTGCAATCTCAGCAACAACGGGTGCAGCGCCTGTTCCTGTTCCACCACCCATACCTGCTGTGATGAATGCCATCTTTGTGCCGTCATTGAATAGCCTTGCAATCTCTTCACGGCTCTCTTCGGCAGCTTTACGTGCAACCTCGGGGTCGTTGCCGGCACCAAGGCCCTCGGTAATCTCCAATCCTAATTGAACCTTTTTGGGGATTGGTGAGTTTTGCATTGCTTGCAGGTCGGTATTACACACCGCAAATGATACATTGTGTATGCCTTTGCGGTACATATTTTGTACAGCATTGCTACCACCGCCACCAACACCGATAACTTTAATAATTCTTGGCGCATCTGTTGGTATTGCGAATGGCAGATTTTGTCTTACTGGTTCTTTAATTTCCATACTTTTGTATCAATTATTGGTCGTCATTATTTTTCTCTTGTTCCTCTTTCTGCTCCTCTTGCGGGTTGACATCATTGGGGTCACTAGTGACATTTGTCAACCACTCTTGGAAAAGGTTTCCAAGCCCCCAGCCTTTTTTCGGCTTTTTAGGAGCCTTTGTCTCTTTCTCCTTCTCTTTTTCTTTCTCCTTTTTCTCTTCTCTTTCTTTTTCTCGCTCTCTCTCTTCCCGCTCTTCTCTCTCTCTTCTCTCTTTTTCCTCGTTCTTCTTTGTGGTGTCGGGCTCCTCTTTGCCTTCCATCTCTAATGGAGAAAATATCGAGCCATTTTGTTGTGCAGCCTGTTGTGCCGGCGATAAAAGATCTTCGCAGCAATTTATCTTTCCCTGCTTCAAAAGGCCGTATAGAGCTGTGGTTATCACGCCGTTGACATTTATGCCACTTTCGCTTATGAGGTTGAGTTGTGGCTCGGGCTTAATATCGGCGCTGAAATTTGGTATAAATTCTTCCAAAAGCGGCCTCAAATTCTTTAGCTTTGAGCCTCCGCCGGTGAACACTATGTGGTGCACTCTCTCGCCCGACTCTTCAATCTGGTAGCGCACATTCTTCAAAATCTCTCCCATTCGGGCGTTGATGATATTGTTTACAGTCTCGCTCTCAATGCCGTCACTCTCATTGCCGGGAGATTTGTATCCTCGTGTTATTTTTATCTCGTCGGCCTTGTCGAACGAAACACGTTCGGCAGTGAGGTCACGGGTTATATTGTTGCTGCCGAGTGGCAGTACAGTGAGCATTTTAGGCTTGTCATTGTTGTATATTGATATGGTTGTTGTTTCAGCACCAATATTCACCAAAGCACATCCGTTGCGGCGCAAATCTTTCGAGAGCAGAATATCGGCGTCGAGCTGTGCAGCGCAGAAACAATCCTCAATCTCAATATCTGCCTGTGTAAAGCTGTCGCACAGTTGCCTGTAGAACTGCTCCTTCATCACAATGTTCAGATAATTGCACTCAATGAATTGTGTTGGCGCGCCAATGGGGTTATAGTCTACATTGCCATCGAGTTTATACTCCTGTGTGTCGACCTGTAACCTCTTGTAACCATCGGGTGCCTGAAAGGTCTCTTGGTTTTCACACTCCATATCATCGATAATATTCTGTGTGATTTTGACATATTCGCCAAAGCCTCGTCCAACCTTTGACTTTATACTATGTACGCTGAGTCCAGCAAAGGAGATATATGCCTTTTTAATTGCAATATCCTGAAGGTCGCTTTCAAGTATGTTGATGATGCTTGTTATAGCCTCGCTTGTCTTGTCAACATTGCGCACTACACCCTTTGATATAAAACCATCAACAGGAGTGCTTGCTGTTGCCAGAATTCTCATACCTTCTGTGGTCTCAATACCTACAGCTCCCGAAATTTTTGAGGAACTGAGCTCTATGGCTACAATGTAATAGGTGTTTCCCATATCTATTTATCTCTTTTCGTACAAATGACTTTATTGCTTATTTTTATATTCAGTTTGCTGTATTTGTTCCAGCCGACAGTGTTTAAACCTTTAATGTAGAACTCCTTTAGGTTTTGCAGCTTTTCGTCAATCTGCTTAACGTTACCAAGCTCTATTATATGATCACCCATTCGTGGCGTGATTATTGCCTCTTTCTTTTCGTTAAAATATATCTGCTCAATCTGTGCAAGCCAGAAAGGGTCTTTTTCAATAGCCGAGACAACTTTTTGCAGCTCGTTGTCAACCATATTGTCGTCAATCTCACCCGAGGCGACCGGCAGTAACAGCGGTTTTTTTATATCGTCAATCTTCTCTCCCTCAACATCCACATAATACGTAGCCCCCTCTTTGTCATACACTTTCAGTACCGGCTCACGACACTCCACATTCACCCTGATATCATTGCCGTTGGTCTTGTAGACCTGACAATCCTTTATCAGGGTCATAGCCTTGATGAAATTCTCAATCTCGTAACAGCAGATGCTGTCCATCATCTTGCCTTGAGGGAAAAGGGTCTCCTCGCTAAGCATCTCAACAATATCTTCGTTGTTGATGGTGCCCAACTTGTTGTTGGTAATATTTATGACAACGCCTTTGCACTCATCGTTGTCCTTTTGCAAAGGAACAATGACAAATGCAAAAACCATACAGCATATTATTACTAAGGCTGCGATAAATTTCAGTATCTTCTTGAGCATTATCTGTTCTTCAATATTCTCTTTATCTCGGTAATCTCATTTTCAATATCTCCGGCACCTAGCGAAACAAGAACCTCAATATCGTTTTTCTCCTTTTCAACAGTGCTTATAACATCGGCACGGCTGCACAGTCCCTTTTCCACATTTGCAGCAAGATGGTCATAAATCAGCTTGCTTGTGACACCGGGGATAGGTTTTTCTCTTGCAGGGTATATATCCACCAGAATAACCTTGTCAAAGAGTGAAAGGCTTTCGGCAAACTCCTTGTAAAAGTCGGCTGTGCGGCTGAAAAGGTGTGGTTGGAACAGCACTGTCACTTTTTTGTCCTCGTATAGCTCCTTGATTGATTTTGCACAAGCACGAACCTCATCGGGGTGGTGTGCATAGTCGCTGATTAACACAAGGTTCTCCTCTTTTATGTGAAAATCGAAACGTCGTTCGGCACCGGCAAAGCTCTTCATTCCATCTTTTATCTCCTTGGCCGTTGCACCGCAAATCTCGGCCATTGCCATTGACGCAATGCCATTTTCAATGTTTATGCTCATTGGCACGCCAAGTTCAATATCGTTAATCCTTTGCCAAGGCGATACGTAGTCGAATAATATTGTACCGCCTCCTATACGGATATTCTCGGCACAAAAGTCGCCCTGCTCGCGACCATAGGTATAAACCTTTACTCCCGGTTTTGTGCGTGGCTTCACCTCTAACCCCTCGTGTATGATAAGATAACCATCCTCGCGTATTCTCTCGGTGAATTGCGCAAAAGCCTCGAGATAGTTCTCTTTGTTGCCGTAAATGTCCAGATGGTCGGGGTCGGCCGATGTGATTGTCGCCACGTATGGTTGCAGATGCAAGAATGAACGGTCATACTCGTCGGCCTCAATAACCACAAAGTCGCTCTTGTCGGTTGTGATAAGATTACTCTTGTAGTTCTTTGATATACCACCAAGGAACGCCGCGCAATCAACATCCGAACTATGTAGCAGGTGAGCGGTCATTGTTGACGTCGTTGTCTTGCCGTGTGTTCCGGCAGCGCAAACACCGCGCTTTCCTTTTGTTATAATGCCCAACATCTCGGCTCTCTTCTTTATTGTGAACCCACCCTCTTTGAACAAGCTCCACTCTTGGTGGTCGGCAGGAATTGCGGGGGTGTACACAACAAGCGTCGACTCCGGGTCTTTGCACTCGGCCGGCACAAGGTCGATATTCTCCTCAAAGTGTAGCACAGCTCCCTCTTCGGTGAGCTTGTCGGTTAGTTCGCTGGGAGTACGGTCGTATCCCCCGACAAACTTACCTTCGTTGAGGAAATACCTCACTAGAGCACTCATTCCAATGCCGCCGGCGCCAAGGAAATATACCGATTTTATATCTTTAAGTTCCATCTAAACAAAATCTTATTTTAAATTTTAGTTCTTGCGCTTTGCCTCTTTCTCCATATAAGCATCGGCAAGCATAAGCACCTCGTCGGCAATTTCACTGGCCGCATTGGGTTTGCCCATCTTCAGGATATTTGCCTCGAGCAGTGCAATCTTTGCCTCATCGTTTACCGTTTCAACGGCTTTCTCAATCAGCTCTTCTTTTACATTGGCGTCGGCAACGTATATTGCAGCATCTTTGTCAACAAGTGCCATAGCATTCTTTGTCTGGTGATCTTCGGATACGTTGGGCGAAGGTACCAGAATAACCGCTTTGCCAAGCAGGGCAAACTCCGAGATTGAGCCGGCGCCGGCACGCGACACCACAAGGTTTGCTGCACTCAAAGCATTTGCCATATTTGAAACAAAATCGGTAATTATCAAGTTCTCGGGTAATCCAGCTTCGTTGGCTCTCTTTTTCATCTCTTCAAAGTAGAGCTTGCCTGTTTGCCATATAAACTGAATATCTTTGTTTGCTCTAATCTTTTCAATATTAGCGATTATACCCTCGTTGATGCTGCGTGCCCCAAGGCTGCCGCCAACGATGAGCACAC
Organism: Bacteroidaceae bacterium; assembly: GCA_045647745.1. Lineage (GTDB taxonomy): Bacteria > Bacteroidota > Bacteroidia > Bacteroidales > Bacteroidaceae > HGM04593. Next base: position 90,866 of record JAZRMQ010000066.1, on the reverse strand, counting down.
ACTTTTTGTTCTCATCGAGCTGCATAGCTTTCATTGCCTCCTTGCGGTTAGAGCGCATTTCTAAAAGGTTCTTTCGCACAGGGTTACCCGTCAGTTTAATCTTTTCGTGTGGGAAAAAACGTTCCATTCCATCATAGGCCACACAAATCATCTTTGCGCGCTTGGACAAAATTTTATTAGTCACGCCGGCGTATGAATTCTGCTCCTGTATAAGTGTCGGGATATTCATACTTGCAGCCATCTTTAATGTCGGTCCGCTGGCATATCCTCCAACGCCCACAGCCGCTTGCGGCGCAAAATCTTTGATGATTTTCTTTGCCAAGCGCTGGCTCTTAAGGATTTTCCACAGAACCTTAAAGTTCTTGAACAGGTTTTTACGGTCAAAGCCGGCAATGGGTAGCCCTACAATGTCATATCCGGCATCGGGCACTCTTTGCATCTCCATTCTGTTGTCGGCTCCAACGAATAATATTTTCGCATCGGGTTGCTTTGCTCTTATGGCATCGGCAATGGATAGAGCCGGGAAGATGTGTCCTCCTGTGCCTCCTCCGCTAATGATTATTCTATACTCCTTTTTCATAAACACAAAGTTTGTGGTGTTATACAATATTTTTCTGTGTTGTCGCTTCGTTGTTAGCGTTTGCGTATCGGCTTATGCACAATAAAAAGCCGATGTATATACTGTTGATGAGGAAAGATGTTCCTCCTTGACTCATCAGGGGTAGTGGTTGTCCGGTGACAAAATTACCTACCGAGATATACATATGCAGCAAAGCCTGTGTCACAATAATCATACCAATGCCCATCGACAAGAACGCCGTATAAGGGTCGTCGCATTTTTTTGCAATCTTGCCACAGGTGTAAAGCAACGTCAAGTAGAGCAGCATCACTAAAATAGCTCCCAGCAGGCCAAGCTCCTCTATTATGACTGCAAAGATGTAGTCAGAGTAGGCGTGTGGTATAAAGTCGCGCTGTATTGAGTTGCCGGGGCCACAACCGATGAGGTGGCTCGATGCAACAGCAATGTGCGAGTAGGTCTTTTGTTCGTTCTCATTTTCGTCGTACTCCTCGGCGGTTATAGGCTTTGAGTTGAACGCGTCTTTTATACGGTGCTGCCAAGTGATTACCTTGCTGCCAAAGCTGCTGCTCTTTGCACTCTCCGGTGTGAGCATAACGGCTGTCAGTCCCAAGGCGCCAATCAAAATTGTTACGCCTAGTGTCTTTAGCAACTGTCCTTTGGGAACTCGGCCCACAAACATCATCAGATATATTGTCAACGATAGCAGGAACGCTGATGAAAAGTTTTCCTTCAGAATTATGATAATCGGCGGTATGCTATATTTCAAAATCTCTCCAAAGGCAAGAGGGCTTGTTCCCTCCTCGGTCTGGTTTTTACACAGAATTCTCGCTGTCATCATCACGAGTCCCATCTTTGCAAGCTCCATAGGCTGGAACGTTATGCCAAAGATGCTAATCCATCGGGCACTATCGTTCAGCTTTGTGCCCTGCACCTGCGCCCAAATGAGTCCTATGAGCCCGGCCCAATATATTACTTTGCTGCATTTGTCAATCCATTGAGCTTTGAGGTTGTGTATGAACCACGCAACGAATATGCCACCGATGAGAAATCCTGTGTGCTTTATGATGGGGCTCCAATAGCTTCCGCTACCATACGTCTGGCGGCTGGTAGCACTAAACACCTCCACCCAAGATATGGCACAAAGGGTGAAAAAGACAATCCAAATGACTTTGTCACCTTTGAATAAAATGCGTTTTAACTTATCTCCTCCCATTGTTTTTTATAGCTTGCGAACTAAATCTTTAAATTGTCGGCCTCTGTCCTCGTAGCTTTTGAAAAGGTCGAAGCTTGCGCAGCAGGGGCTCAGCAGCACCGCATCGCCGCTCTTTGCCATTTTTTGAGCCTCTTTCACGCAATCCTCAATGCTGTGTGTGTCGGCAATAGGCAACCCATAATCCTTAAAGAACTCCAACAGTTTGCTGTTGTCTGCTCCAAGGAAGATGAGTCCCGAGCACTTGCTCTTTACAAGTTCGGCAATCTCATTATAATCGTTTCCTTTGTCTTTGCCGCCCAAAATAAGCACGGTTCTCTTTTTCATACTCTGGAGGGCATACCAGCAACTGTTCACGTTAGTTGCCTTTGAGTCATTGATATATTCAACGCCATTTATCGTTGCAACCTTTTCGAGCCTGTGCTCAACACCGGTAAATGTGCCCAATGCTTCACGTATAGTCTCTTTTCGTATACCTGCCACATTAGCCGAAATTCCGGCTGCCATCGAGTTGTAAAGATTGTGCTTGCCGGTTAGCGACAGCTCCTCCAGCTCCATATTGAATGGGGTGGGCTCGGTGAAAATCAGTTGTTCCTCGTGCGTGTATGCCGCTGCGCCCTCGTGTTTCATCTCGGCAAATGGGTATAGCTTTCCGTGACGGTATTTTGGTAGCTCCTTCTTAATTATAGGGTCGTCGTTCCAGTAGACAAAAGCATCGTCGGGCTGCTGATTTTGCAAAATACGCAGCTTTGCATCAACGTAGTTCTGCATATTGTAACCGTAACGGTCGAGGTGGTCGGGGGTGATGTTCAAAAGCACCGCTACGTTGGCTCTGAACTCATACATATTGTCGAGCTGAAAGCTGCTGAGCTCTACAATGTAATAATCTCTGTCGCCCTGAGCCACCTGAAGAGCAAGGCTGTTGCCAATGTTCCCTGCCAAGCCGACATCGAGTCCGGCCTCGCGGAAAATGTGATATATAAGTGAGGTGGTGGTGGTTTTTCCGTTGCTTCCGGTGATGCACACCATCTTTGCCCTCGTGTATCGTCCAGCAAATTCAATCTCGGAAATAATGGGGATGCCGGCATCTTTTATCTGCACAACAATGGGAGCCTCATTAGGTATGCCCGGGCTCTTGATTACCTCGCCGGCATTCAATATCAGTTCCTTTGTGTGCTTGCCCTCTTCCCAAGGAATATCTTGCTCGTCGAGCATCTGCTTGTATTTGTCCGCGATGCTTCCAAAATCCGACAGAAACACGTCAAATCCCAGCTTTTTGGCCAGAATGGCTGCGCCGCATCCACTCTCGCCTCCGCCTAATATAACAATTCTCTTCTCCATTATCTAATCTTCAAAGTCATAAGGGTTATAACTGCCATCACAATTGTCACAATCCAGAAACGCAATGTGACTTTTGCCTCGTGCAGTGGTCTTTCGGGGCCTTTGAAAAGGTATTTGCACTCCGGGTCGAGCTTCTCGTCCTCTATATTATAATGGTGGTGCAGGGGAGCGCGACGGAACAATCTTTGCTTAATACCCTTTTTCTTTCCTTTCTTGAAATAGGCCACCTGTGCTATTACCGACAAGTTCTCGGCTACAAATATTCCACACAGGAGCACAAGCAAAATCTCCTTGTGAATGAGAATGGCAATAACCGCTATTATACCACCGATTGTCAAGCTGCCGGTGTCGCCCATAAATACCTGTGCAGGGAATGCGTTGTACCACAAGAAACCAATCAACGCTCCAATGAATGCAAAGGTGAAGATAACCACCTCCTCAATTCCGGGCAGATACATTATATTCAGATATTCGGCCCAGTTGACGTGGCTCGACACGTAGGCAAGCACAGCCAACGTCACGCCTATTATGGCAGCGTTGCCGGCAAGCATTCCATCCATTCCATCGTTAAGGTTCGCACCATTTGACACAGCTGTTACAACAATTACGGTTACAATTACAAAGAGCACCCATCCGGCTTCCTCCTTGTAATCGCCGCAGAACGACATTATCTCGCTATAATCGAGGTTGTGGTTTTTGATGAACGGGATAGTTGTCTTGTTGAGTTTCTCCGATTTTGTGCTGTGCTGCACCACCTCGGTGTTATTGACATTCTCCACAACAATATTTTCGCGCATCACAGCCTGTGGGCTCAGATACAAAGTCAGGCCAATAACCAGCCCAAGGCCTACTTGAGCAATGATTTTTACCTTTCCGGGGATGCCGTCTTTATTCTTTTTAAAGGTCTTTATATAGTCGTCGGCAAAGCCTAGAATACCTAACCAAATGGTGGTTATTATGAGCAACAGCATATAAACGTTGTCGAGACGGCCAAAAAGCAGACAAGGAACAAGAATGGCGATTATGATGATTAATCCTCCCATTGTTGGCACGCCGGCCTTTAGGTTATTCTTGTCATATTCGCGCAGAGTCTCTGTTATCTGCTTCTTTTTGAAATATTTTATAAGATAACTGCCGAACCACGCCGACACAATGAGTGAAATGACTATCGTGAGCAGAGCCCTGAATGATGTGTAGTACATTAATCGTGCTCCGGGAAGGCTTGATTTTGCAAAAAGGTCAAAGATGTAGTACAGCATATTGTGTTACTTGTTGAAAATGTCGTTTATAACTTCTTTGTCGTCAAAATGGTGTTTAACACCCTGTATCTCTTGGTAATTCTCGTGTCCTTTGCCTGCTACAACCACAACGTCGCCTTTTTGAGCAAAGGCGCAGGCTGTTCTTATAGCCTCCTTTCGGTCGACAATGGCAATAGTCTTTTTTCTCTGCTCATCGGTGAGTCCGGAGAGCATATCATTTATAATCTCCTGTGGGTCTTCATTGCGCGGGTTGTCCGATGTCAGTATCACCCTGTTGCTGGCTTTTGCCGCCTCGGCCGCCATTATGGGGCGCTTGCCCTTGTCGCGGTTGCCACCGGCACCGACAACGGTGATGATGTTCCCTCGGCCGCGGAGCACGTCGTTCACGGTGCTTAACACATTTTTGATGGCATCGGGCGTGTGGGCGTAGTCCACAATTGCCGAAAATCCCTCGGGTGAGTGCAGTGCCTCGAAACGACCCGAGACGGGCTTTAGCGTGCTCATTATGCGCAGAACCTCCTCGGGCTCTTTGCCAAGCTCTATCGCTGCACCATATATTGCAAGCAGGTTGCTTATATTGAAACGGCCGGTGAGCAGCGTGGCAAACTCGCGGTTGTTGAACTCAAGCAGCATACCGTCGAGGTGAGTCTCAAGCAGTCGTGCCCTGTAGTCGCATATTGTGCGTGTAGAGTAGTTTTTTATATCACCTCTGCAATTTTGCACCATTATCGTGCCGTTTTTGTCGTCGAGATTAGTGATGGCAAAGGCATTGCGTGGCAGGTTGTCGAAGAAACTCTTTTTTGCTTTCAGGTAGTTGTCCATATTCTCGTGATAATCCATATGGTCACGAGTGAGGTTGGTGAAGATGCCACCGGCAAACTCCAAGCCGCCTGTGCGCTCCTGTGCCAGAGCGTGTGAGCTAACCTCCATAAAGGCATATTCGCAACCGGCCTCAACCATCTGCGACAGCAATTTGTTCAGTGATATTGCATCGGGTGTGGTGTGTGTCGATGGGTAGGCAACACCGTCAATATAGTTGCACACGGTTGATAACAAGCCGCAACGATGCCCCATCTTGCGGAAAAGCTCATAAAGCAGTGTGGCGATTGTTGTCTTGCCGTTGGTGCCGGTTACACCCACCAATTTCAGCTTCTGCGACGGGTGTCCATAGAATGTTGTGGCAAGCTTGCCGGTGAGGCTCTGTACGTTGGGGAATGTTATATATGCAACGTTGGGCGATAGCTTCTCGGGAGTCTTTTCGCACACTATGGCAACGGCGCCTTTCTCCTCGGCTGCGGCAATGTATTGGTGCCCGTCGGTTTGCGTGCCCTTTACAGCGAGGAAGATATCTCCTTTCTGCACAAGGCGCGAATCGATATTTATACCCTGAATGTCGACCTCCTCTTTGGGGAGTACCATTCTGGTGCATTGTGTCTCTCTTAAAAGTTCACTCAGTTTCATATATGATAATTCCTTATTTGTTCAATATATTTTATGGTTGCAACAACAACTTTACGCTCTTGCCTTCAACAATCTGTTGTTTTACCGTGCCGTATCCTGTTATTGTCACATTGAGCCCTTTCCTTTCTAGCAAGAAAGTGGCGTCTTTTGCTCCCATTCCTTTTATGTCGGGGACTCCCGGCGCGCAGTAGTTTATCTTGCCCCACTCTTCACCTTTCTCGGCCTGTGGCTGCTCCTCTTGTGCGCCAATGCTTGTAAGCAGATAATTCTCTTCGTTTATATTTCCTCTTTTTACTTTTGGCTTTGTGGGGTTTTTCTTGTCGACAGCATTCTCTATCGGGCTAAAAAACCTCTCGGTCATAATATTCTCGGCAATCTCTTTGAACGCCAGCGCCGATGTGCTGCCACCGCCATAAGTGTTACGGTCCTTTTCGTCTTTTGGTCGGGGGTCAATCTCGTAGTCGTACATCATCTGCACAATCAGTGTATATTCGGGTGCCTCAGCCGGGAAGAACCCGCAGAAACTCATCAATTTCTTATTGCCGTCGTAGGCCTTTGCTGTTCCGGTCTTTCCTGCAATGGTCATCATCTCGGAGTGTGCGGCCTTTCCTGTTCCGTCGCGTTTACCCTTTCTCCAACTGTTGAACTTGTCAATGGAGAGTCCGTTGACAACCTCGGTCAACATTCCTGTTATTGTGTCGGCAACCTCTTTGGGAAATAGCTGTTCGTTGATGACCTCTGTGGGGTACTCCTCTATAATATCATCATTGTCGACGATAGCTTTTACCAATCGTGGCTTCATCTGTTTACCGCCATTCGCAATGGTGTTGTAGAATGTAACCATATTGATGGCCGTCATTCCTACAGCGTAGCCAAAGGACATTGAGTTGAGGCTGTATCCGTTCCAGCGTTCAGTGCCCGGCAGGGTTAAATAGGGCGTAGCCTCATTGTCGGTGATGTTGTAGTTATCGGTCAGCCCGAACCTTTGCAGTGTGTTTGTGTACTCTTTGGGGTTCTTTGAGTAGGCTCTCTTTATGAACTGCACCATACTTATGTTCGACGAGTACATCATTGCATCGGTCATACTATACTTTCCTGTTCCGTTGTCGCGGTACATCTCGTCGCTCACCCTGTGACCACTGAAATTGTACACCATCGAGGGGTATGCGATGACAGAGTCCTTTGTTGTAAGTTTTTTGTCGGCGAGTATCGCTGTAAGTGCAACGGTCTTGAATATTGACCCCGGCTCATTAAGGTCGCACAATGCGTGGTTGGCCGTCTGGTTATATTTTATATTGCCAATGGTGTCAATATATTCAATCTTGCCATTGCCTTTTTCTTTGCGCGAGAGGTTTACAATAGCCTTTATATCGCCACTTTTTGTCTCCATAAGAATGGCCCAGCCTGCGGCAAGGTGCTTTTCTCTCAGCACTCGCTCCAGTGCATTGTGGCAAATGTCGAGCATCTGCGTGTTGAGGGTTGTTTGTACGTCGTATCCGTTTTTAGGCTGCTTGTCTTCGCGGAGAATATACTTTCCCCTCATTTTTGCTTTTGTGCCCGAGCCCGGCTCCCCCTTCAGGAATTCATTGTATTTTTTCTCAATGCCGTTAACCTCTTCAATCTTTTTTCCGTCAATCTCGGCATTTCTTACAATGCCGAATGTGCTGTTTCCGGTGCTGCCGAGAATGTTCTTGCGCTCAATAATCTCTTGAGTGTAGCAGCCGCTGTACTTCTTGCCCAAATTTATAATAGGCAGCTCTTTTATTTTGCGGAATTGTGAGTAGGAGATGCTGCCCCTGTATGGTTGGTAGCCGCCCCTTTTCTTTCCTCTCTTGTTTGGCGTAAGTCCTGTCCTGAAACGCTTTTCAAGCTCCTCGGCGCTTGTCCCGGGCAGAATTTCGTTGAGTCCTGCGCAAAGTTCTACAAGGTGCTCGCTCCACACAGAGTCTCTTTGGGCGTTGATTGTTCTCTCGTCCTTCTCGTCGTGTGGGTTTATGTACTCAAAATCAAAGAGCATTCTGTATCGCGGCAGTGTGCTCACAATGAGGCTGCCGTCGTCGGCAAGAATGTTGCCTCTGTGTGCCTCAATAGGTACATTGTGCTTTATGTTCTTCTCCTTAATCTTGTTCCAGTCATCGCGCTCGATGAACATTATTATGGCTGCCTTGCCAATAATAATGATGCCCATAATGGTGAACAGGAATATCACCAATAGGTTAAAGCGTATGACTACATCGTTGCGGAACTTGAACATTGTCAATTGTTTTTATCTATTAAATAAGGAGGTGTTGTTATTGGTTGGAATTCGCTTCCCTTTTCGCTTAAAAGTTTTTCAATCTCTGATAGCCTGCACTGGTATGCAAATTCGCTTTTTATGGTTAGTAGGTTGTTTCTGATTTCGTTTTTTCTCTTTGTTAATTTGTATATCCTCACAATCTCTTGCTCGTGCTGATAGCGGTTGCTGACGTAAAGAAAGCTGTAGAGCACAATCAATCCCATAAGCAGCGCATTCTTGGTGAAAATATCGCTCGTGAAGATGCGGCCGCCCATAAGGTAGTTGAAAAATCCCTCTTTCTGTTTTTTCTTTTTGTTGCTCATTGTTTAGCCTCCTTTTTTATTGCAATTCGTAGCTTTGCACTGCGTGAGCGTGGGTTGCGCTCAAGCTCCTCATCGGTTGGAGCGATAACCTTTTTCATTTCAAATGGCGATGTGGTGTTGCCAAAGAAATCCTTTTCCACTTTGCCCTCGAAATTGCCACTCTTCATAAAGTTCTTTACAATGCGGTCCTCGATAGAGTGGTAGGTTATTACAACCAGTCGTCCGCCCGGCTTTAATAGGTCTTTTGCTCCCGCAAGCATCTCTTGCAATGCTTCAACCTCTTTGTTTATCTCTATGCGCAGGGCCTGAAAAATCTTTGCCATCTCCTTTTTTTCGCGCTGCGGTGGGCAGAAGGGCTTTGCTATCTCGATAAGTTCGTTCACGCGCTTTATTGGCTTTTCGTTCCTCGTTTTTACAATTTTTGCTGCCAATTTACGAGCACAGTTAAGTTCTCCGTATAGCTTGAAGATTTTTGTCAATTCCTCTTCTGTTGCGCGATTGAGCAGGTCGGCTGCTGTCTCTCCGCCACGTTTGTTCATACGCATATCAAGGTCGGCATCGAAACGGAACGAGAAGCCACGCGTCTCATCGTCAAAGTGGTGCCCCGATACGCCAAGGTCGGCCAATATCGCATCTACCTTTGTTGCGCCGTGGTAGTGCATAAAGTTGTATATGAACCTGAAATTGCCGCGTACAAAGGTGAAGCGTTTGTCGGCCGGCGCATTCTTCTCGGCATCCTCGTCTTGGTCAAAACTATAAAGGTGTCCTTTTGCTTCCAAGCGCGACAAAATCTCGCGCGAGTGCCCGCCGCCACCGAATGTCACATCTATGCAGGTGTTGTTGCTGCCAATCTCCATTCCGTCGACACTCTCCTTGAGCAGGACCGGGGTGTGATAAACATCGGGGTTATTCATTGCTCTCTCCTTTCTTTGTCATTATCTTTTCGAGCTCACGACCAAAGTCGGCCGGGTTCATAAAAGGCTTGTCTAACTTCTCTTTTGCCCAAATTTCTATGGTGTCATCCATTCCAATGAAACGCACCTCCTGAATAATACCGGCCATTGCCATATATCGTTTGGGTAGCAAAATACGGCCGTTGCTATCGAGGCTAAGCTCCTCGACGTCGGCAACAAATTGGCGAAAAATCATCTGGTGTGCAGCGTTCCAACGGTCGAGTCGGCTACGCAACAGGTCGAGCTGCTCGTTCCAGCTCTTCTCGGGGTACAGCACAAGGCAATCTTGGTACACGTCCTTGCGCAGCATAACCTTTTCGCAGCCTGCCTCTTGCAGGATACGACGGAAACAGGCAGGCAGGAACACTCTGCCTTTGCTGTCACTTTTAGCCTCTATGTTACCAATAAAACGCATACTTTGTGCCCAAATATAATATTCGTTTCAAAATTACACAATTCCCCACAATTCCCCACATTTTTTCAAAAGAAAATAAAATAAAGTTTTCAACAGCTCGTTGAGATGTATCTGCTACCGCTTTTTGGTTAAAAATAAACAAGATAGGGCTATGGCTAAAAACATTTGTGTTGTGTTGTTTGGACTGTCTCTTTTGGGGATTGCGAAATTTTTGTTGACAAGAAACAATGTTGTGATTTTGACTAAAAAAATAAAAACTTACAATGTTGGGGCGTGGAGAATGGAATGTTGAGTCTTAATAATGCACCACACCCCTGCTTCTGTTGTGAAAGCAGGGGTGTGGTACGTATATTTTTCTGATATTTTTATGCCTCTTTGGGTAGGTTGCGGTTGAGCAATAGGCAACCGATTATTGCCGATATTGTCGAGCCGCAAAGAATTCCAAGCTTTGCCTCGTTCAGCAGTTGCACGCCATCAGCACCAAGTGAGGCATAGGAGAGGTCTGCAATAAAGATAGAAACTGTTAATCCAATGCCGCAGAGCATACACACCGATGCAAATGATGCCCAGCTTGAGCCTTGTGGCAGTTGCACAAATCCCAATTTGATAGCAATCCACGAGAATGAGAACACTCCGATAAATTTACCAATCACAAGGCCAATCATCACAGACATTCCCACGCCGGCGAACAGGCTGCCAAGCGACATTGCTGAAAGGTCAATGCCCACGTTGGCAAAGGCGAATAGTGGAATAACAACGTAGCCGATTATCTTGCTTAGGTTATCTTCAAGATCCTGCAGTGGACTTATGAGTTTATCGGCTGCCGATTCAATACTCTTGAGCTTTTGAATTTCGTTGTGGTTAAGGATGACTGTGTGGTGTTTATTGTCGACGGTGGTTACAGGGAAACTGTTTATATTGTTTCTGATGCGCTCGATGTAATAGGGTGAGCCTTTGCGCAACGATGCAGGAACGCAAAATGCAACAAGTACACCGGCGATAGTTGCGTGTATGCCCGAGTTGAGCATTGTGTACCATAGTGCAAGGCCACCAACAAGATAGAATGATTTTTTCATTATTTTATAGTGGTTGCCAAGCATCAACAGTAGCAAGCAGGCTACTGCGGCTAACAGGTAGGTGGTGTTTATTGTCGATGAGTAGAAGATTGCGATAACAATAATACCACCAAGGTCGTCGGCAACAGCCAATGCTGCAAGGAATATTTTTAGGCCGGCAGGGACTCTTTTGCTAAAGATTGACAGCACACCCAGTGAGAATGCAATATCTGTGGCCATTGGAATGGCAACACCGCGTAGCATATTGGGGTCACTGGGGCACGCAAGCCAAAAAAAGAGCACAGGGATTAACATACCGCCACAGGCTCCAATGATGGGCAACAACGCTTTCTTTGCCGATGACAACTCGCCAACAAGAACTTCGCGCTTAATTTCCAAGCCTACCGACAAAAAGAATAGCGCCATTAAAAAGTCGTTGATAACCTGCATAAGCGTCATTGGGTGCCCGCCGTGGCTGAACAAGTTAAACTCTCCGAGTGACAATGTGGCTTGCATTTGCCATAGTTTAAAATATTCGTCCTTCAAAGGTGAGTTAGCGCAGATGAGCGCAAGAACTGTGCAGACGATGAGTACGGCACTTGTAGTGACGTACTTTTTCATCATACTTTTAAAACTGTAGTTTAGTGGCATTGTATTTTGTTTTTAGTGGCGCAAAATTATATCAAAAAAACAATGAGAGCCTTTTGCATCTATTGTTTTTTTCGATTATAGTGATAGGTATTTTCGTATGTTTGCCAAAAGAAAAAAGGAGACGGCCAAAAAGCGTGTTGTAGCATTATGCTTACCATCAAAATCCTCATTGGTGCTAGCTGGCAAGCCTCTTTTGAGCAACATCTGCCAGTAGTCCCAGACGAGCTTTTAACAATATTTTAATTCAAGCACTAAACAGCAAGAGGCTACTCGGAGTAGCCTCTTGCGTTACTTTGTTTATTCCTCGGGGGTGAACATCGGGTCCCAAGCCGGTAGCTTTGTGGGTTTCTGCTTTAGAACGTCGAGCACCTTGGCTGGAATATATTTTTTATCCACTACAAGGCGGAACATATATTCATCGAACCATTCATCGGTCATAATGAGCGTGCCGTTGAAGCCTGATTTTGCGCCCCAGCTATTCTCAACCTGCCATTTTTTTGGTTTGCCATCTTTGTCGAGGTCGACAGCCATAAGTGTCATTGCGTGTGAAGAGCCACTGTCGAACGACATAATTCGCTCGCGCTTGTCCATCCCGAACTCAACGCCAAAAAGCTCCTCATAGTTAAAATTGTCAAGGTCGAGCGTTCCGCGCTCCGAGTTGAGGAATTTGCCGACATCACACGAGAAGTACATCATTGTGCTGTCTTTGATTGAGGCGATGGCCATCTCCTTAATCTCTTCGAGCGGTAGGTTGATGTAGAGCCAGTTGTGTCCGTCGTAAAGGTGGCGGTCGTACTCAATCTCGTAGCACTTCCAATAGGGGCGTGTAGGGTCGTTCATAAACATCACATAGTCGTCCTGCATATTGATGTTCACAAATTTCTCGTAGAAGCTTTTGGGTGTGTACTTTTGTGGCTCCTCGCGATATTTGCCGTTAGCCTCTTTGGGGGCCCACATAAATTCTGTCGGTGGAATGCCGTACACATTGGCAAGCATCTTGTAAACAATCTTTAACTGCTCCTTTTTCATATTTTGCAGTTCTTTCTCCTTTGCTCCTCTGTCGCCGGCCTTGCGAAGCTCGATGGCAAACTCGCGTAGTTTACGGGTGAGGATAGACGAGAAGGCCGATGTGTTGTCGCTGGTGTAGCTCTCCTTCATAACACCTTTGGGCACGACACCATATTTTGCAATAAGGTCGGCAACACCGGTGAACGTTCCGCCGTCGCTCAACGGGTGCTTGAACAGCCACTCAACAGTGCGGTCGTCCATTGGCTTTTTGCGTGTGTCAATGATGCCCTGCAAGAAAAGGTTTGATTTTTCCAACTGGTCAAAGAAAAAGTTATAAACTTGTGAAAATTCAAAAGCACCAAGGTTCTCGCTGGCAATCATCTTTGCACGCAGCACGTTCATACCGGTAAAAAGCCAGCAACGGCCCGATGATTTTTGATTGGTGATGCCTTTTGATGGCACGCTGTGGCTGAAATAGGTGTCAAGTTCATTAAGGTTCTCTTGGTTGAGAGCCAGCTCTTTGATGGGCTTTGATAGCATTATGTTCTGGAGTGCCTTTTCAGCGGTTGTGGGCTTGTAGCTATCGCTCAACTCTTTGAGCATACCTTCGCTGATGCCACCATTGTTCTGTGCTGTTGCACCGGTTGCCAACAACAGCGCTGTTGCTATGCAACCAAATAGTTTGGTCTTTTTCATTGTTATATTGTCTTAATTTTATTTTTGAACAGGCAGGGCTCGGCTCAGGATAAAAACTTAAACAAAATTGACTTACTTCCCCGCTTGCTTTTCACTATCTTTTGCGAAGATAAGGCTAAAATATTAAAAAACAAAGAATGAGAGCATTTGCAGCCCTTATTCTCTGTTTAATTTAGTAAAATAAATTTGCTATTTGTTTAGTGAAAAATCAAATCGTAAGCCACCATTCGGGCGGTTGGCAACGATGATAGTGCCACCGTGAAATTGGACAGCGTGCTTTACAATGGCGAGCCCAAGGCCCGTGCCGCCCTTCTGGCGAGAGCGACCTTTGTCCACACGATAGAATCGCTCAAAGAGGTGTAACATATGTTTCGTATCAACACCTTTACCATCATCCTCAAAGCGGATGCGACACCACTTTTTATTGTTTTCAAGCAGCGATATATAGATGTTTTTACCCTCCGAATAAGCAATGGCATTTTCGGTCAGATTGCGGAATATAGAGCCAATCAACGACGAGTTGCCATCAATGATAACTTCATCGCTAAAATCGGTGTGGAGCGACAAGCGTTCATCTTCGGGCAACATCTCCAACTCCTTAGCCACCTCATCAATTATATCGTTTATTGTAACCCTCTCCTTGCCAATTAAGGCGCTACCATCCTCAATTCGAGTGATTAGTGATACATCGTTAAGCAGTCGGCGAAGGCGGTCGTTGTGAGCATAACATCTTTCAATAAGTTCCTGACGCTTCTCTTCGCTGAGATTGATGCCTGAAAGCAGTGTCTCAAGACATACTTGGATAGATGCTACAGGGGTTTTTAATTCGTGGTTGATGTTATTTGTCAGTTGTCGTTTAAGGCGGTTCCGTTCTTGTTCTGCTTCGTAGCGATTGACTCGCTCTATATCCTTCCCAAGTTTGCAAGTAGTAAAGTATGCCACAACGCTCATTGCAAGCGTGATTGAAATCATCACAATAAGGAACGACCAATCAGCTTCAAGTAGGTCTTGCAATGTGCTTGAATATGGTATCGCTGTACGGACAACAACTCGCTTGCCTCGTGTCGCAGAGTAAAAGTATTCTCGTCCATCACTCGTGGATTGCCTGCTGATATTATGCCCGGTGCCCTTTACCAAAGCATCGGCTACTTCTGGCCTGCCTCGGTGATTATCGAGCGAGTCGAGCGGTATTGCATTGTCGTAGATAACAGCACCCGCAAGGGTGATAATAGAAATTCGTAACCCATCAAAAGGCTTGTCGTGCGTAGCGATATAATCTTCATACGGCTCACCCTCTTCGACCGTTGTGAGCAGATGGCGATTGTATTGTTGCAACTGAGCATTCAAAAATTCCGACTTATACTCTTTCTCTCTTATATATTGGTATCCAATAAAACATAGTACCATTGCCCACGAGAAGGCGATCAGTTGCAAAAAAAGTCGCTTATGATATGATATTTTAGTCTCGGAAGCCATAGCCAAAGCCTGAACGGGTTACAATGTATGAGCCGTATGCTTCAATCTTCGAGCGCAGGCGGGTTATATTTACATCAATGGTGCGGTCAAGAACAACAACCTCGTCACTCCACACCCTGTTTAAGATTTGCTCTCGTGAGCATATCTTCCCTCGGTGTTGAATCAAATAGGCAAGCAACTCAAACTCTTTTCGTGCCAACTTAACCTCCTTGCCATCGACTATACAACGTTTAAATTCCAAGTCAAGGCAAAGACCATCTACAACTAATCGATTCGGTTTTTCTGCCGATATATTGTTTCCTTTATGGGGTGTGGCTCGGCGCAAAACGCTCTTAACTCGTGCTATGACATTGCGCACGGTGTAGGGCTTCATAATATAGTCATCGGCACCAAGATTGAGCCCCATAACCATATCATCTTCTGTGTCACGTGCCGTGCAAAAAATGATGGGGATTTCTGCTGTAGCAACATCGTTCTTCAACATCTTAGCCATCTTGATTCCACTTATTTCACCCATCATAATATCGAGTAGAATGAGTGAATACTCTTTTATATTGTAGCCTAGAGCCAGCTCGGCACTAAATGCTACATCTACATCATACCCCTCATTCTCGAGATTTAGTTTCAAGACCTCGCATAAGGTCTCTTCGTCATCTACAATCAATATACGATTTGTTGCCATATACTTAAATTATAAGATTGCTATGCAAAATTACTTAGAATATCTGAACTGGCGATTATGTGATGTGAGATTTAATAAAAATGTAATATTTTTCTAAGGAACGGCATTTAACCAAAGCCTAACTTTTTTGAAACATTTATGAAATGTCACCACGATACATTTGCAGTGTCAAATTTAAACACACAAAATGACAATGAAAACAAAAGTATTTTTGGCAGGTCTTTTAGCCTGCATCGGTGTCACTGCTCAGGCGCAGGATACTAAAGTTGAAGAACCTAAAGGTAGAGCGATTGTACAGGTGTTCGGTAATTTTCATTCAGGATTTGGCGACACCGGCAACGAGCGGGGTTTTGAGTTAGAACGTAGCTATTTGGGGTATGAGTACAAACTCGGTAACGGTTTTTCTGTTAAAGGTGTTATGGATATTGGTAAATCAAGTGATATTTCTGATTATCAGCGCATCGCATACATCAAGAATGCTATGGTGTCTTGGAAGAGAGGAAATCTCACTTTAAATGGTGGTCTTATCTCTACTACTCAGTTCAATTTTCAAGAGAAATTTTGGGGCTACCGTTATGTTATGAAATCTTTTCAAGATTTGTATAAATTTGGTAACAGCGCCGATTTAGGTTTGTCTGCCTCGTATAAGTTTGCGAATTGGATTTCTGCTGATGCTATTATAATAAATGGCGAAGGTTATAAGAAAATTCAGAAAAATGTAGGTCTAAACTATGGTTTGGGTGTAACGTTGACTCCTTTTGATGGTTTTTATATTCGTTTTTATAGTGGCTTGAACGAAGGTGGCGGAAATGGGAAGGCTGATATTGTAAATATGGCGGCTTTTGCAGGATATAAATGCGATAGGTTTATGATTGGTGCTGAGTATAATCATATGTTGAATGCGTCGAATAAAACAGGCAATGACCAGCTCGGATATTCTGTATTTACATCGGTTAAGGTTGCAAAATTTGCCGATGTCTATGCTCGATTTGATGACCTGTACTCAAATAATGATTGGAACATCGACAAGGATGAGCGTACAGCAATACTCGGTGCTCAGTTCAAGTTAGGCAGGTATGTGAAGATTGCTCCAAATTTCCGAATGGGTATGCCAAAGGTCGATGGGGCAAAGAATGAATATTTCGCATACGTAAATTGCTACTTTGGTTTTTAATGATAATATACATTTAATAATATGAAAAAGATTTTCTCGTCAATTATGACATTGGTCGTTGCCCTAGCTCTTACAGCTTGTGACAGTAATTCAAACAATGGTGGCCGTGAAGCTCAGGAACTTTCTGGTGCTGGCGCAACATTCCCACTCCCTTTTTACAATGTGGTTTTTGAGCAGTTTGCTCAGGTGAATGGCGATGCTGTAGCCTACGGAGGTATTGGCTCTGGTGGCGGTGTTCGCAATTTGCGTGATAAGATTGTTGATTTCGCTGGTAGTGATGCTTTCCTCTCGGATAAGGAGATGGCAGAGATGGCTCCCATAGTACATATTCCAACTTGTATGGGCGCAGTAGTGTTGGCCTACAATCTCGATGGTGTTAAGGAACTTAAGCTATCAGGTGAGGTGATTGCCGACATTTTTGCTGGCAATATCAGAATGTGGAATGATGAGCGTTTGGTAGCACTTAACCCCGATGTGGCTCTTCCGGCAGAAACTATCATCCCTGTATTTCGTTCAGATGGCTCGGGTACAACTTTTGTTTTTACTGATTATCTTACCAAGGTAAGCCCTATGTGGAGAGAGAAATTTGGTGCAGGCAAATCAGTGAACTTTCCTTTGGGGCAGGCTGCAAAGGGTAATCCCGGTGTTGCAGGCGTGGTTAAGCAAACAAAGAATACTATCGGTTATGTGGGCTCGGAGTATGCCTTTGCGCAGAAGATTGCTTATGCAAAGATACAGAACCAACGTGGTGAAATTGTGGAACCCACAGCAAACAGTATCTCTGCTGCCGCTTCTGGTGAAATCCCGGCCGACACACGTTGCTCAATTACCAATGCAGATGCAGCAGGAGCTTATCCTATCTCAACCTTCACTTGGATGATTATATACAAGGAGCAGAACTACTCTGACCGCAGTAAAGAACAGGCAATGGCAACACTTGACCTCTTGAAATATGTCCTTTCTGACGAGGCACAGAACATAACTTCTGAAGTACACTATGCACCTCTTCCTGCAAAAGCGAAAGAGTTGAGTTTCAAGAATTTGAAGGCTGTTACTTTTGATGGTGTAGCAATATTGCAATAACAGAGGTCTATGAACGATAAAATATATAGAGTCTTTTTATTCATAGCTGCGTTAATTGTGCCGATAGTGTGCGGGGGCGTTGTTTACGCCCTCGTCGCTGACGCCTATGATGCTTTTGAGCACTTTGGTTTCTTTAAGTTCCTCACCTCATCGGAGTGGAGCTATACCGAGGGTAATGAGCAGTATGGAGCGTTACCTTTTGTTACGGGCACGCTGATGACAACACTCTTAGCGCTTATCTTCTGTATCCCCTTTTCGCTCCCTGTTGCTTTATTCGTGGGTGAGTATTTTAAGGGAACAAAGACTGCCACCGTGCTGAGCACCGTAACTGACCTACTTGCAGGTATCCCCTCAATAATCTATGGTCTATGGGGCTTCTACACTTTGCGACCAATAATTATAGCATTAGATATTTCGGAACAAGGATCGGGTATTCTCACCGCCTCATTAGTCTTGGCAATTATGATAATACCTTACGCCGCATCACTCAGTGCTGAGTTTATCAAGATGGTGCCTAACGACCTTAAAGAGGGCGCATATAGTCTTGGAGCGACCCGTGCCGAGGTTATTCGCAAGGTGGTATTTCCCGTTGCTGGCTCAGGTATCTTCTCGTCGTATATCTTGGCTATTGGTCGTGCCTTGGGCGAAACGATGACCGTAACAATGCTCATCGGCAATACAAATAATATTCCCGATTCTATTACCTCAACGGGTAATTCGATGGCATCAATCATTGCCAACCAATTTGGCGAGGCCGATGGACTGCGACTCTCATCGCTCATTGCCATAGGGCTTGTGTTGTTCCTTATAACAGCGGCAATAAATATGGTGGGAAAGATAATGATTAAACGTGCAAGAATATCTTAACCTATGACTACATTCAAAATAAAAAATCGCTTGGCAAAGGATAAGCTTATGCTGTGGAGTGTCTGCCTTCTTTCTGCTTTTACAGCCGTTCCACTGCTTGCTATTCTGGGAGAAGTATTATTGCGTGGTTACGACCAACTCTCGTGGTCATTTTTTATCGAGCCTACGCCTACGGCTTATCGGGCTATGAAAGCCATCGAGGCGGGCGAGTCCATACCGGGTGGTATTGCAAATGGTATCATCGGCACGATGATTATGCTGGGGATGGCCGTAGTTGTTGCTGTTCCCATTGGAATATTGTGCGGTGTCTTTCTTGCAGAAAACAGTAAGAAACGCTTCGCGCAGATTGTGAGTTATTTGACCGATCTGTTGCAGGGTACGCCGTCGGTTATTATCGGCATCATCACCTATATTTGGGTGGTCGTTCCAATGAAAGGATACTCGGCAATTGCCGGCAGTGTGGCACTTTGTATTATGATGCTTCCGCTTATTATCCGTTCAACAGAGGAGACGCTTAAAATTCTCCCTGCATCGCTCAAGGAGGCTGGATTAGCGTTAGGTGGCAACAAAGCTCGTGTAATGCTCAAAGTGCAGTTGCCTGCAGCCTTTGGCGGTATCTTTACGGGTGTTTTGTTAGCTATCTCGCGCGTAATTGGCGAGACTGCACCGCTGATGTTTACAGCCCTTGGTTGCTCGTTTATCCGTTTTTCAATCAATAAACCAATCTCGGCCGTACCACTGCTAATTTGGGAGTTTTTTAATGACCCTAATCTACAAGAACTTATTTGGGGCGCATCTCTCTTCTTGTTATTATTTGTTCTTACATTAAATCTTACAGCTAAATATCTTGCTAAAAAATGGAATCAATAACACCTATTCTTGAATTTAATAAAACCTGTGTATCATATACCAAGCAGACGATGGCAGTAAAATATGTATCGGCAGCCATCGACAAAAATACCATTACAGCCATTATGGGACCTTCGGGATGTGGCAAATCGACGCTCTTGCGTGCCGTAAACCTAATGCACAACCTCTATCCTAATATTCGTGTTGATGGCGAGATTTTGCTCAATGGCGAAAATATCCTCTCTATGGAGCCTATTGATGTGCGTCGCCGTGTGGGTATGGTTTTCCAACGTCCTGCACCGTTTCCCACGATGAGCATCTACGATAATGTACTTTCTGGTTATACGCTTAATGGTATCCGCTTGTCGAAAACTGAAAAAGATGAAACGGTTGAACGCTGTTTGAAGAGTGTTGCATTGTGGGATGAAGTTAAGGATGTGTTGAATAAAAAAGGCACATTCCTTTCGGGTGGTCAGCAGCAACGTCTGTGCATTGCTCGAGCATTGGCGATGAAGCCCGATGTTCTGTTGATGGATGAGCCTACGTCTGCTCTCGACCCCATTGCAACCAAGCATATTGAGGAGTTATTGTTGGAGTTGCAAAAAGAGGTTACAATCCTTATCGTTACTCACAATATGGGACAAGCAAGGCGCATATCCTCAAAATCAATGTTTATGTACCTTGGCGAACTTGTTGAGTATGGCGATACGGAAACGATGTTTTCTAACCCTTCCGATGAACGTACAAAGGCTTATTTGACTGGTAAAATGGGATAATTTAGTGACTGAGCATCGTGTGCCGCTCAATCTCCTCAATGAAGACGAGTGCCGTCTCTACATTTTTCACGTTTTCAACGGTGATTATGCAGCGCCCGTCGCCCTCGCGTACCTTGCATTTGAATGGGCTTGTGGGGATATAACTCATAATGCCGCCAAAGAGCTCGCTGGTGTAGTAGCGCTCGTTGCGTGTGTCGACAAGGAGCAGATTCATCCTACCGCCTTTGAGATATATCTTTTCAATGCCGAGCCTTTGTGCTTTGTGGCGCATTGTGACTACTCTGATAAGCTCCTCGCCCTCTTTGGGGATAGCACCGAACCTGTCCTGCATCCTTGTTTTAAAGGCTTCTATTTCTTTGCTATTGGTTAATGAGTCGAGCTCGCGGTAAAGCAGTATGCGCTCGTTGCTGTCGGGGACATAAACGGCCGGGAACAGCAGCTCGAGGTCGCTCTCCACAAAGCACTCTTTTACAAAATTGTCGGCTGCGCCCTCACTCTCCTCTTGTGTGAGAATATCGGCAAATTCGTCCTCTTTAAGCTCTTGCACGGCCTCGGCAAGGATTTTCTGGTAGGTCTCGTAGCCGAGGTCGGCAATAAAACCACTCTGTTCTGCGCCCAAAAGGTTGCCGGCGCCGCGAATATCAAGGTCCTGCATTGCGATGCTCATTCCGCTGCCAAGCTCGCTAAAACTCTCGATGGCTTCGAGTCGGCGTCGGGCGTCGGTGTTCAAGCTCTCGCGCGGAGGGGTGAGCAGATAGCAGAATGCTTTGCGCTTGCCACGTCCCACACGCCCGCGCATCTGGTGTAGGTCGCTAAGGCCAAAATTCTGTGCTTGATTTATGATGATGGTGTTGACGTTGGGAATATCAATGCCATTCTCCACGATTGATGTGGCAATGAGCACATCGTGGTCGTGGTTGATAAATTCGTAAAGTCGCTTCTCAAGCTCGGCAGGCTCCATTTGGCCGTGCCCTATGCATACTCGAGCATCGGGTACGTGACGCCTGATGAGGTTAGCAAGTTCCTCCATTCCTGATATTCTGTTTGTTATAAGGAATACCTGTCCGTTGCGGCTCAACTCAAAGCTGATGGCCTCTTTTATTACCTCGGCATCAAAATTGTGTATCTCGGTGTGAATGGGGTAACGGTTAGGTGGCGGTGTTTGTATGATTGAGAGGTCACGCGCTCCCATAATAGAGAATTGCAGGGTGCGCGGGATTGGGGTTGCGGTCATTGTGAGTGTATCGACATTGACCTTAAACTGACGTAATTTCTCTTTGACGGCAACGCCGAACTTTTGCTCCTCGTCAATGATGAGCAATCCTAAGTCCTTGAATTTTACCTCTTTGCTTGTGAGTTTGTGCGTGCCGATGACAATGTCCACCTTGCCCTCTTTTATCTCCTCGAGCACCTTTTTGGTTGTTGAGGCGTTGCGGGCGCGGCTCAGATATTGTACATTGCAGGGAAAATCCTTCAGGCGCTCCTTGAAAGTGAGATAATGCTGATAGGCGAGCACGGTGGTAGGGACAAGCACGGCTACTTGCTTGCCGTCGGTGGCTGCCTTGAAGGCTGCGCGTATTGCCACCTCGGTCTTGCCAAAGCCTACGTCGCCACAAATAAGGCGGTCCATCGGGCGTTTACGCTCCATATCCTGTTTAACCTCGTTGGTCGCCTTGAATTGGTCGGGGGTGTCCTCATATATAAAGCTTGCTTCGAGCTCATTTTGCAGGTAGCTGTCGGGCGAAAAGGCAAAGCCCTCCTCTTTGTAGCGTTGCGAGTAGAGTTTGATAAGGTCGCGAGCAATATCCTTAATCTTGTTTTTGGTGCGCTCTTTCATTCGCTCCCAAGCTCCGGTGCCCAGTTTGCTCACCTGTGGTGCATCGCCCTCTTTGCCTCGATATTTTGAAATTTTGTGCAGATTGTGAATTGAGACAAACACCACATCATCGTTCTTATATATGAGTTTTATTGCCTCTTGTGTGACATTACCGTTGGGGATACGCACCAAGCCTCCGAATTTGCCTATTCCGTGGTCTATGTGAACAATGTAGTCGCCAATGCCAAACTCTTTCAACTCCTTGATGGTTAGGGCTGCTTTTCCGTTGCGTGCACGTTCGCTGCGCAGGCGGAAATTATGGAAGCGGCCAAAGAGCTGATGGTCGGTGAAAAGGGCGATTTTTAACACATTGTCGCAAAAACCTTCGTGTATTGTGCGCCCGATTGGGGTGAATGGTATTTCGTCGTTTCGCTCCTCGAAGATTGCTTTCAGGCGCTCGGCCTGATGTAAATCATCGGTCAGAAGCATCAGTTTGTAGCCACTCTTGAGAAGGCGCTTGAAATTTTGGCTCACAAGGTCAAAATCCTTGTGAAAAAGCGGTTGCGGCGTTGTGTCGAACTTTACCTTTGTGCTGTTGTCCGATGCTTGTGGCCGCAACTCCCAATGCTTGGTGTTTTTGGCGTATCTCTCCAACTCATCGGCTGTCATTAACTCGGGCATCTCGGGGAGGGTGCTGTCCGACAGCTTTGCTTGCAGTGTAAATCCCTCGTTGTTGAGTTTTTCTATACACCCCTTGACAAATGCAAGGTCTTTTGTTACCAATATTGCGTTCTTAGGTAAAAAATCTGTTATTGCAACAGCATTGCTGCTGCTGAGCTTGGGGACAATGGTTGCTTCGTTGGTGCGTTCCTTTGAGAGCTGGTCCTCGACGGTGAATGTTCTGATGCTCTCAACCTCGTCGCCAAAGAAATCTATACGATAGGGATATTCCGATGAAAAGGAGAAAATATCGATGAGGCTGCCGCGAACGGCAAACTCTCCCGGCTCGTAGACGTAGGTAACCTCCTTGAATTTCAATGAGGAGAGTTTTTTCTCAACCTCGTCGCGAGCTATGCGGTCGCCAACAGTAATTGTAAGGGTTTTTTCCTCAAGGTGCTGTTGAGAGGCTACTTTTTCGGTAAGGGCATCGGGGTGTGTGACAATGAAAAGCCCCTCTTTGCGACGACGATTGACAAGGCGGCTCATTACCTCGGTGCGCAGTATGCGGTTGGCATCATCCTCTTGCCCGTATTTCATTGCACGGCGGAATGATGATGGGAAAAACAGAATGTTGTTATCACCACTAATCTGCATCATATCGTGGTAGAAATATCCGGCCTCTTCGGCGTCGTTCATCACAATAAGCAGTGTTTGTTCCGGTGCTCTTTTTTTGAACCCGCAAAAGGTCATTGCTGCCGAACTGCCCAACAACCCCTCGAGGAGAACGCTCTTTTTGCTCCCCTCTTCACGCAGTTGCATCAAGGCGTTTACGCCGGGGTGCTCTGCATAGATATTCTGTATATCCTTCGCTTCCATCTGTTCAACCATTGCAAAAATAGCAAATAATATCTATTAATTCTCTCAAAAACCGTATTAATTATTTTATTGTTGTATATTCGCGGTAGATAATCGCATTAACTATGGAAAATTATATCTACAAATTGGAGATGAAGGTGCGCGACTATGAGTGCGACATTCAGGGAGTGGTGAACAATGCCAACTATCAGCATTATCTTGAATATGCCCGTCACGAGTTTCTGGAGCACATTGGTGGCAGCTTCTCGCAGATGCACGCTCAGGGTTTTGATATGATGGTATCAAAAATCACTCTTGAGTATAAACGTCCATTGCGTGGCGGTGACAGATTTGTAGTGTGCATCAATACAAAGCGCAAGGGCGCAAAGCTCATTTTCCTGCAGGATATTTATAACCTTGCCGATGGAGCCCTGATGCTTAAGGGCGAGGTGGATATAATCTGCCTGAAAGATGGCCGCCTGACACGTGGAGAGGTTTTTGATGAGATGTTCAACGAGTATATGGTCAAAAAAGACATTTAAAATGGATACAATCATTTATCTGTTGGTGCTTGGCGCAGTGTATCTGGTGGTGTATGTGGTGAAAAGTCTTTCATCTACAGCCGGCAGTGAGGGCAGAAAAGTCTTTACTGAGAGCTTTCCGACGATAGAGATATTGGAGACGGAGAAGAGTGAGAGAGTGCCACGCTCGGTAGTGACACCCCCTGAGTACTCGTTCAAAGAGCCGCTGCCCCAAAAGAGCTCTGAGCGTGCCAAGCCGGCGGCGGCTCAGGTAGCTGAAAAGAGTGCCGCAGCGTGTGGCAAGGGAGAACGCCTAGTGAGGCTAAACAATAAATCCGAGGCAAAGCGTGCATTTTTATACTCCGAGATTTTTAATAGAAAGTTTGATTAAAAACAGAGATAACTATGAATTACCCTATTTTGACAGCCGAGGAGGCTGCCCGTTACATAAACAACGGCGATGGTGTGGGCATTAGTGGTTTTACTCTTTCGGGAACACCAAAGACGGTGCTCCCCGAGGTCGCCAAACGCGCCGAGGAGGCTCACGCTGCGGGCAAACCTTTCAAAATAAATTTATACACGGGAGCATCGACCGGTGATTCTATCGATGGTGTGCTTGCTCGTGCCAAGGCCTTAAATTTTAGAGCACCATTCATCTCGAACCCCGTTGTGCGCGATGCAATAAACAATAAAGAGATTATATACGCCGACCTGCATCTTTCTCTTATGGCGCAGGATTTACGTTACGGCTATCTGGGCAAAGTTGATGTGGCTATTCTCGAGGCAATAGATATTACTCCCGATGGAAAGGTCTATTTGACAACAGCGGGAGGTATTGGGCAAACAGTAGCTAATCTTGCCGATAGAATAATCATCGAGCGCAATACTTTCCATCATACAATGGGCTTGCACGATGTGTATGAACCGCAGGACCCGCCCTGCCGCAAAGAGATTCCAATCTATAATGCTTCGGACAGAATAGGCAAACCATATGTTCAGGTCGACCCCAAAAAGGTTGTCGGCATTGTAGAGGTGTTTTTGCCAAATGAACAGGTTGTTTTTAAGGAGATTGACCCTGTGACTCGCAAGATTGGCGAGAATGTTGTTGATTTTATTCTTGGCGATATTAAGCGTGGAACAATCCCGGCAACGGGCCTTCCTATCCAAAGTGGCATAGGCAATGTTGCCAATGCTGTGTTAAAGGCTTTGAAAGACAGCGCAGAACTGCCTCCGCTCGACCTCTACTCCGAGGTATTGCAGGATTCTGTCATCGACCTTATGGAGTGTGGCCGCATAAAAGCCGGCAGCACCTGCTCACTCTCTCTTAGTCAGGAGTGCTTACAGCACGTTTATGACAATCTCGATTTCTTCCGCGACAGGCTAATATTGCGTCCTTCAGAGATTTCCAACCACCCCGAGGTTATTCGTCGCCTTGGCCTGATTGCAATGAACACTGCAATCGCGGTAGATTTATATGGTTGTGTGAACTCGTCGCATATTGGTGGTACGCGCCTGATGAATGGCATTGGTGGCTCGGGCGATTTTGCACGTAACGCTTATGTGTCGATATTTATGTGCCCATCGACGCAAAAGGGTGGTGCAATAAGCTCTATCGTGCCAATGGTGACACACGCCGACCATACCGAGCACGACGTGCGCGTTGTGGCAACAGAGTGGGGTGTAGCCGACCTGCGTGGCAAAGGCCCCGATGAGCGTGCTAAATTGTTGATAGAGAAGTGTGCTCACCCCGATTATCGTAATTTGCTTTGGGATTATCTCAAGATTTCAAAGAATGGACACGTATCGCATAATGTTTCAGCGGCTCTTGCATTGAATACTGCGTATGAACGTGAGGGCGATATGCGAAAGATTGATTGGAGCAGATATCTATGAATAGAAAAAAACTTGTAACAGAGATGGGGCGCATCGATCGCGATGCGTTTGCCCGTGCCGAGAAATTGCCGTTGGTGATGGTGCTTGACAATGTGCGCAGCCTTCATAATGTGGGCTCTGTCTTTCGCACAAGCGATGCTTTTCGCGTGGAGCGCATTATGCTGTGCGGAATAACAGCTACGCCACCGAGTGCCGAAATTCATAAAACAGCCCTTGGCGCCGAGGACGTTGTTGAGTGGCAATATTTTGAATCTACTATGGACGCTGTGGCGGCTTTGCGCTGTGAGGGGTATAAAATTTATTCCATAGAACAGTGCGAGGGCAGCATTGCCTTGCAGGATTTTGTAGCTGTTGCCGGTGAACGCTACGCTGTTGTTATGGGCAATGAGGTAAAGGGCGTGCAGCAGATTGTTGTGGATTCGTCGGATGGAGCTATTGAAATTCCGCAGTTTGGCACAAAACATTCGCTGAATGTGTCGGTGGCGGCGGGTATGACTATTTGGGAATTTGCAAAGAAATTGGGCTTGGTATAAAGCAAAAGCGGAGAGTTTGCTCTCCGCTTTTAGTTTATTCTGGGTTATTCTTGTAATATTCGTTCCACTCCTCAAGGACCTTCTGCCAATCAACAACTTCGCCCTCGGCAATGGATTCGGCTTGTTGTATGGCTTCGTCGTGCATCTTCTTCTCGGCGTGTCGCAACTTCATTGCCTCTATCGTTGCATCGTCAAGAATGTGTATGCGCCCGCGGCGCAGGCACTCGTCAAGGTCGGCCGGACCAAAAGCTTTGCCTTGCACGTTAAAATCGGAGATGTTGAATTCAAAAACTGTGCGCAAGGTGTGGCGGACCATCTTTTGCCCGGCTCTGTTACTGCGCATCTTGCTGCCTAAAAGCTTGCGAATGACATCAATCTCTCGTTGCGAAAATTTTTTCCTTCCCATTTAAAATGTTTTTTGTTTCTTGGCTTTAGCAAGTGTAAAAGTAGTTCTTTTTTATAAAACAGCCAATAAAATGTTGAAGATGCTGTTGCTGTTTGGTGATATTTTGCGCTTGTTGCGTTAAATGTTGTATTAATAGTATATTTAATAATAAAAAAGCGTAACTTTGCCGAGAGTTTGTATTTTTCACAAGTAAACAAAAAACACTATCATAATGAAGGAATTTTTTAAAGTCCTGAGAAGGTTTGTTCCCCCTTACAAAAAATACTTGATATTGTCGGTGGCTTTTACTCTGTTGTCGGCGATATTGAATGTGTTCTCTTTTATGGTCCTGATACCGATATTGCAGATTCTTTTTAAGGTGTCCGAGCCGGTTGAGGTTGATTTTATCGCTTGGAGTGCGATGAATTCGGATAACGCAAAGGATGTGTTGATGAACAATCTGCAGTATTATATGAACGGGTTTATGGCCGACTATGGAGCGTCGTCGATGCTTTTGTTGCTTGGCGTGTTTCTGATATTGATGACTCTGCTAAAAACCGCCAGCTATTTTGCATCGTCGGCTGCTATTATTCCTCTGCGCACCGGCATTGTGCGCGACCTTCGTACAAGAATGTATGACAAGGTCGTTTCGCTGCCTTTGGGATTTTTTTCAAAAGAGAAGAAGGGTGATATAATCGCTCGTATGACGGGCGACGTGGTTGAGGTTGAAAATTCTATTGTCACCTCTCTCGATATGCTTATAAAAAATCCAATTTTCATCATAATATATTTTGCCACACTGCTTTACGTTAGTTGGCAGCTGACTCTTTTTACTATTTGTGTGATGCCTCTGTTTGGCTGGATTATGGGTGCTATCGGTCGTAAACTGAAGGCAAAGTCGCTCGTTGTGCAACAGAAATTCGGTGAGACAACGTCGCAAATGGAGGAGACTATTGGTGGATTGCGCGTTGTAAAGGCTTTTGTTGCCGAGAAAAAGATGTCCGGTCGTTTTAAAAAATGTTGTAACGAGTTGCGCTCGGCTGTGATGCGTGTAACTATGCGACAGGCACTAGCTCACCCTATGAGTGAGTTTTTGGGAACGGGCATCATCGTTATTGTGCTGTGGTTCGGTGGAACGCTTATTTTGAGCGAGAACTCTCCAATATCAGCTGCGGCGTTCATCTACTATCTGACGATGCTTTACAGTATTATAAATCCTCTGAAAGAGCTCTCAAAGGCATCGTATAGTGTTCCGCGTGGATTGGCGTCAATGGAGCGTGTCGATGCAATTCTGAAAGCCGAAAATCCTATAACCGACGGTGAGAAGGGTATTGAAATTTCTGATGTCAAAGAGGGTATAGAGTATAAAAATCTCACATTCTCTTACGATGGCGAGCGCAACGTGCTGAAAAACATAAATCTCAAGATTGAAAAGGGAAAGACTGTTGCGCTTGTTGGGCAGTCGGGTAGTGGAAAATCGACAATGGTGGATCTTGTCCCTCGTTACTATGATGTGCAGCAAGGCGAGGTGACCATTGATGGTGTTAATGTTAAGGATATGAAGGTAAAATCGTTGCGTGCTCTCATTGGCAACGTAAATCAAGAGGCCATTCTTTTTAACGACACCTTCTACAACAATATAACATTTGGCGTTGAGAATGCTACAATGGAGCAGGTGATTGAGGCTGCCAAGATTGCTAATGCTCACGATTTTATTATGGCAAGCGAAAAGGGTTACGATACTAGTGTGGGCGATAGAGGATGCCGTTTGTCGGGTGGTCAGCGTCAGCGAATAAGCATTGCGCGCGCAATTCTCAAAAATCCACCGATACTGATTCTTGACGAGGCAACTTCGGCACTTGACACTGAGAGCGAACGTTTGGTGCAAGAGGCTCTTGAACGCTTGATGAAGACTCGTACAACCATTGCCATTGCCCATCGTTTGTCTACGATTAAGAACGCCGACGAGATTTGTGTGATGCGTGATGGTGAGATTGTAGAGCGCGGCAAACACGATGAGTTGATTAAATTGAATGGTGTTTACAAGCGCCTTAATGATATGCAAACGCTTTAAGATGATGAAAAATGTAGCTGTTTTTTGTGCTGCGTCGGAGAATATTGCTCCGGGTTATTTTGAGGCTGCAGCCGAGGTGGGTGCAATGCTTGGTCGTTTGGGTGCAACGCTTGTTTATGGTGGTGCGCGCTTTGGGCTTATGGAGGCCACTGCCAAGGCTGCAAAGCTTGCCGGAGCGCACATTGTTGGCGTGGTCCCCGATATATTGGTTGAGCGTGACAGAGTAAGCTATCTGCTCGATGAGCACATTGCTTGCCGTAATTTGAGCGAGCGCAAGGATATAATGCTCGAGAGGAGTGATATTCTGGTAGCATTGCCCGGTGGAACAGGTACACTGGATGAGATTTTTCACGTTGTTGCGGCAGCAACAATAGGTTATCACACAAAGCGCGTGGTGTTGTACAATGTCAATGGTTATTGGAACACCCTTTGTGCAGCGCTTGAGGAGATGTCTCAAGCGGGCTTTGTACGTGGCGAGATTGATAAATATTTGGTTGTGGCAAATGGTATTGCCGACCTTGAGAAATTAATAAAGCAGGAATAAATAGATAAGATGGCAAAAGTTATTGGTATAGGAGAGACTGTTTTTGATATACTATTTAAGAATAACACACCAGTGAAGGCTGTGCCCGGAGGTTCAGTCTATAATTGTATAATATCTTTGGGCAGATGTGGCGTTTCAACCGAGTTTATCAGTGAGGTCGGTGACGACCGCATCGGAAACATTATTCTTGAGCATCTGCGCGACAACAATGTCGGCTCGTCGGCAGTGTGTTGTTTCTCGGGTGGAAAATCGCCATTGGCTCTTGCCTTTTTGAACGAGAATAATGACGCCGAATATCTCTTCTACAAGGATTATCCTAATAACCGCCTCGAGGTGGAGTTTCCGGTGATAAAAGAGGGCGATATTGTTGTGTATGGCTCTTATTTTGTGTTAAATCCTGTTCTTCGCAATAAGACAAAGGCCTTTTTAGAGTATGCTCACGAGCAGGGAGCTGTGCTCTTCTACGATATAAACTTTAGAAAAAACCACGTCAACGAGCGAATTAAACTTGCAGAGGCTTTGATTGAAAATCTTGAACTAGCCGATATCGTGCGTGGCTCGTCCGATGATTTTAAGTATCTCTACGAGATGACCGATGCGGCAAAAATATATAACGAGAAGATAAAATTTTATTGTTCTAACTTTATCTTCACCAATGGTGCCGGCGATGTTCGTTTCTTCACTCGTAGTGTGAACGCTGTATATCCTGTGCCGCAGGTCGAGGTTGTCAGCACTGTCGGTGCCGGTGATAACTTTAATGCAGGTGTTTTGTATGGCCTTGTGAATGAAGGAGTGACACGTGATAAGCTCTCACAGCTCACGGCTGCCGATTGGGATAATATAATGTCAAAGGGACTCGATTTCAGCGCACACGCGTGTACGCTCATTGAAAACTACGTTGACAAGGAGTGGGCAAAGAATTATGTAAAGGGATGATGGCCGTTGCTGCTCCCGTTTGAATTTTAAAATAAATTACTATGAAAAAGATACTCTCTATTTTGATTGCAACAGCAACTTTGTGCGGTTGTTCGGGTCACTCTCACAAGAGTGCCGAGATTCACGAGGAACATTCGCATATCAGTAGTTATACAGCTTATACCAACAATGCCGAGTTCTTTATGCAACACGAGGGGCTTGAGGTTGGCAAAAAGGCCTGCATTACACTCTATGCCACTGCTTTGGCCGATTTTAAACCTTATCAGGCCGAGAAGGCTACGGTGTTGCTCAGGGCCGGTGGAAAAAGCCACACTGCAACAGCCGATGCTCACGGCAATGGAATGTTCCATTTTGAGCTGACACCGGAGACTGCTGGCGACGGCGTGCTTTATGTAACTGTTGGCGAGGAGAATGCCCATTTTGATGTCTGTGTGATAGAGCATTGCAACGCTCACGCCGAGGAGCATAATCACTCTCATCCACATTCTCACGGTGATGAGGCTCACGACGGGCACAATCACTCGGCACACTCTCACGCGCATAGCCACACTCCGCATCCCGGGCACGGCACCGAAACTCCGGCAAAGAGTGGTGATGTGTCGTTCAGCAAGGAGCAGAGCTGGAAAATAGATTTTGCAACAGAGGTTGCAACCGAAAGCAATTTCGCAGGTTCTGTAAAGGTTGCTGCAAAGGTTGAGGCTCTTCCGGGCGATTTTACAACAATTATTGCAACGACAAGCGGAAAGGTGCAGTTCGCCGGCAATGTGCTTGCCGGTATACAGGTGTCTGTTGATGAGCCGCTTTTCTATCTCGAGGGTAGCGACGTTACCGATAATGATGCTGCTGTGAAATTTGCCGAGGCCGAGAGTAACTATGAGCTTGCCAAGGCCGATTTTGAGCGTAAGAAACTTCTTTTTATCGACAAGATTGTATCGGAGCGAGAATATCAGGCTGCCGAGGCAACCTATCGTCAGGCCGAGGCGCGCTTTGCCAGTATGAAACGCAATTTTGGTGCGGGAAAGGTTACACTAAAATCTTCAATGGATGGTTGCGTCGCAACACTGCTTGTTGCTAACGGCGATTATGTAGAGCCCGGTACTCCGCTTGCCATTGTTCAGCGCACGGGTAATGTAAATATTCAATGCGAGCTACCTGTGCGCTATGCAGAATTGTTGCAGAATATTGCAACAGTGAATGTTGAAACAGCACAGGGCAATGTGTATAATATCGAGGAGTTTGATGGGGCTGCAGTTGTTGGCAATGTTGCAAACAGTTGTAATATGTTGCCGGTGACAATCTCTTGCAAGGCTCTTCCGGGCGTTGTCACAGGTGGTGTGGTTACGCTTTATATCTCTTCGGCAGCCGTTGCAAGCCATTCAGTAGCCGTGCCACGCACTGCATTGGTTGAGGAGATGGGTAATATGTTTGTGTTTGTGCAGAGCAACCCGGTCTCTTTTGAGAAGCGTAGTGTTAAGGTGGGTACAACCGATGGTCGCTATGTGCAGTTGCTCGATGGTGTCGCTCCCGGTGAACGCATAGTGAGCAAGGGTGGCGTTATTTTGAAATTGTCACAGGGTGCAGCAGCGCTCGATCCTCACGCCGGTCACGTGCATTAATGATTGTATTGCTATGCTGAACAAGATTATAAATTTCTCTTTAAATAATAAACTGCTGGTTATGCTGGCGGTTGTGCTTGTGGTGATTGGTGGTACATACTCTACCAAAAACATTGAGGTAGATGTGTTCCCCGACCTGACAATGCCCACCGTGGTAATTCTTACCGATGCACACAATATGGCTCCCGAGGAGGTTGAGCGCCTTGTTACTTTTCCCATTGAGACGGCGGTGAATGGTGCAACAAATGTGCGCCGTGTGCGTTCTTCTTCGTCGCAGGGATTCTCTTTTGTGTGGGTTGAATTTGATTGGGGAATGGATATTTACAAGGCTCGTCAGATAATCAGCGAGAAGATGGGCCTCCTCACAGGGCAGCTACCCGATGGCGTTGTGCCTATGCTTGCTCCGCAGTCGAGTGTGATGGGTGAGATTATGTTCGTTGGTATGCAGTCCGACAGCACCTCAATGATGGAGCTTAGAACTCTGGCTGAGTGGATTGTTAAGCCGGCGGTGCTTGCTACGGGCGGAGTCTCGAACGTTACAATCATTGGTGGCGACTATAAACAGTATCAGGTTCTTGCCGACCCTGTAAAGATGGAAATTTACGGCGTGACGATGAGCGAGCTCGAAGGTGCTGTGGCTTCAATGAGTGTGAATATTGGCGCAGGCGTTGTGCGTGATTACGGCAACGAGTATAACCTGCGTGGTATGGGGCGCACAAGTGATGTCGACGAGCTTGGTAGCAC
Organism: Bacteroidaceae bacterium; assembly: GCA_045647745.1. Classification (GTDB taxonomy): domain Bacteria; phylum Bacteroidota; class Bacteroidia; order Bacteroidales; family Bacteroidaceae; genus HGM04593. The sequence goes on along the minus strand of JAZRMQ010000066.1, from coordinate 58,155 downwards.
TTTGGTTAAGATGAATGGCGATGCAGCTGTGCGCGTTGCCGATATTGCCGACGTTGTCATTGCTCCGGCTGTAAAGCAGGGCTATGCAGCGCAGAATGGTACTCCTGCTGTGATACTCTCTATTTCAAAGCAGCCGGGAATAAACACTCTCGAGGTTACTCAAAATATTGAACGCAACCTTGTGAGCATACAAAAATCCCTGCCCGACGATGTGAAGATGGATACAAAAATCTTCCGTCAGGCCGATTATATACAATCGTCGGTAAACAATGTGGGTCGTTCGCTCATTGAAGGTGCGGTGTGTGTTATTTTGGTGCTTTTCCTCTTCCTCACCAGCCTGCGCACAACGGTTATCTCTCTTATTGCAATACCTTTGTCGCTCTTGGGAACGGTTATTGTGCTCTATCTGCTTGGTATGGATATAAACACAATGACTCTTGGCGGTATGTGCATTGCCATTGGTTCGCTTGTAGACGATGCGATTATCGACGTTGAGAATGTGTACAAACGCTTGAAAGAAAATCATCGTCTGCCGGTTGAGGAGCGTCGCTCGGCGTTGCACATTGTTTTTGAAGCGTCGTCCGAAATACGTGCATCAATTATACACGCTACACTCATTATAATGGTGACTTTTACCCCGCTGTTCTTCCTCAGCGGCCTCGAGGGGCGTATGCTTAAACCGCTAGGGTTGGCCTATCTGATAGCTCTTGTTATGTCATTGATTGTGGCAATGACGGTTACTCCGTTGCTCTGCAAGGTGATGCTTTCGGGTGATAAATATCTTACTCGTAACGAAAAGAAAAACTGGGTCGATCGTTGGCTTATAACCGGTTACAGCAAGGGGCTTGCTTGGGTGTTGAAAAATGCGCGTGTTGTTGTGGGCAGTGTGTTATTGTTGCTTGCAGTCTGCCTGTTCCTCTTTACACAGATGGGGCGTAGCTTCCTCCCGGAGTTTAATGAGAGTGCATTGACAATCTCCGCTGTTTCCCGTCCGGGAGTGTCGCTCGAGGAGAGTAACAAATTAGGCGCTGTCATAGAAAAGGAGTTGCTGCAAATCCCCGAGGTGACAAGCACTGCGCGTCGCACCGGTCGTGGTGAGCTTGACGAGCACTCGCAAACGTCGAACGGCGCCGAGATTGATGTGAATTTTGTGCTTGGCAACCGTAGTAAGGCTGAATTTGTAGCCGAGGTTCGTGATTGTCTGGCTAAAGTCCCCGGTGTGGTGACCTCTGTAGGGCAGCCTCTTGAACACCGCATCGACCATATGGTGTCGGGCACACAGGCCGACCTTGCCATTAAAATATTTGGCCCCGATTTGAGCACTCTTTTCCGCAAGGGAGTCGAGATAAAGGAGCTTTTAGGTGCTTTCCCCGAGGTTGTTGATGTAAATGTTGAGCAACAGGTTGAGATTCCTCAAATTCAGGTGCGTGCCAATCGCGAGAAATTGGCTCATTTTGGCGTGACGATGGATGAATTCAACGCTTTTGTCGAGGCTGCCTTCCCCGGCAAGGTGTTGGGTAGTATTTATGAAGAGGAGCGCAGTTTTGACCTTATACTAAGGCTGAATAAGGATTATACCGAGAGTATAGATGGTGTGAGGCGTGCGCTTATAGACACGCCCGAGGGTAAAGTGCCTCTTGAGTCTGTTGCCGATATTGTGTCGGTTGGCGGCCCGGGTAGCATAAGCCGTGAGAATGTGCAGCGCAAGGTGGTTGTGTCGGCTAATATCGCAAGTGGCGACGTATCGGGAACAGTAGAGCGTGTGGCGTCTTATCTCGAAAAAGAGTTGCAGCTTGCCGAGGGCTATCGTTTGGAGTATGGTGGTCAGTTTGAGAGTGCCGATTCGGCTTCGCGCACATTGTGGCTCACAACATTGGTGGCTATTCTTGTGGTTTTTGTGCTGTTGTACACCGAGTTCAAAAGTCTGTTGCTGTCGACCGTGGTGCTGCTTAACCTGCCGCTGGCATTGATTGGTGGTGTGCTGGCAACCTATTTTACCTCGGCGGTGATGAGTATCCCTGCGATAATTGGTCTTATAACTCTCTTTGGTATTGCAACACGCAACGGAATTTTGCTTGTGTCACGCTATCAGCACTTGAGAGCCGAGGGACTTGCTCTTGATGATTTGATAATCATTGGTTCGGCCGACAGATTGACTCCTATTTTGATGACTGCCTTTACCTCGGCTTTGGCGCTTGTGCCAATGATTATAAACGGCTCGGCGTCGGGTAACGAGATACAAAGCCCAATGGCTGTGGTTGTGTTGGGTGGCTTGCTCTCATCGACACTGCTGAATATTTTTGTTGTGCCGGCCGTTTATCGTTGGGTGGTGCGCAAAGGTTGGGTGTGATAGCGATATATAATATTAAATAGGGACAAGCACTCCGGCAGCATTGCTGCCGGAGTGCTTGTTTATAAACAGGCTTTTTTGTTTTTAAAATTCAGCCGTATACTTAATAGTTTTTCTCATTTAACATCTATTAACAATGCTGTACTCTTTTAAATGATACTTTCGCCTCTGGTTTAATACTTTAAAAATGAAACGTTTTCTTTCTTTGCTACTTTTTATTGCGGTTGTGCCCATTGTTTTTGCTGCGCTTCCAGATAAGGAACTTGTTGTAAAAAGTGCTAACGGCGTAGTCTTTTGCACTCTTAAAAATATGAGGAGTATAACATTCAATGATGGCAATATGCTTGTTAATATGAAAGATGGTTCCTGCTTTAGTTGGAATACAGATTGGGTGAATTGTATTACTTTAAAGGAGAATGAGTCGGGGCAGGAGACCGGTGTCGCTGATGCTGTTTCCTCATCTTCCTTTGTGGTAAAGGATAATCTGTTGTATGTTGAGTGTGCTACGTGTGCAAGGGTGCAATTGTGCGCTATTGATGGCAAGATATTTTTTGATGATATATGTTCCGGCTCATTCTCTCTTGATATGAGTTCATTGCCTGCCGGCATTTATATTTTAAAGTTGGATTGTCGCATTTATAAAATTCTGAACCGATGAAAAAGATTTTACTCTCTTTGGTGCTGACTTTATCGGTGCAGGCTGTTTTTGCCGATAAAGATGTGAAAATATATATGAGTAGTGGCGAGGTAAAGTGTATTGCTCAAGCTCGTATCGATAGCCTATTTTTTGACGATGCCGAGGAGTATATGACAATTGCCTTTGACAATCGTCAAGAGCATCTTGCCGTTACTGATATTGACAGCATTAAGTATGGTATATTGCCACAAATGGTCGAGGTGATATATTTGAACAATAGCGCTTGCGTTGTTAATCCTTATGCTTTTGACAGCGTCAGGGTGAATGTTAGTGGCGCAAAGGTATCTGTTACGTCTTCAACGACAAGAGAGGTTGATTATCGTTTGACCGGCGCAAGCAACGATGGTTGCTTTAAAATTTATGGTTCACGAAAGTATAATCTCTATCTCAATGGTGTTTCGCTTGCAAATAGCAATGGCGCGGCGATTAACAGCCAATGCAAAAAAAGAGCAAGGGTATTTGTGAACGAAGGCACTGTGAATACATTGACCGATGCTGCAAATTATAGCACAGCACCCGGTGAAGATGAGAAAGGTGCTTTTTTTAGTGAGGGGCAGATGATTTTCGAGGGTAGTGGCAGACTGCTTATAAATGCTCTCTACAAACACGCTGTGTGCAGTGATGATTATATTGAGGTGCGTGGAGCGACAATTGAGGTTGCGCAAGCTGTGGGTGATGCAATACACGTAAACGACTCGCTCATTGTCAAAGGTGGGGAACTTGTGCTTAATTCGCAGGGCGACGGTATTGATTGTGACGGTTATATAAAAATGCTCGGTGGAAAGGTGAATATTTGCACTTTAGGTGAGGATGTGAAGGGTGTAAAATCAGCTTCGGAGATTGTTGTTGATGGCTGTGAACTGTCGGTGCAAGTCTCCGGCGATGCCTCAAAAGGTGTAAAAAGTGGTGACGATTTTTCTTTGTTGAGTGGAACGGTTGATATCGAGGCTTCGGGTAACACTATTTTGATTGGTGGCGACCCATCATACTCAACCTGTATAAAGTGTGATTCAGTGGTGACAATCTCGGGTGGAGCAGCCGTGTTGCGGGCTACAGGCATTGCCGGACGTGGTATTTCGGCCGATGGTGATGTGAGAATTACAGATGGAACAACAACTATTGAGTGTAGTGGCAATAGTGAGACTTATGACCCTGTATATGATGAAACTTCGGGTGGTGCCGAGGAGAAAAAGAGCTATATTGTGTATGTGAGTGTTCCTTCTTCGACAACAAGCAACCGCCCCGGTGACAGTTCGTCAAATGTATGGAAAAGTGTATATCTTTATAACAGTAATAACGAGCTTGTTGCAACTCTCACAAATAAAGTGGTTGCAAACTCTACAACTTTCTATTATTACGACTTTGGCGCAGAGATGTCGGAGAGCTACTATTTCAAGAGTGATGATTATTCAAGCAGCAGGGGAACTTATACTATACGAAGCGCATCGTTCACAGGGCTTGCTGCCGATACTTATTATCAAATTTCATCAAGCTACTCAACTTCCGGCTCAACGCGCACCTATTCAATAAATAATGTTACCGATAGCTATGTCAATGGTTCATCGGCCTCGGCAACCGAAGATTCGTATGCGGCTGCAGGAATTAAGTGTGATAAAGGATTTACACTTTTAGGCGGTAGTCACACGATTACTATGAGCGGTAGTGAGTCAAAAGGTATAAAGGTCGAAGGTGCTGCTGTTATTGATGGCGGAAGTTTGGTGATTAATACCTCTGGTGTGGCAAAAGTGGTGGCTTATGACCCATCGTATTGCACAGCTATCAAGTGTGATAGCGTATTGACGATAAATAGCGGTGATATTGATATTACGGCAACCGCTCAGGGAGGTATGGGAATTTCTGTCGATGGTGTGCTGACAATGAATGGTGGCAATGTAAATGTTACACTTTCGGGTGCGGGAGCATCGTACACAGCAACAACAGGGACCGATTATTACTCTACAAAATGCCTTAAAGGGGATGTTGCTGTAAACCTTTTGGGTGGTACGCTCAATTGTGTGGCAAAGGGTAATGGCAGCAAGGCAATTGTCTCTTCGGGCGAGCTGACGATTGGTGTTGCTGGTGCCGATAATAATCTGTTGAATATTACAGCTGTGACACAGGGTGCATCGCTTGGTACTTCGTCGGGAAACACCGGTGGTTGGGGCGGAGGAATGAATAGCGGATTTAATGCTGCTCCCAAGGCTATCAAAGGTGCTGTTAATGTATATGTGAATAGTGGCACGATATATACTGAGACTAAAAATGATGGCGGAGAGGGGCTTGAGAGTAAATCAACTCTTACAATAAATGGTGGTATGATAGAGTGTAATACATACGACGATGGCATAAATGCTTCGTCTGCATTGGTAATAAATGGTGGTTGTATATATTGCCACGCATCGAATAATGATGGCATTGATTCTAACGGAACGATAACTATCAATGGTGGTATTGCGCTCAGCTCGGGAGCGTCATCGCCCGAGGAGGGATTTGATTGCGACCAAAATAATTTTGTCATTAATGGCGGAGTTGTGATTGGTACAGGCGGAGCCACAAGTAATCCTACCTCGGCTCCTCAACTCTATTCCTCAATTTCTTCTGTAACAGTAACCTCCGGAAAGTATATCTCTGTCAAAAACAGTTCAGGTGCAGTGTTGTTCTCTTATAAATGCCCCAATAGTGTAAATAACGCGACGCTGTTGCTCTCTTCTCCTGAATTTACAAAAACATCGCATACATTGATGTATGGGGTTACGTCTGTCTCAGATGCAACGAAGAGTTATTTTGATGGTGTGTATTCTGTCGGAGGCTCAATCTCCGGTGGCTCTTCTAAGAGTTTTACCCCTGCTGTAAAATAAAATATTGGCAATAACAGAAAAAGCGATGGAGACTCCATCGCTTTTTCTGTTATTGTATATAACGCCATTATTCTCTAATATCGGCCCCCCACATCAGCTTCTCTTGGAGGTTCTGTATGAACGAGTGTTCGCGGTGGCGGATGATGAGCTGGCGATAGGCGGCTTTGTTAATGGTGATTGTGGTGCTATCGTCGCAACTCTCGTTGCGCCCGTCAATGGCTATCAGATAGTTGCCGCTTCGGCTGTTGACACTTATCTCAATGGAGGTGTTGTCGCCTACCACTATTGGGCGGGCGCTTAGGCTGTGCGGTGCGATGGGCGTTAGTGTGAGCACTCCAGCCTCGGGGGCGATGATTGGGCCTCCCACGCTCAGGGAGTAGCCTGTTGAACCCGATGGGGTGGCAACGATGAGTCCGTCGGCCTGATAGGTGATTGTGTCGCATCCATTGATTGTTGCCTTCAGGGTTATCATTGACGAACTGTCGTGCTTCATTATCGCAATCTCGTTAAGGGCAAATGGGTAACTCTTTAGCTCTGCGCCGTTTGTGTTTGCCTCAATGAGGATGCGCTGCTCAACATCAAAGTCTCCGTTGTGTATCTTGCTGATAATATCATCTATATTCTCGTTGGACGTTGCTGTGAGAAATCCCAAGCGTCCCGCGTTGATGCCCAAAATGGGAATTGGCTTGCTGCCTACTCGGCTTGCCGTGCGCAACAATGTTCCGTCGCCACCGAAACTGATAGCAATATCTGCATCGAAATTATTATCTGTGATAATCTCTTGCGGACAGGGTTGTGCAATATGCTCTTTGCATAGAAAATCGTAAAAGGATTTATCTATGGCGTAACTGTCACCGCGCTTTGTGATTGCGTCGAAAAGCAATTCAATGCTTTCCGATTTTTTTGTTTGGTGTTTGTTGCCGAATATTGCAAATTTCATAAGTGTTATTCTTTTAATTTGAACATTTTACAATGCAAAATTAAGATAAATTATTACACAATATTTTTTATTTGTGCTAATTTTGCAAAAAAATATGTAAACTGCCGGGGATGTAGTTTGTTTATTAGATTGATAAAGTGTTTTTATGAGGACAAAACTCAGTGTAAATATCAACAAGGTTGCAACTATCAGGAATGCTCGTGGAGGTAATAATCCCGATATTATAAAGGTTGCAAAGGATTGTGAGGCTTTTGGTGCCGATGGAATTACGGTTCATCCGCGCCCAGACGAGAGGCATATACGTCGTTCCGACGTTCCTGCTCTGCAGGCGGTGTTGCGCACGGAATTTAATATAGAGGGTTATCCGTCAAGGGATTTTCTCGATTTGGTATTGCGCGTGCGCCCTTCGCAGGTGACGCTCGTGCCCGATAAACCGGAGCAGTTGACCTCGAATAGCGGTTGGGATACTGAAAAAGAGCAGTTTTTCTTGCGTGACGTGCTCAATGATTTGAGAGCTGCCGGCATACGCAGCTCAATATTCATAGATGCCGATGTGCGTATGGCTGAATTTGCTGCCGAAGCAGGTGCCGATAGAGTGGAGCTCTACACAGGCCCTTATGCTCATAATTTCGCAAAAGACCCCGAGGCGGCCATTGCTCCTTTCCTTGAGACTGCAACGCGTGTGAGGCAATTGGGAATTGGCCTGAATGCCGGTCACGACCTCAGCCTTGAGAATTTGAAGTATTTTACCGACGTAATTCCTTGGGTTGATGAGGTGTCCATTGGGCACGCTCTCATCTGTGATGCTCTGTATATGGGGCTTGAGGCAACTATTGCTGCGTATAAAAAATGTCTGATAAAATAATAAAAAATAGAAACTATGAATTCACTTACAGAAGTTGTTGATACTTTAGCAACCGATTCTATTGCAGTGGCGGCAGAGGCCGTACAAGAGAACCTTAACGTGCTTGATTTGGCGATGAAAGGTGGCTGGATAATGGTTATCCTTGCTGTCTTGTCAGTTTTTGGTATATATATCTTTTTTGAGCGATATGCCGTGCTTCGCAAGGCTGGCAGCAAAAATCCTTTGTTATTGGAGCGTTTGAACGACAATATAAGAGATAAGGATTTTAAATCGGCTGCAAGATATTGCAACAAACTGAATACCCCAACCTCGCGCATATTGGCAAAGGGTGTAAAGGATTATCGTTTGGACAATGCCTCTATCCGTCAGGCTCTTGAGAATTACGCGGGTCTTGAGATTGCGGCATTGGAGAAGGGCTTGCCGGTGCTCTCTACAATCTCGGCAGTTGCTCCAATGCTTGGTTTCTTGGGCACAGTGACCGGTATGGTGCAGGCTTTTTGGAATATGTCACAGGCTGGCGACAACATTGAGGTATCTGCATTGTCGGGTGGTATATATGAGGCAATGGTGACAACCGTCGGTGGTCTGATTGTTGGTATTATTGCTATTTTTGCCTATAATTATCTGGTGACAAAGGTCGATAAGGTGCAGAATGCTATGGAGGCCGATATAATCTCTTTCCTTGAGATTGTTGCAGAGAGCAAAGAGGATACGGCAAAGGCTGATGCTCAGCAGCAAGCAACTGCTCCGGTCAATGAGCCTGAGGCTGAAAATATTGAAGCATAATTGATTATGATAAAGAGAAGAACAAAGACCATAGGCGACTTCTCAATGTCGTCAATGACGGATATCATCTTCCTGCTACTGATTTTCTTTATGCTCACATCAACGATTGTGATACCAAATGCAATAAAGGTAAATCTTCCTCAGGGAAAGGAGAGAGCACACACGCAGCCAATGGCTCGCATAACAATAAAATCGGACCTCACTTACTATGCTCAATGGGGAAAAGAGCCTGTGAGAGAGATATTGGAGGAGGATTTAGCAGCTTTCCTTGCCGAGTGTAGCGAAAAGGATTCAGAGATGTTTGTGGCGCTTTATGCCGATGAGACAATCCCTTATCGCGAGGTGGTGAAGGTGCTTAATATTGCTAACGAAAACAAATACAAGATGGTGCTGGCTACACGCCGCCCCGATAGCAAGTGATGAAAAAGTTTTCTAAAGAGAAAATAGTCGGTGTTGCGGGTACTCTTATTATACACGCAATTGTCTTGGCATTGCTCTATTTTTTGGTGCTCACTCCCCCTGCCGAGCTCCCCGAAAAGGGTGTCGAGGTGATGATGGGGGTGGATATTGAGGATTATGCAATGGCGCAATTCAACGAGGCACCACCTGTTGCACCGCAGCCTGAGCCGGCGCAGCCCGCTCCGTCTACTCCCGAAGAACAGTTGATAACACAGGATAGCGAAGAGAGCCTTGCTCTGCCTCCCGAAAAGCCTAAACAAGAGACTCCCAAAAAGCCCGAAAAAACTCCCGAGCAGATACAAAAGGAGAAAGAAGAGGCTCTGCGCAAGGAGCAGGAACGCAAAGAGGCCGAGGCGCGTAAGGCGGCCGAAAATTCTATCGCAAATGCCTTTAACAAGGGTAGCTTGATGAGTAAAAAGGGCGATGCCGAAAAGGATGACTCAACCAAAGGTTCAGTGCAGGGAAATTCAGACTCCGGCCTGCAGAACGGCGTTGGTGTATCGTTTAGCCTTGATGGCCGTTCTCCGGGAAAAGATGGTATAGTAAGGCCTAAAGAGAAATTACAGGCCGAGGGACGTGTTGTAGTGGATATAACAGTAAACCCCGCAGGTAAGGTTATTGTGGCCGGTATTAATATCAAAAAGTCGAACACCGTTGATACTACATTGCGCGAGGCGGCGCTGAAGGCAGCTAAAAATACAATTTTCAACAGCATTGCCGGTGTAGATAATCAATCGGGAACGATTACCTATAATTTTGAGTTGAAGTAATATGAACAAGGTATATGTTTTTCTTGCCGACGGCTTTGAGACCGTTGAGGCTTTGGCACCGGTGGATGTGATGCGTCGTGCCGGTTTAAATGTGGTTACAGTATCTATTATGGGCTGCAAAAATGTTATCTCAGCACAGAATGTTACTGTAGTTGCCGACGAGGTGTATGAAAATATCGATTTTACCGATGCCGATGCGCTGGTGTTGCCCGGTGGAGGTGTAGGAACAGACAACCTTTCGGCTCACGAGCCTTTACGTGCATTGTTGGTCGATGCTTATTCGCAAGGTCTGCTTGTTGCAGCTATATGCGCTGCTCCAATGGTTTTTGGCCGCATCGGTATTTTAAAAGGGAAAAAGGCAACCTGTTATCCCGGTTGTGAGGGTGATTTGTTTGGTGCTGAATATACTGCCGCTGCAGTTGAACAGGATGGCAATATAATAACCGCTTGTGGTCCGGGTGCCTCGTTCGACTTTGGCTTTGCCATTGTTAAGAATTTCTGTGGTGCAGATGTTGTTGAGACATTGCGCTCTCAAATGCAATTTTGTAAATAATTTATGAAGAGATATATTATTGTTGTTGCCGGCGGCAAGGGCACTCGTATGGGCGGGGAGATGCCGAAGCAGTTTCAACTACTTTGTGGCAAGCCTTTGGTTATGGTAACTCTTGAACGCCTTAATGCCATAGACCCCTCTATGCAACTTATTCTTGTGCTCCCTGCGCAGCATATTGAATTGTGGAAACAGCTGTGTAAGGAGTACTCTTTTGCTGTGCCGTTGATTTTGGCACAGGGGGGCTCAACACGTTTCCACTCTGTTCAGAACGGGCTGGCTCAGGTTGATGATATTGCCGATGCTCTTGTTGGTGTGCACGATGGCGTGCGCCCCTTTGTTTCGCCAAAGGTGCTTGATGAGTGCTTTGCCCGTGCGTGGGTTGATGGGGCTGCAATTCCAATGATTGATGTGCAGGATAGTTTGCGTCACATTGTGGGCTACGATACAACAGAGGTCGTTCCTCGCGACAGATACCGTCTTGTGCAAACACCTCAGGTCTTTAAGTTGTCGCTGTTGCGTCGCGCCTATGAACAGCGCTTTGTCGAGAATTTTACCGATGATGCTTCGGTTGTTGAGGCTTTGGGCGAGAAGGTGTCGGGTGTAGAGGGTAACCGCGAGAATATCAAGATTACAACCCCCTTTGATATGCTTATCGCCAAGACATTGATGGAATGTTGGACATCACAACAAGGGATATAAAATTTCTGCCCGGCGTGGGTGAACAACGTGCCACGCTGCTCAGCAGGGAACTGAATATTCGTTCTCTGTACGATTTGCTATACTATTTTCCATATAAATATATCGACCGCAGCCGTGTCTTTAAAGTGAGCGAGCTTGGCGGTCATTTGCAGCACGTGCAGCTGCTTGGTGAGATACGCTCTTTCGAGGAGATGGGCGAGGGGGCTTCGCGCCGTCTTGTGGCTCATTTTACCGATGGCACGGCTTTTGTCGACCTTGTGTGGTTCAGGGGTATAAAATTTGTCAAGAACCGATTGAAATTAAACACTCAATATGTTGTTTTTGGCAAGCCTTCAATGTTTAATGGCAGGGTGAATATTGCTCACCCCGACGTTGACGATGCGTCGTTATTAAAGCTTGATACAATGGGGCTGCAACCCTATTATAACACCACCGAGAAGATGAAGCGTAGCGGATTGAATTCTAATGCTATGCTGAAATTGGTGCAGAACCTTTTTGCTCTGCTCACAACACCTCTTGCCGAGACTCTGTCGGCCGATATAATACAAAAAAACGGGCTAATGTCGCTCGATGATGCTCTGCGTATAATACACTTTCCGCGCAATCCCAAGGAGCTTCAGCTTGCGCAATACAGGCTCAAATTTGAAGAACTTTTTTACATTCAGCTCAATATTCTGCATTATGCCAAGGAACGCCAGATGCGTTACGTTGGGCATCGCTTTGCAAAGGTGGGCGAGATGTTTAATCGTTTCTACAACGAGCAGCTGCCTTTTGAATTGACTAACGCTCAAAAAAGAGTGATAAAGGAGATACGTGCCGACGTAAACAGCGAAAGGCAGATGAATCGTCTGCTGCAGGGTGATGTGGGCAGTGGAAAAACACTTGTTGCTCTAATGTCTATGCTGTTGGCAAAGGATAATGGCTATCAGGCTTGCCTGCTTGCTCCGACAGAAATTCTTGCCGAGCAACATTTTGCGACGCTGCGTCGAATGTTGGGGGCGCTGCCTGTGAGGGTTGAGCTGCTGACCGGCAGCACAAAGGCCAAGGAGAGAGTGCCTCTGTTCGAGGCTCTTGAGGATGGGAGTATAGATATTCTTGTCGGTACTCACGCTGTGCTCGAGGATAATGTGCTGTTCCGCAATCTTGGTATTGTTGTTATTGATGAGCAGCATCGCTTTGGTGTTGTGCAGCGCGCAAAGATGTGGGCAAAGAACAGTATACCGCCTCATATTCTTGTGATGACTGCAACCCCCATTCCACGAACTCTGGCAATGACTCTTTATGGCGACCTTGATGTTTCTGTTATTGACGAACTGCCTCCCGGTCGCAAGCCTATAAACACATCGCATATATTCCGCAACCGCATCGATGGACTTTACTCCTTCATCCGTAGTCAAATAAACGAGGGGCGTCAGGCCTACGTGGTGTATCCTCTCATCAGTGAAAGTGAAAAGCTCGACCTCAAAAACCTTGAAGATGGCTACAAACAGCTGTGCAATGTATTCTGCGACTATAAATTGAGTAAACTGCACGGAAAGATGAAGCCAAAGGAGAAAGACGACGAGATGCGCCGCTTTGCATCGGGCGAGACGCAGATTCTTGTGTCGACAACTGTTATCGAGGTGGGCGTTGATGTGCCTAATGCCTCGGTGATGGTTATTGAGAACGCCGAGCGCTTTGGCTTGTCGCAGCTGCACCAGTTGCGTGGCCGTGTGGGACGTGGCGCCTCGCAGTCCTATTGTATTTTGGTTACAGATTATAAGCTCTCCGAAGATACCCGAAAAAGAATGGAGATAATGACCTCGAGCAACGATGGCTTTGAAATTGCCGAGGCCGACCTCAAACTGCGTGGCCCGGGTGATATGGAGGGTACGCAGCAGAGCGGTATTGCTTTTGAACTTAAAATTGCCAATCTTGCCCGTGACGAACAGTTGCTGAAATTTGTACGCGAGGTGGCTCGTGGTGTGATAGCAGCCGACCCGCAGTGTAACAGTGAACAGTATCGGGTGGTGTGGGAGCGCTTGCGCAATATAAAAAGAATGAATAACCGAAACTGGGGTGCCATCTCATAATCATTCCCGGAAAATATCTTGTATTTCATTTATTTTGAATATATTTGTAGTGAATATAAACTTATAACAAATTATGGAAAAGACACTTATTCTAATTAAGCCCAATGCTATTCAGCGTGGTCTTATGGGCGATATTATAACACGCTTTGAGCGCAAAGGATTGCGCTTTGCCGGTATAAAAATGCTTTTTATGACCGACGAGCTTGTTGCTGAGCATTATGCGCATTTAGTGGAGCGTCCTTTCTACCCCTATCTAAAGGCTTCAATGCAGGCATCTCCGATAATTGCTTGTTGTCTCGAGGGGGCCGAGGCTGTTGAGACTGTGCGCCAGATGGTTGGTGTTACCAATTCACGCCGCGCGCTTCCCGGTACAATTCGTGGCGATTTTTCAATGAGCGGCGAGCAGAATGTTGTGCACGCGTCCGACTCTGTCGAGAATGCTGTTGTTGAGATAAATCGTTTTTTCAAGCCCGAGGAGTTGTTTGATTATCAGTCGGCAGTAACCTGTTTTGAATATGGTGGCGAGGAAACCTTAAAATTCAAATAACAGGTGAAAAATATTTTAAAATATTTGTTTTTTGCGCTGTTTCTGATTGTTGGTACAACAGGAGTCATTGCACAGGACTTAGTTGCAGAGCAGGTTACGCTTCATCGGCCAATGGCGATGGTGGATACTGTTCCGGTGCGTAATATGCTGTTGAACGAGGCACATATAATCCCATCGGATGATATGTATCCCACGTGGACAAACACCGTTGTACATTATAATTCGACGCTTCCCGACTCTTTCAAAATTGATTTGCGCCACTTTGTGATGCCTACACCAAGCACAAAGATTACAGATATCTTTGGCTATCGTCCCAATCGTCGTCGTGTGCATCAGGGGCTGGATATAAAGGTGCAGACAGGCGATACCATTTACGCTGCTTTTGATGGCAAGGTGCGAATAACAAGTTATCAACGTCGCGGTTATGGTCATTATGTGGTTGTACGCCATAATAATGGTATAGAGACTCTTTATGCTCACCTCTCAAAGAAGCTTGTTAAAGTTAATCAGAATGTGAAGGCTGGTGACCCAATTGGTCTTGGTGGCAATACAGGCCGAAGCTCGGGTGCACATCTACATTTTGAGACAATCTTGATGGGTAAGAGCATTAACCCCGCAGATATGTTTGACTTTAAAAATCAAAAAATGACCGGCGATTATTATATGTATCGTAAGCCGGGTAGCAAATATATCGAAAATGGCAAGGTAAAGATTGCCGGCCCTGAGCAAAAATACCACAAGGTGAAGAGTGGTGAGACGATTGAAAAGATTGCAAGAAAATATGGTGTGTCGCAGCGACGTATTTTTGAGCTTAACGGCTTGAACTCAAAATCTATAATACGTCCCGGACAGCGCTTGCGCTATCAGTAATTTTATACAACAAGATAGCAATTATTCATTCTTTTGAGTTTTACATTGCTTGCCACAATGTGAAAATGTTGAGTCTGTGGAGCAATATGCTCAAGCGTATCAAAGGGCGTTCTGTAAATCTGCAGCATAAAATACGCTTAATTTCGAGATTAGAGAGTCTTTTGCCTCTGTCATTTTGGTTTATTTTTGTTATGAAAGTTTTTTTGTAAAATTTGGATAAAGAGTGTATCTTTGCGCTTAGGGTTGTGCATTTGCACATCCGGTAATATTGTTAAACGAAAAAAATCAAATTATGAAAAAGTTTTTGATGGCTGCTGTTGCAGTCTTTATGATGGCTGGTTCAGCTATTGCTGCTGATAATATTGTTGTGGTTGAGAACAATGTTACAACAGTGGCAACCGAGAATATTGTTGACAAACTTATTGCATTGGTAAAAGAGTATACAAAGAAGGTTAATGCTGCCGATACAATGGAGGCTCTTGATACTGCTTACAAGGGCTTTGAGCAGGCTATGGCAGAGTTTGCCGAGAAGAACGCGAAGGAGATTGCCGATTTTGATGCAAGCCTAACCGAGGAACAGGGTAAAAAGTATGAGGCTGCACTAGAAAAGGCTGTTGGCCTATTCAAGAAAGCCGTTGAGAAAAAGGCTATGAAGTTCTTGGGTGAATAAATTCTTATAGTGATTATAAAACAGATAGACCTCGCTGCCGGCGAGGTCTATCTGTTTTATAATGTTATCTCTTTTGTCTCAGTTTGGCTATTCTCCTTATTATATTGGGGATGTCGGTGTTGTCAATAACGCCGTTGAATTCGTCGGCATCTTCGCCAATAGCAAACAGAGGAACAAAGGTTCCCGAGTGGTTGCCACTTGCCCACGAGAGAAGCGCCTTGCGGTTGAGGTCGTATATTGCTTCGTTGGCTATTTTGTTGGCAAGGTTGTTTGTCATTTCCACAGTCTCGTCTATGGCGTGCCCTCCACGCGGCTCAACGCCTATATTCTCTTTTACAATCTTTGCAATATCGCCCCAAGTGGTTGAGCCCAAAGCTTTGAGCATTGTTGCAAGTTTGTCCACACTAACTTTTTGCGATGAGAGGGCTTTCAGGTTGAGTTTATATTCGCCCGTGTAACCAAGGACAATGCCGCCTGTCTCGTGGTCGGCAGTTACAATGATTAGTGTCTCGTCCTTGTGTCTCTTGTAAAATTCATAGGCCTCGGCAATAGCGGCATTAAAGTCAAGCACCTCGTGAATCATTGTAGCAGCATCGTCGCTGTGCGATGCGTAGTCAATCTTGCCACCCTCGACCATCATAAAGAATCCTTTTTTGCTCTTCTGGCTCAAAAAGTCTATGCCGGCCTTTGTTATCTGTGCAAGAGTGAGGTCATCGGTGGTGCGGTCTATTGTATAAGGTATCTCCTCGGCAACGTTCTTTTGATAGAGCATTATTTTGTCGGCATTTTTGCTTCTTGCAACAAAATCATCGTAGCCGCGTGCTATTGTATAGCCCTGTTTGTGTGCTCTCTCATATAAATCGTTGCGCTGTTCGATGCTGCATTTTGCGTCACCGCCGGCATAAAAATCATAATCGGCATTGAGCATCCACTGAGCAATCTCGTTGTAGTTGTGACGGCTGTCGTTGTGCGCGTAGAAAGCCGATGGGGTAGCGTGGTTTATGCAGACGGTTGTTGCAATGCCCACAGCCATACCGCTATTCTTTGCATCAAGGGCTACACTGTAAAGATTGTTGCCTTTGACATCGGTGCCTATGCGCCCATTGCTTGTCTTGCTGCCAGTTGAGAGTGCTGTGCCCGATGCTGCAGAGTCTGTTACTCCGTTGCTGGCCGAGAAGGTTGTGACAAAGGCACTCTGTGGGAATTGTGTGAATACCATCTTGTGTGGGCGCCCTATCACGCCCTGCATCTCGCCTAAATAGAGCTCTGTTGCAAGAATGTGCGATGGTCCCATACCATCACCGATGAAATAAAAAATATACTTTGGCTTTGCAATGCTTGCTGTTACAACAAGTAGCAAGAGCAGTGTTCCTAAAATACGTTTCATATTGCTTGGGGTTATTTTACTGATGGGTTGCCCACCTTGCCGGTGAACAGCACCTCGTTGTTCTTGTCATTTATTATGGCATATATAAAAGGACGGTCAAGGGTTAGATTTTCTATTTTTTGCACCTTCATAGACAAAAGCCCTACCATCACGCTTGTTACCGCCGCAGCCTCGGCACCCTCTTCGTTAACATTAATGTAAGTCTTTTGTACAACGTCGCTTATAAATAGAGGTTCTTTAGATATTCCATCAAATTGTGCGCTGCCACTAAACGCTCTCTTGACGCCAAGACTGGCAAGCATAGGCTTGAGACTCGTTCCAAAATCTGTGGTGAACCTTGGTAGCGAAAGTGTTACGTCACACAACTCCATCTTCTTGAGGTAATTGTCAAAATCATATGCCAGATATTTGGCGACCTCTTCGCATTTTACCCCTTCGTTGGGTAGCACAAGCAGCATACTGTATCCGTCCTTAAATCTTTTGGCGGTCATTGCCAAGACATCGTCTTTGTAGAATAACGCATTTTTGCGCATCATCATCATAGGCACTTCTGTCTCCTCGCCCTTCTCTGTTGTGAACATCTTGTTCAATGTGTTCTTCTTTTGGAAAGGGTCGCTCCACGCCGCCTTGAAATAGAGGGCGTTGAGCAAAATCATTCTGTCGTTTTTGTTGAGCTTTTCAAGGATTGATGCAATCTTTCCATTGGTGTTTTCCTTGCACCAATTATTGATGCGCTCGAGGGCTTTGTTGTTGAATTGTATCTTTTCAACGAGTGCATCAAAAAACTTTTTGTTAGTGTCGATGAACTCCTGCTTTACATCAAGCTTTTTGTTTATCCAAATGGAGTTTGCAATCTTTACCTCACAAGAACCATTGTCAAGATTATCCAAGAGTTCTCGGCTGTATGCGTTGTCACCAAGCTGCATTGCGTTGTAAATCTCCTCTTTTGTCTCGCCCTCGGCACCATTTGCAACCATAGCCATCGCAAGCTGTGCGCTCAAAGGCGACAAACAGATATTCTCGCTTGTGCTTTGTGCACACGCCTCGCTCAACAGCTCACCCCAAAAGGCACCGCCATTCTCTGTGGCATACTCTCCTTTGGCTACTATGCTGCCGGCAACAGGCGCGTTGCCATCGGGAGCTATTGTTTCTGCTCCCTTCTTTGTCGAACTGCACGATACCATAACAATGCAGGCAATTATATACAATACCTTTTTTGTCATAATCAGAATACAAATTTCATCAGGTCGTTGTAGGTTGCAAGTATAAACAGCCCCAGAAGCAGTAACATTCCCACCATCTGTGCGCGCTCCATAAATTTGTCGCTTGGTTGCTTGCCGGTAATCAACTCATATATGAGGAACACTGCGTGTCCTCCATCGAGCGCCGGGATAGGCAGAATATTCATAAACGCCAACACGATTGACAAGAACGCTGTCATCATCCAAAAGGCGTGCCAATCCCACATTGCAGGGAAGAGACTGCCGATAGAACCGAACATACCCACCGATTTTGCACCCTCGCTGCTGAATACATATTGGAAATCACTGACATATCCTTTAAGCACATCCAAAGCAAATGAAGTACCGGCAAGGAAAGAACCAAAGAATGAGTAGGATAGATGTTCTATCGGGTAGTCGTTGCCGACAGGGATAATACCAAGCAAATAGGTTGTGTCAACAGTTGCTGTCAATTGTACAAGGCTGTCGCGCATCACTTCAATGCTGATATTTGTCTTACCCTCCTTTTTCAGGCTCTCCATTGTCGTTTTAATATCGCTCCAAGAGTCTATTCTCTTGCCGTCTATGCTTGTCAAGAGGTCATTGGGGCGGATGCCGGCAGCCCAACCGGCTCCAATGCTGTCAACCTCGCCAATTATCGGTAGAATTCTTGGTGTCAGGAAGATGGTTGGCTTGTTCATATCGAGCAGGCCCAAAGTCTCGGGGATTGCAATGTTGACCTCGTTGTTGTCACGCTTTACCGTTACGGTGTCTGCAGCACAAATCTGTCGCATCAGCTTCACCGAGCGTATCTTGTCAAGATACAACTCGTGTACCTCTTCTCCATCCATCTTAATGATAATATCTCCATCCTCAAAACCAATCTCCTTTGCCTTCTCGTTGAAAGTGAAGCCATTTTCAATTTTATGCAGGTCGACATATTTGTCGCCCCAAGTGAACAGCACCATTGAGTAGATGAATAGCGCAAGTATAAGGTTGAACATAACACCACCGACAATGATAAGCAATCGTTGCCAAGCCGGCTTTGAACGATACTCCCAATCTTCGGCAGGCTTGTTCATCTGCTCGGTGTCCATTGACTCGTCAATCATTCCTGCTATTTTGCAATATCCGCCAAGGGGAACCCAACCAATACCATATTCGGTATCACTGTTCTTTGGCTTCCATTTGAAAAGAGAGAATTTCCAATCGAAGAAGAGGTAAAATTTCTCTACTCGGACTTTGAAAATTCTTGCAAAGAGAAAATGACCGAACTCGTGAACAAGCACCAATAAACTCAACGCTAATATCAGTTGTAGTGCGCGTATTAAAAATATCTCCATAATATATCTGTTGTTTTTTTGTTTTTTCCTCTGTTTGAAATTAAATCCACTCTTTTACCATTGCTCTAATCTCTCTATCCGTCTCAAGATAGTCGTCGAGTGTCGGTTTTAGTATATATGTAGCCTTTTCCATTGCTCGCTCAATAAGTTTGGGCATATCGGTGAACTTTATGCGCTCCTCGAGAAAGGCAGCTACGCATATTTCATTTGCTGCATTTACCACGCAAGGGATATTGCCACCCTCGGCAAGCGCAGTGTAGGCGTGACGCAGGTTGGGAAACAGCTCTAAATTGGGCTTTTCAAATGTTAATTCCTTTAGAGTGCTCCAATCTATGCGTTCAAACGACGATGGCAGACGTGTGGGGTAGGTTAGCGCATACATAATCGGCAAGCGCATATCGGGTGTTCCCAACTGTGCTTTTATTGCGCCGTCGCCGAACTGCACCATTGAGTGAATGACCGATTGAGGGTGCACCACCACTTCAATATCCTCTGCGCCAACGCCGAACAACCATTTGGCCTCCATCACCTCAAAGCCTTTGTTCATCATTGAGGCCGAGTCAATGGTTATCTTTGCTCCCATACTCCAATTGGGGTGTTTCAGAGCCTGTTGGCGTGTCACATATTCAAGCTGCTCCTTTGTAAATGTGCGGAACGGGCCTCCCGATGCTGTCAGAATGAGCTTCTCGACCTTGTTGTGCATCTCTCCGGCAAGGCATTGGAAAATTGCCGAGTGCTCTGAGTCAACAGGCAGGATTGGTGTCTGATACTCCATTGCCAAGGCATTGATAAGCTCTCCGGCTACCACCATTGTCTCCTTATTGGCAAGCGCGATGGCCTTTCCGGCCTTTATTGCGTTGATGGTTGGGCGTAAGCCCGAAAATCCCACCATTGCTGTGACTACAATATCAATGGGCTTTGACTCTACAATCTGGCAAATTGCCTCGTAACCGCCGTACACCTTTATCGGCAGGTCGCTCAAAGCCTCTTTCAGTTGTGGGTATTTGCTCTCGTCGGCAATAACTACAGCTTCGGGCAGAAATTTGCGGGCTTGTCCGATAAGCTCCTCTACGCGAGTGTTGGCTGTTATTGCATACACCTCGAATTTATCGGGGTGTTCTTCAACGACTTGCAGTGTTTGTGTCCCGATGGAACCTGTTGAGCCCAATATGGCAATGGTTCTTTTCTTTATTTCATTCATCGTTGTTTGCCTTTAGAATGGTATATAAATATTGGGGTCGAGTGGCTTGCTCCTGTGCCACAGCTCCAAATGTAAAAAGTTTTTCTTTTCGTTCTCTTCGCCCGAACCGTCGCTGAGCGTGCCAATGACCTCTCCGCCATAAACTTTGTCGCCGACTTTTTTCAACAGACGATAGCAGTTGCGGTATATCGAGATAAGATTTTCGCGGTGCTGCAGCGTTATTGTGTATCCATCGTTCGCTGTGTAGTCGCTAAAAACGACAATTCCATCGTGGATAGCAACGATGTTCTCGCCGGGTATCTCGGCAATGTCAACGCCATAATGGTCTTTGCTTGGGTCGAACATTGTTATTATCTTTCCCTTTGTGGGGCGGAAAAGATTAAGTTCCTGCAGTGCTGCAACGCTGGCTGCTTGTGATGTGAGGTTGTATCTCTCACGCTCCTCCCAACTTTTTACAAATTCGGCTTCAAACTCGGTTGTCTCAATAGAGAAATCTTTGTTCGATACCGGTTGCGGTGAGTTTTTAAGTGAGTCAAGGGTTATATCGCCGTTCATTATGGCGCGAATATTCGCCAAATAAGCATCCTGCTTGTCTATCTCGTGCATAAGCGAGTCGACGCGCAGGCTGTTGCTCACAATCTTATCCTTCTCGCCTTTGTTCACAAAGCCCGGTAGGAAACTGCCGACGGGGGTGAATACAATCACAAGATACAACACTCCTGCTACAAGTAAAATGGCCGTGAAGAGCGATAATATTATCTTTAGGGGTGATATGTAAAAACCACGCTCTTGTTCCACTCTGTTCTCGTTGTGTATCGTCAGGCGGTACTTGCGCAAAAGCCTTCCGCAAAAACTTTTTTTGTTCATATTGCGTTCATTTTAGAGAGAGACAAGCCCCTGTGGAAGATCAAAGAGAATTGTCTGTTTGTCGTGGTCAATATCTGCAATAAACTCCTCTTGTGCAGGAATTAAAATCTCGTCGCCGTTCTTCTCTATAACAAAAAGCGTGTTGATTGTGCTGTCGTCAATCTCTACAATCTCTCCAATGTTGCCAAGAGTCTTGTCAACAGCGGTAAAGCCGATGAAATACCCCAAGGATACCTCGTCGCTCTCCTCTACCCATTTGCGCGGAATAAATGCCTCGCGGTTGGTGAGATAGCGCACCTCCTCGGCACTCTCCATCCGTTCCACTTTTACAATGAGCGTGTCGTTGCTTTTTGAGCGCACCGATTCAAAAAAGAAAGGCACCAGAATTCCATCAATATCGCAAGCTACAAAGTCGCACCCATCGCCAAGAGCAAAAGTGTCGCCTTGCAGCCCAATTTCTCCCTTTGTGCCGTGTGGCTTCAGGAATTTTCCAAAGAACACAAAATCCTCTTTCTTGAGCATATTAAACAGGTTTTATGAACGTGTGATTTTTGCACCAATCTGGTTTAGTCTCTCCTCGAGGTTCTGATATCCTCGGTCAATCTGCTCAATATTGTCGATGCGGCTTATGCCGTCGGCGCTCATAGCGGCAATGAGCAGTGCAATTCCTGCTCTAATGTCGGGCGAGCTCATTGCACGTGGTTTCAGGGTAAAGCGCCTGTCGTGTCCGATGACCACAGCGCGGTGGGGGTCGCAAAGAATAATCTGTGCGCCCATATCAATCAGCTTGTCCACAAAGAACAAGCGGCTCTCGAACATCTTTTGATGTATCAGCACACTGCCTTTTGCCTGTATTGCAGTCACAAGCAACACGCTCAGAAGGTCAGGGGTTAATCCCGGCCAAGGAGCATCGCTTATGTTCATTATAGAACCGTCGATAAATGAATCAATCTCGTAGTGTTCTTGCGCAGGAATGTAAATATCATCGCCTCTCTGCTCGAACTTTATACCGAGTCGGCGAAAACTCTCGGGAATAATACCCAAATTCTCGAACGACACATTTTTTATCGTCAACTCGCTCTGTGTCATTGCAGCCATACCGATGAAGCTGCCCACCTCAATCATATCGGGCAGTGCACGGTGAGTGCATCCGCCAAGCTCTGTCACACCCTCAATGGTGATGAGATTGCTGGCAATGCCCGAGATTTTTGCGCCCATCTTGTTGAGCATTCGGCACAGCTGTTGGATATATGGCTCACAGGCAGCATTGTAGATGGTTGTCGTGCCCTCGGCAAGCACCGCGGCCATAATGATGTTTGCTGTTCCGGTTACCGATGCCTCGTCCAGCAGCATTGAGCAACCCTTCAGCTTGTCGGCGCTCATACGATACACTCTCTTCTCGGTGTCGAAAGAGAATTGTGCACCCAACTTTTGCAAGCCTAGAATATGTGTGTCCAGTCGTCTGCGGCCAATCTTGTCGCCACCCGGCTCGGACATTGTTGCCTTTCCGTATCGTCCCAAAAGAGGACCGATGAACATTACCGAGCCACGGAGTCTAGAACAGCCGTTGATATACTCCTCGCTTTCAATGTAATCGAGGTTTAAGTTGTCGGCCTGAAAGGTGAAGCAGCCCACGCCGTTGCGTGTTACCGAAACACCCATATTGATAAGCTGGTTGATGAGGTTGTTTACATCGGCAATATCGGGAATATTCTCAATGGTTACCTTCTCGCTTGTGAGCAGGGTAGCGCATATCTCCTGAAGCACCTCGTTTTTTGCTCCTTGCGGTGTAATCTCGCCGTGTAGTTTGTGTCCGCCCTCTATAATAAATGATGCCATAGTGTCCCGGTTTTAATATTTGCGTTTGAAGTTCTTTTTGTTATTGTTGTTGCGCTTGTTGTTATTGTTGCGCGCATTGTTGTTCTGGTTAATCCTTATCTCCTTGTCGGCGACGTTGATGGCGCCGTCTGTGTAGAATTTTAGGTCCTCGATGATTTTTTTATCCTCTACGCCGTCTTTGTTCCACGCAATATAGTTCTTTTTCATCTGTATGAGAATGAGCTCCACAAAGCGCTCTTTCTCCTCGCCCTCCTCGAGTGTGAGTGCGTGAGCTATCATCTCTTCCACAATGCGGCCATAGTGCCTGTTTTTTATCTCGCTGTTGCGATAGGGTATGCGCTGTGGCGCAACGTGAAACTCCTCGGGCTTTATAACCTCGCAAGGGTAGTCTATATCGAGCTGAAAATCGGACATTATCGCTAAATGGTCCCACAGCTTGCGCTCTTGGTCGGGAAGGTCGGGGAACATACTCTTCATAATGCGTACGATTGTCTCGGCACATCTTTGGCGTTCCTCTCTGCTCTCAATGGTTAGCGCGTGGTCTACCATCTTTTGTACGGAGCGTCCGTATTCGGGCAACGGAAGCTTTTTCTGTTTGGTATTGTATTCCATCATAGCGGTATGTGGTATTAACTGTTTTTCAAAAGTTCTTTGGGTTTTGTTGCGATAAAATTTTTTAGATAAAAGGGCTCGAAATAGGCTATATCCTCAAATTTTTCGTCGAACCAAGCTCTCTCGGCGAGCGGCATCATATTCTTTGCCAATGGGTCACGGTGCCCTGTGAGGAAATGAGCATTGGGGTGATTGATTATTTTGCTGCATTTCTCGGCGCCATTGCCAAAGAAGTAGATGGGCTGCTTGTCGAGCAGCTCTTTGTAGCTCTCTTCTGTAACAACCTCGGCGTGTGTTGGCTTTACCACACCGAGTGCCCGGTCGTAAATTGTCGCATACACCTCGTTGCGGCGCGCGTCAATCATTGGGCAGAGCAGCGCATTCTCGTCAATATCGTCACGGAACAGCACCGGCACACTCATTACCGCCGTTGTGGGTATTGCAATGAGTGGAATGTTGCGGCCGTAGCACACGCCCTTTGCTGTTGATGATGCTATGCGCAGGCTGGTGTATGAGCCCGGACCGCAGCTCAGGGCAACGGCGTTTATCTTTGCTCCTTGCTCGTCGGCAGTCTGCAGCGCTTCCTCAACAAATGGTGCAAGAACCTTTGCGTGGGACATCTCCTCTCGGTTTACTCTCTCAAAGAATACGTGCCCATCTTGGCTTAGCGCAACCGAGCAGACGCTCGTAGAGGCTTCAATGTGTAATATTATTGTTGTCATATTTTTCATTTTTTTGTATCCACCGCAAGTGCGGTCTCAGGTAATTAAATGCAAAAATACAAATTAATTGTTAGAGTAACTAATAAATAATAGATTTTAAGTAAGTTTTACATTCGCGGAGTAAAAAACCTCTTTTGAGAGTGCTGTATTCCGAATAATTAACTAAATTTGCCCAATTAGAAACTGTTTAATGACGCGTGGCGTGTGCCATCGTCGCAATAATGGAGAATTTATGATATATTCAATGACCGGTTACGGTAAGTCTGTAACCACCTTTCAAGATAAGAAAATTTGTGTCGAGGTTCGCTCTCTTAATGGCAAGGCGATGGATTTATCAACGCGCATTGCCCCTCAGTTTAAAGGCCGTGAGATGGAAATTCGCACACTGCTGACAAATGTGCTCGAGCGTGGAAAAGTTGATTTTTCGCTGTGGGTCGAGCAGGGCGAAAAGGCTGATACACCATCAATCAATAGCGCAGTGATGCAGGTCTATCTCGAGCAGATGACCGAGATTTCCAAGAATAGCGGCGTTGCGTTGCCCGAAAATCTTTTTGAGGTGCTTTTGAGAATGCCCGAGGTTATTGCTCGTAAAGAGGTGTATGAGGTTACCGACGAGGAATGGGCTGTTGTGCTCGAGGGCGTAAAGGCTGCATTATCCGATTTGGTGGCGTTCCGTAGACAGGAGGGCGAGGCATTGGCCTGCAAATTCCAAAGCAAAATATCCAATATCTCGCAGTTGTTGGCTTCGATTGAGCCGTTTGAGAAGGAACGCGTCGAGAAAATTCGTGCCCGCATCGAGGAGTCGCTTGTTAAATTCGCAGGCGTTGATTACGATCGCAACCGCTTGGAGCAAGAACTTATTTTCTACATTGAAAAGCTCGATGTAAACGAGGAAAAACAGCGTCTGGCCAACCACTTGCAATACTTCCTTGAGACAATGAACGATGGGCAGGGACAAGGCAAAAAACTTGGCTTTATTGCACAAGAGATGGGGCGCGAGATAAACACTCTTGGCAGCAAAAGCAACCACGCCGAGATGCAGAAAATTGTTGTGCGAATGAAAGATGAATTGGAGCAGATAAAAGAGCAGGTGTTGAATGTAATGTAAAAAAATATGAAAAAGGGCAAAGTCGTAATTTTTTCAGCGCCGTCGGGTTCGGGTAAGTCGACTCTGGTGCATTTTTTGATGAAACAGGATGCCTCTTTCGGCTTTTCGGTGTCGGCAACCAGCCGCCCTCCGCGAGGTGAAGAGAAACACGGTGTCGACTACTACTTTTTTACTGCCGATGAATTCCGCGCGCGCATTGCCGCCGATGAGTTTGTGGAGTATGAAGAGGTCTACCCCGGTCGCTTCTATGGAACGCTAAAATCGCAAGTAGAGCAACAGCTGGAGGTGCAAAATATCCTTTTCGACGTTGATGTAAAGGGTGGTTGCAGCCTCAAACGCTACTATGGCGAGCGTGCACTGTTCATCTTTGTTCAAGCCCCCTCTATTGATATATTGCGCGAGCGCCTGATTGGTCGTGGTGACACCTCTTTGGACGAGATAGAAAAGCGTGTCAGCAAGGCCGAGTATGAGATGACGTTTGCTAAATTTGCCGACAGGGTGATTGTTAACGACGACCTTGACAAGGCAAAGCAGGATTTAATGGCTGTTGTTGAGAAATTTCTTAATGAATAAAACTAGGGTTGCGGTTTTTGGCGGTAGTTTCGACCCCATTCATAATGGGCACCTTGCTCTTGCCGGCGAGGTGCTTTCGCGTGGATTCGTCGATGAGGTGTGGTTTATGGTGACTCCTCAAAATCCGCACAAACAGGGCTGTGCTTTGAGCGATGAGCGCCTGCGCTTGCAGATGGTGCAACTGGCTGTTGAAGGTAAGCCCGGAATGAGGGCTTGCGACTTTGAATTTGCCCTTCCTCGTCCCTCTTACACACTGAATACCCTCACTGCACTTGCCGAGGCACACCCCGAAAAGGTGTTCTCTCTGCTTATAGGTGCTGATAATTGGGAAAAGTTTGACCGTTGGTATAAAGGCGATGAAATACTTTCTCGTTACGGCATCATAGTCTATCCTCGTGGTAACGAAGACGAGCCGCAACTGCCTGCCGGTGTACGGTGGCTGCCGGCAAAGCTGTATGACGTAAGCTCTACAATGATACGTGCGGCTGTTGCTATGGGCAAAGATGCAACACATCTTGTGCCATCGGCTGTGGCCGAGTTTATTAAAGAGAAAAAAATGTACACTAATGAAGAATAGCCTTTTGACCCTTTTGCTCCTCCTTGTTCTGCCGGTTGCGGCGCAAGAGAGAGTGAAACTTTATGAAGAGATGTGCGACCCGTTGCAATCAGTCTTTTGCGATTATGTAAGGAATGAGTCGCAGATTAGCTACATCTCAAATGCTGCCGGAGAGTATGTTGGTACGTTAATCGACCACAAATTCTATGGCTGGGGATTTTTTCGCTCTGCGTCGGGCATAGAATCCTATGGACAGTATCGCAACGGCAAACTCCTTTTTGGGCTGCTCATTAATAATGCTGTGGTTAGAGTCGGCAGTGACGAACATTATGTTATTTACGACCTCGCAACAGGCGAGATAATGCGCCTTCACACGAAAGAGGGAGACGTCCCGCTTGAATATCCGCTTGCCGCTTCGTCCGATGGAAAGCAGTCGCCATATACATTCAAAAAAGAGACTTACAAAAATGGTGATATCTATTTTGGCGAGTTTTATAATGGACGTCGCGACGGCTATGGTGTTTATCAATGGGCTAATGGCGATTTTTGGTATGGCTTCTATCGTGGTGGCTACCGCGACGGCTATGGAATGTTAGTGAAACCCGACCACCACGTTTATTATGGCAAATGGGTGGGGGATAGCAAAGTTGAATGATAGAATAACGTTTTTAAATAATCCTTTAACAACTGACAATTTAATGAAAAAGAGAATTTTTTGGTTGATGTTGGCGGCTGTGTTGCTGCCGGTTTTGCCATCGGTGGCACAGAGTGAGAGCTATGTTGCTTTGTCGGGTAATGCGTATATAACAGCCGCTCCCGAGAATGTCAATGATGGACAAAAAGCAGCTTTTATAGATGAATATCACTGTACGCTGCGCAATTGGAACAGCGCTGAAACAGTTGTGAGTTACTATTTTAGAACAGAAACGATTGGCAAGATGAATATTGCCCTTCAAGCAAAAGGACACTCGCAGATTGAGGTTTCTCTCTTGGGTAAAAAGAAAAAAATAAAGCTCGATAGCGATACTTTAGCTCGCGTAGAGGTTGGCAAATTCAAGGTCAAGACTCCCGGATACATCAAAGTGGATATTCGTGGCGTGAAAATAAAGAAGGGTGAAGATTTTGGTAATGTTGCGGCTGTTTTTGTTGGTGGTGATGTTGCACCCGTTGTTTGTGTCGACCCTGAGTTTAGCTCTCATTTTGGTCGTCGTGGCCCATCGGTTCATATGGGCTATGCTCTTCCTCGTGAAAATGTAGAGTGGTTCTACAACGAGGTTGTTGTGCCCGAGGAGGGTGATATCCCAAGCAGTTATTATATGGCCTGTGGCTTTGGAGAAGGCTATTTTGGAATGCAGAACAACAGCCCTCACAAAAGAAGAGTGCTCTTCTCGGTGTGGAGCCCTTATGAGACCGATAATGCAGCCGAAATTCCCGATTCTTTGCGCGTTGTGCTCCTGAAGAAGGGTGAAAATGTCACTGTTCAGGATTTTGGTAACGAGGGCTCAGGCGGACAGAGCTTTATGCACTATGATTGGAAAGCCGGTGAACGTTGCCGTTTCCTTATGGGAGTAAAGCCCGATGGCAATGGCAGCACAGTTTATACTGCCTACTTCTTTGATAACACAAAGGGCGAGTGGGTGCTTGTAGCCTCTTTCCGTCGTCCCAAAATTTCCACTTGGTACACCAATGCACACTCTTTCTTGGAGAATTTTAATCCTGTGATGGGCTATGTCAATCGCAAGGCCTACTATTGCAATCAGTGGGCGCGCACAGCCGATGGACGTTGGATACCTGTGACACAAGGACGCTTCACCTGTGATGCAACCGGATATCATAAAAAACGCCTCGATTATAATGGTGGGGTGGCCGGCGAAGATTTTTACCTCACAATGGGTGGGTTCTTCGATGAATATATGACCTCCGGCACAAGATTTGAGCGTGGAGGCAATGTGACAGAAGCTCCCGAGATTGATTTTTCTACGCTGGAATAAGATGGTACTTCTGCTCTTTGCTGGGCGAAAAACATTTAAATTCTAAAAAAAACATACAATAATTGCGAAATAATGTTTTTATCTCTATCTTTGTTGACGTGTTGTGTCTGTGACGATTGCTTAGAATTGTGTTGCAGCGCTCGCAAACTTTGGTGATAAAACATAAATCAATACTTTTAAACACACTGTAATATGAATTTGAAGAAATTTTTAGGTGCAGCCCTTGTTGCTGTAATGGCATTTGCCGGCACAACATCACAGGCTCAGTCTCTTTCTCCCTCTACAAAATGGCATTGGGACAAAGGTACTATCGTAGTTGAGACTCCAGAGCGTCCTGCAGGTCAGGAGCACGTTCTTAATCTTGCTGTTGCTCCAATCAAGACAGTTCGCGTAGCGTTTGTTGGTCTTGGTATGCGTGGCGATGGTGCAGTTATTCGTTTCTGCCGTATCCCCGGTGTTGAGATTGTTGCTCTTTGCGACTATGAGTATGAGCGTGCCGAGGAGTGCAATAAATTCTTGCGTGAGCAGGGCTTGATGCCGGCTGACATTTATTATGGTGCTGATGGTTACAAAGCACTTTGCGAGCGCCCAGATGTAGACCTCGTTTACATTGCAGCCGATTGGAATCACCACTATCCTATCGCAAAATATGCTATGGAGAACGGCAAGCACGCAGCAATCGAGGTGCCTTCGGCTATGAACCTCGAGCAGTGCTGGAGCCTTATCAACCTCTCTGAGCAGACACGTCTTCACTGCTTTATCCTTGAGAACTGCTGCTACGACGACTATGAGATGAACGCTCTTGCAATGGCTCAGGATGGCGTGTTCGGTGAGATTATCCGCGCTGAGGGTGCTTATATCCACAGCCTTGAGTGGTTCTGGGATGCTTATTGGAAGGATCCAGCCGACAACGACGTTGACAACCTCCACTGGCGTTTGAAATACAACAAGGAGAACCGTGGCGACCTCTACGCTACTCACGGCCTTGGCCCCGTTGCTCAGTGTATGGACATTCACCGTGGCGACCGCTTTACAACACTTGTAGCAATGGATACCGATCCATTCTTTGGCAAGGAACTTGTAAAGGAGAAGACTGGCAAGGAGTGTGGCGAGTTCCGCAACGGTGACCACACAACAACACTTATGCGTACAGCAAAGGGTAAGGTTGTTGAAATTCAGCACAACGTAATGACTCCACAGCCCTACAACCGCTTGTTCAAGCTTACCGGTACAAAGGGCTATGCTACAAAGTATCCAACACCTGAGTTCGCACTTTCAGGCGAGGCTCTTAAGGGTACAGGTGCTCCACAAGTTGACAACCTCAATGCTCACGGCTTTATGAACGCAGAGCAGAAGAATGCCTTGATGGAAAAATATCACCACCCAATCCTTAAGAAGTATGTTGAGAAGGGTCGCGACCTTGGTCACGGCGGTATGGACTTTGTGATGGACTCACGTCTTGTTTACTGCTTGCAGAATGGTCTCCCACTCGATATGGACGTTTATGATATGGCAGAATGGTGCTGCTTGGCAGAGCTTGGTACATTGTCAATGGACAACAACTGCGCAGCTGTTACATTCCCCGATTTCACACGTGGCCACTGGGACGAGGTTGAGGGTTACAACCACGCATATGCTGCTCCCGAGGCTGAAGCTGCAGTTGAGGCTGAGGCAGAGGCTTATAGCGCAGCACAGAAAAAGGTGACAGCACAGAAGAACCTTTGGGCTCTCTACGATGCTGTTAAGGCTGCAAAGGCTGCCGGCAATGCAAAGGCTGAGGCTAAGGCTCAGAAGAAGCTCGACGCTGCAAAGGCTGCTGCCGACAAAGCAATTGCAAAAGAGGTAAAGAAGGCTCTTAAGAAGTAAAAAAACTTTTTGCTATACAAGGCCGGGGCGCAAAATGCACCCCGGCCTTTTTTTGTTGTTTGGTTACAAAAAACACTCAAAAACCTTCGTTTGTCGTAAAAATGACAAAAATAATCGGCAAAAGGCAGCATTTTCGTTCAAAAGATAGGATAATTGAAGTTTATTTGTAAATTTGCATTTCTCCTAATATTAAAATATAATTAAGATAAATCAAAAACTATGATAGCTGTATTAAAAAATGGAGTGACAAAGGCTCAACGCGATAATCTTATCCACTGGCTTGAGTCGCAGAATGTGAGAGTCCACGTTTCCGAGGGTGAAATGCAGACAGTGCTTGGCCTCATTGGCGATACTCGTAAAATAGATATTGACCTGCTTGCAGGCCTTGAGATTATTGACCGCGTGACACGCATCACCGACCCATTCAAGAGTGCTAATCGCAGTTTTCACCCCGAGGATACTGTGGTTGTTGCCGGCAGTGGCGAAAATCAGGTGAAGATTGGTGGCGGTAATTTTGCTATTATGGCCGGCCCTTGTTCTGTTGAGAGCGAGGAGCAGATATTGACTGTGGCACGTGCCGTAAAGGCCTCGGGTGCAAACATTCTTCGCGGTGGAGCATTCAAGCCCCGCACTTCTCCCTATGATTTTCAGGGCTTGCGTGCCGAGGGACTGCAGTTGTTGCTCAAGGCGCGTGAGGCAACAGGCCTCCCCATCGTAACCGAGATTATGAGCGCATCACACCTCGACCTCTTTGCCGACGTGGATATTATTCAGGTTGGAGCACGCAATATGCAGAACTTTGAACTTTTGAAAGAGCTTGGCCGTTGCAACAAGCCTATTCTTCTCAAGCGCGGAATGTCGGCAACACTCAAAGAGTTGCTGATGAGTGCCGAGTATATTATGTCCGAGGGAAACGAGCAGGTTATTCTTTGCGAACGCGGTATACGCAGTTACGACAATTACACTCGTAACGTGCTCGACCTTGCAGCAGTTCCGGTGCTCAAAGAGCTCACTCATCTGCCAATTGTTGTCGACCCCAGTCACGCAACAGGCGTGTCGCGCCTTGTGCGTCCGATGGCTTGTGCTGCGACAGCCGCCGGTGCCGATGGTCTTATCATCGAGGTTCACAACGACCCTGTGTGTGCTTTATGCGACGGCGCACAGTCACTTACACCCGAGCAGTTCGACGAGGTTGCGCAACGCGTCAATGAAATTCGCGGTATAATGCACTAATTGCGTATGATTATCGGAGTTGTAGGCCTTGGATTGATTGGTGGTTCGGCGGCAAAGGCTTTCAAGGCTGCCGGAGCAACAGTGCTCGCTTGTGATATAAACGAGCCTATTGTGAGCTATGCACAGCTCGAGGGTGTCGTTGATGGCGTGCTGGATGCGGCAAGTATTGCTTCCTGCAATTTGTTGTTGCTCACCGCTACCCCAAAGGCTGTCGCCGGCTATCTGCGCGATAAAGCTCAATTAATAAACCCTCAAACGCTGGTTGTTGACTTTTGCGGAACAAAGCGCAAAGTCTGCGAGCTTGGCTTTTCGCTTGCTGCACAACACGGCTTTACATTCGTTGGCGGTCACCCTATGGCTGGTCTGCAATATTCGGGTTACAAATACTCTAAAGGAACGCTTTTTAGCGGAGCCTCATTTATTATGGTGCCACCAGTGCACGATGATATTGCTCTGCTCGACCGCGTAAAGCAGTCGCTTGCCCCTTTGGGATTTAAGAAATTTGTTGTCACAACGGCCGATTTTCACGACCGTATGATAGCATATACCTCACAGATGTGTCACGTTGTATCAAATGCATTCATCAAAAGTCCGTCGGCAAAAACCCACAGAGGGTATAGCGCCGGCAGCTTCCGCGACTTCACCCGTGTGTCGCGTCTTAACGAGGATATGTGGACAGAGCTTTTTCTCGAGAATAAGGAGCATCTGTTGGCTGAACTCGACCTGCTTATAAATTCGCTTCACGAATATCGCAACGCAATAGCGGCCGATGATGCCAAGACGCTTCGTGCTCTGTTGCGTGACGGCCGCATTGCAAAAGAGGAGGCAGAAAGTTAGTTTTTTTATTTATTATGCAGTACAATACAATAAACGTAAAGGCAACAAAGGAATATAACATCTGCATTGGTCGTGGTATCCTTGCCGGCATTGGCACTCTTATCGCCCCGTTGCTTGGCAAATGCCGTTTGGCGGTGCTCACCGACAGCAATGTCAATGCACTCTATGGCAGTGAGATGATGGAATATCTTGCTGCTGCCGGGTACGATGCTTGTAAATTCGTTATTCCGGCCGGCGAGGCATCAAAATGTGCCGATAATCTGTTAGCCTTTTTGAATTTTCTTGCCGAGGAGCAGTTGACTCGTAGCGATGCAATAATTGCTTTTGGCGGTGGAGTGGTTGGTGACCTAGGCGGTCTTTCTGCATCGCTCTACCTTCGTGGTGTAAAGTACATTCAGGTTCCTACAACCCTGCTTGCGGCAGTAGATAGTTCTGTTGGCGGAAAAACAGCTATTGATATCCCTGCCGGCAAAAACCTTGTCGGTAGCTTCTATCAGCCCTCATTGGTGTGCTGTGATACAAAACTGATGGACACTCTGCCTTCCGATATTTATCGCGACGGCTGTGCCGAGGTGATAAAATACGGAGTTATACTCGACTCAGTCCTTTACTCAACCCTGCACGCGCTCCCCTTTGACCGCGAGGCGGTTGTAACGCGTTGTGTCGAAATTAAGCGCGATGTTGTGCAGCAAGATGAGTTTGACAATGGAGTGCGTGGCTTGTTGAATTTTGGTCACACCTTTGGTCACGCAATAGAAAAATTGAGTAATTTCGGTGTTTCGCACGGCGAGGCTGTAGCAAAGGGAATGGTTATTGCTGCAAAGATTGCACCATTGTGTGGGTTGTGTAATATAGCCGATGAACTCTCGGCGCTGCTTGTGCAGTATGGCTTTGATATTGCTTGCGGATACTCGGCCGATGAGGTTTACAACGCTCTCCTCTCCGACAAGAAACGTCGCGGAGGTAAAATTTCGGTGGTGTTGCCTCGTGCTGTTGGCGATTGTATTCTCTATGATATGCAGGTTGAGGAGCTAGGAGAGTTACTACAAAAAGTTATATAATGTTGCGTCTCTTTTTGAGCGTAGCAAAAAATGCGGTGAGATAATCACTGGTGAAATATTGGTAAAACTATGGAAATAAAAGTTCACGGAGCATTGGAGGGGGGCGTTGTGCCGCCACCATCAAAATCACAAGCGCACAGGTTGCTTATCTGTGCTGCACTAGGCTGTGCCCCTTGCAGCATTGTGTGCAATGCCGTGAACGATGATATAATGGCAACAATGCGTTGCTTGAACGCACTTGGCGCAAAAATCACCTATTCATCGGGAGTTTTTGATGTAATTCCGGTTAGCGTTGTCAAGGGTGGAACGCTCGATTGTGGCGAGAGCGGTTCAACCTTACGCTTTCTTGTGTCGGTAGCCGCAGTGCTTGGTGCCGATGCAACGTTTATCGGTGGCGGTAAGCTCCCGCAACGCCCTATGAGCACTTTGCTCGATACGCTTGCACAGCACGGCATCTCTTTCACTCGCCACACAGCCGACGAATTGCCATTGAGTTGTCACGGCACGCTCAGCGGTGGTCGCTACACACTCCCCGGTAATATATCGTCGCAATATCTCACAGGCTTGCTTTTTGCTTTGCCTTTGGCAGCCGAGGATAGCGAGATTGAGATTACCGACGGCCTTGCAAGCGCCTCCTACGTGACAATGACGCTCGATGCTTTGCGCATTGCTGGCGTGGCGGTGCAGCAGTGTGGTAACATTTACAAGATAAAAGGCAATCAACAATATCGTATGCCCGAGCGTGTGGCTGTCGAGGGCGATTGGTCGTCGGCCGCCTTTTGGGTTGTGGCCGGTGTCACCGGTAAGCGCCCGGTTACGGTGCGTGGAGTGAACAATGACTCCTTGCAGGGCGATAGCTATATTGTAGAACATTTGCGCTCAATGGGTGCTTTCATTGAGTGCTGTGACGATAGAGTGGTGGCAATGCCATCGCATCTGTTTGGTGCAGAACTTGATTGTACCGATACCCCCGACCTTGTTCCTGTTCTTGCTGTTGCGGCATCCCTTGCACAAGGAACAACGCTTTTTACCGGCGTTGGGCGTTTGCGTTATAAAGAGAGCGATCGCTTGGTGGCAGTCAGGGATATGTTGTCTTCGTTTGGTATTACTTCACAAATAGGCGAGGATACATTTACTGTTTATGGCGGTGAGCCGGTGGCAACAGCGGCTGTCAATAGTTACAACGACCACCGTATAGCAATGTCGGCAGCAATAATGTCTGCTGTTGCAAGCGGGGTAACAACCATCAAAGACTACACCTGTGTAGCAAAGTCCTATCCATCGTTTTTCGATGATTTTGCAATGCTTGGTGGTGCAGTGGAGTGCAATGATAATGCTCAAAAAATGACAAATAAAAACAATATATAATATGGATTTAGATAAACTACGTCAGGAAATAGATGAAATCGACACCCAAATGTGCGACCTTTTCGCGCGTCGTATGCAGGTTGTGTCCGGTATCGGAAAATATAAAAAAGAGAACAATCTTCCGGTCTATCACCCCTCGCGTGCACGGGCAGTGTTACAAAATGTCTCAAAGCGTCTGGGCCCGGAGTTCGAGGGCTATGGCCGCACTCTCTATCGCACAATCTTCGACCTCAGCGAGTCTTATGAAACACGTATGCTCTCCGAGGGTACCGATTTTTTCAACCATTTTAAGCAGATAGCATCTGTGCCTCCACAGCCCTTTCCCAAGCGTGGCTCTGTTGCTTGCGCCGGTTGCGAAGGCTCTTATGCACACCTTGCATCGGAGCGCCTTTTCGACCTCCCCGAGATTATGTATATGAATAATTTTGAGGGTGTGTTCAAGGCTGTCAGCAGCGGTCTTTGTGAGTTTGGTGTTCTCCCTATCGAGAACTCTCTTGCAGGTTCGGTGAACGCAATCTACGACCTTCTTGCCGCCTATAATGTGAGCATCGTGCGTGGCGTTCGTCTCAAAGTAGACCACGCCATTCTAGCCCTGCCGGGTACAAAATTGGAGGATATACGCGAAATCTATTCGCATCAGCAAGCAATCAATCAATGTTCAGAGTTTTTGTCAACCCTGAAAAACGTTCGTGTCATTGCTTGCGAGAATACCGCCGAGGCTGCTCGTATGGTTGCACAAGGTGGCGACCACGCAAAAGCATCCCTCTCCTCTCGCCTCTGTGCCGAGCTCTATCAAATGCAAGTGCTCAAGTCGTCAATACAAAATCGCGACAACAACTACACACGCTTCATCTGCATTGCTAAAACCCCTAAAATCTATTCGGGTGCCGACCGCACAAGCGTGATGATAAATATACCCAACCGTCCCGGAACCCTCTTCCGCATAATGTCCCGTTTCAACGCTAGCGGAGTGAACCTTGTCAAGCTCGAGAGCCGTCAAATTCCCGAACGTGAATTTGAATATCGTTTCTATTTCGATATTGAAGCCTCCGTCTACAGCGACGAATTCCTTTCTCTTATGTGTGAGCTTCACGAGTGTGGGGAGCAGTTTAGGTATTTTGGTACTTATGCTGAGATAATATAAAATTATTGTCTAAAACGTGGATTGCTGCGTTACGCTCAATTTTGCAAATAGTCATTTAGGCCTACTAAACTCCTATTTTCAAAATTTTCGCAAGCCTTGCCCTCCGCGTTTTATACGAATAATTTAGCGCATAGATAAGAACGTGGATTGCTGCGTTACGCTTAATTTTGCAAATAGTCATTTAGGCTTCGGTGCTTGTTTGCGCTTAATTTTATGAACATTTGTTTAACTTAACAATAATAGACTATGAAAAAGATTTTCCTATTGTTAGCTGTGCTGCTTTTCTCTTTTAATACACAGGCACAGGATGTTGAAAAATCAGACTCCGCCATTGTAACTAAAGAAACAATTTTCAAAGAAGTTGAGGTGAGGCCTGAATTTCCCGGTGGAAATGTTGCTTTGATGGGCTATTTGAGAGACAATGTGAAATATCCTTCAGAGG
Source organism: Bacteroidaceae bacterium (assembly GCA_045647745.1). GTDB lineage: Bacteria > Bacteroidota > Bacteroidia > Bacteroidales > Bacteroidaceae > HGM04593. Next base: position 21,649 of record JAZRMQ010000066.1, on the reverse strand, counting down.
CTTTGGCCGAGAAAAAGCAAGGGCGTGCTATTGTGAAATTTATTGTTGAAAAAGATGGAACAATCACAGAAAGCACGATAATAAAGAGCACTGGAGATATTTATCTTGATACAGAGGCTCTTCGTGTGGTGAATAAAATGCCAAAGTGGACTCCCGGTCAACAAAAGGGAAAGGCTGTCAGAGTTTTCTTCCATTTGCCGATAACATTTAAATTGAATTAAGTATCAACATTGTCAACGGATAAAGTAAAAGAGAGATGGCTCAATTATCCCCTGCAAGGCCAAGTGCTTTGTGGGGGATGTTTTTGATATTTATGGCTCATTTGCGCACACTTTCATTTCTTTATAGTATCTTCGCAATGGTAATTTTATTGCGGATATTTATGAAGAAAATATTGGTCATTAATGGTCCTAACCTCAATTTGCTGGGGTTGCGTGAGCCTGCGCTTTATGGCGCGCAGAACTTTGCGGCATTGCAGCAGTTTATTCGTGACTGTGCAGCAGAACTCTCGCTCGAGGTCGAGCTTTTTCAGTCTAACCACGAGGGGGCAATCGTAGACAAAATTCAGGCAGCCTATGGGGTGTTTGATGGTATTCTCATCAATCCTGCGGCTTACACTCACACAAGCGTGGCAATCCTCGATGCTCTCAAGGCGGTGGCTCTGCCGACAGTCGAGGTGCATCTGACTGATATTTCCACTCGCGAGGAGTTTCGTCGTTTTTCATTTGTCTCGCTCTATGCCGGGAAAACTATCTGCGGCAAGGGCTTTGATGGCTATAGAGAGGGGCTTGAATATCTTTCACAACTATGAAATTCTTTAACACGCCGCTTATAAAGGCTATTGATGCTTTCACTATTAAAGATGAACCTATTACCTCCATCGACCTGATGGAGCGTGCAGCAAGTGTGTTGACGACTGCTATCCTTGAACGTTACGCCGGGCGCGAATTTATAATCTTTGCCGGGCCCGGGAATAATGGCGGCGATGGTCTTGCTGTGGCGCGTATGCTGCATTGTGCCGGTTACCGGGTGGCTGTGTGGCTCATTAATCCAATGGGTAAGTTGTCGCCCGATTGTGCTGTGAATCTTGAGCGTCTGCAAGGTATTGACGTGCCGATTGTGCCGGTGAACGACACTTTTACAATGCCGGAAATAGACCGTGGCGTGGTGATAATAGATGCACTCTTTGGCAGTGGGCTCAATCGTCCTGTTGTCGATGGGCTTTTTGCCAGTGTTATTCGTGGCATAGATGCTTGCAGCAACGAGGTGGTTGCCATTGATATGCCGTCGGGGCTTTTGGGTGGCGACAATGAACCTTCGTCGCAGCTTATTGTGCTTGCAACGCTTACACTGACCTTGCAATTTCCTAAGCTCTCACAGCTTTTTGCCGAGAATGAAATGTTTGTGGGCGAGCTGAAAATTCTTGATATAGGTCTTTCGTCCCGTGCAATAGCCGAGACTCATACTCCTTTTGAATTTACCTGCAAAGAGGATATTGTGCCACTGATTAAACCTCGCGCAAAACACGCGCATAAGGGCTTTTTTGGCCGTGCTCTGCTTGTGGCCGGTTCAAAGGGTATGGCAGGGGCGTCGGTGCTTGCTGCGCGCGCAGCGTTGCGCAGCGGAGTGGGGCTGCTCACAATGCACGTTCCGGCTATAAACAACCCCATTGTGCAGGTCGCTGTTCCCGAAGCAATGACAAGCATTGATGGCAACGAGTGTTGTTTCAGTGATTTTATCAATGCCGAGCGCTACACAGCTGTTGCTGTGGGCCCGGGGCTTGGTCAGAGCGCGGAGAGCGAGGCGGCATTGCTTCATCTGATTGACAACAGCCGAGTGCCTATGGTGCTCGATGCCGATGCACTGAACATTCTTGCCCGTAACCCCATTTATTTACAGCGCTTGCCGCAAGGTAGCGTGATAACTCCTCACATTGGTGAATTTTCACGTCTTTTTGGTGCTACTGATAGCTCATACGTGCGCCTTCAGGCAGCGCAAGCCTATGCTACCACATTTGGAGTGACAATAGTTTTAAAGGGTGCACACACTGTGGTGGTGACCCCGTTGGGTGCGATGCTTTTCAACAGCACCGGCAACCCCGGGATGGCAACGGGTGGTAGTGGTGATGTTCTCACAGGCTGCATACTCTCGTTGCTTGCGCAAGGCTTTGACGCGGCCGATGCGGCACGTCTTGCAGTCTTTGTTCACAGCCTTGCTGCCGATTTTGCTGCCGATGAGAAGGGTGAGATTGCTCTTGTTGCAGGGGATATTGTCGAATATCTGCCACGTGCGTGGCGTTCACTCGAGGAGGAGTGTTACCGATGAACCTGCATAAATTCTTGCGCGATTGGTCGTTGCCGATAGCAATGCTGGGCGGAGTGCTGATGTATCTGCTCTATACTAATATCCCTCTCTTTGATGCGACTCACAATTTTGTGTTGGCAGTAATCTCTTTTTTGCAACCGGCGCTCATCTTTGCAATGCTTTTTGTCACCTTCTGCAAAGTGAAAATAACGGAGCTCAAGCCTGCAAAATGGCATTTGTATCTGCTTGCCTTTCAAATATTGTCGTTCATTGCAATCTCTCTATCGATAACCTTTGTGCCACGAATGTCCGAGACTTTACGTGTGTTTCTCGAGGCAGCGATGATGTGCCTTATGTGCCCCACGGCAACGGCTGCGGCTGTAATCACTGCTCGATTGGGTGGTAATTCGGCATCGCTAATTTCGTATACAATGCAGATAAATATAGCAGTCGCGCTTATAGCTCCTCTTTTCCTTACATTTTCGCATCCGGTTGAGGGAATGTCGCTTTCATCGTCGTTTCTGCTCATTTTAGGAAAGGTCTTTCCGCTGCTGCTCTGCCCGCTTGTATGTGCCGAGCTTGTACGTCGCCTCTTGCCACGCTTGCACACTCTGCTTGTTACAAAAGGGCGTAATTTGCCTTTTTATCTGTGGCTTGTGGCGCTGTCGCTTGCCATTGCAATGACCTCGCGTGCAATAGCTCACAGCAATCTCTCTCTCTGGGTTATGCTAGGTATTGCTGTTGTGTCGCTGCTGTGTTGTCTTGTGCAGTTTGCCTTTGGGCGTTACATTGGTGGCCGCAACGGCGAGCTTGTTACCGGCGGACAGTCGTTGGGGCAAAAGAACACGGTCTTTGCAATATGGTTCGCTTACACCTTTTTGACTCCCGTCACAGCCATCGCCGGGGGATTTTACTCGTTGTGGCACAATCTTGTAAATACGTGGCAACTATATAAACATAATCACGGGAAATAAGAGCAATGCAATAGCGTGACTGCATTTGCACTATTGCTCATAATTGATTACTTTTGCACCGTTATTGTTTGCCTGTTGGCAAAAGGGAACTACTATGAAAACAAAAATACTTCTTTTTTTGTGCCTTTTGGGCACGCTTGCTGCTAATGCACAGGTAGATTCTACTGCAGTGTTGAGCGTTGGCGAACAGCAGTCGTCTGTTGTCTCCAAAGAAAATATCTCACGAAAAGAGTTTAATCTCAATTATGCTCACCACTCTTTTAGCGCAGCGTTACCCATTGCTGCTGCCGGATTGGCTTTAATCCCCATAGACTATTATGTTCGTGACCGCGTGCAGGAGGGCTTGCCTAATTTTGAGATGAAGTTTGACGATTATTTGCAGTATGCTCCGTGGGCGGCTCATCTTGCTTTGGGACTTGGTGGCTTGAAAGGTGTCAGCAAAAATCGCTATCAGATTGTTACTGCCGATGCTTTTGCCGCTATAATGATGGCAGCTGTGGTTAATGGTCTAAAATATACCGTCAATCGCACTCGCCCCAACGGGCACAATGCCAGCTTCCCGTCCGGACACACAGCAACGGCCTTTACCGGAGCAACGCTTTTGGCTCACGAGTATGGTCACCGTAGCGTGTGGATTCCCATTGCCGGCTACGCTGTTGCGACAACAACAGGCGTGATGCGTGTGCTCAACAATCGTCACTATGTGAGTGATGTTATTGTTGGTGCAGCTGTGGGAATTTTGACAGCCGAGCTTGCCTATTGGGTGACAGATGCCATTTTCAAAGATTGGAAACTCTATAAATCTAAACGTGGTCGCATACACTACGATGTAATTAAGAATTATTGATTTTTATAAATTTGTTCTACAATATTTATGCGCCGCCCTCTTTGGGGCGGCGCATTGTTGCTTTTAAGGGAGGCGTTTATCGCTGTTCCCTTGAGCCGGAGGGCCTTTGGAGTTAAATACTGCTAAAAGAAAATGGCGGCCCGTTGAGCCGCCATATATTCCTTATAGAAATCTCTTTTTATCGTCTGATAAAGCGGAAGTTCTTGAAGTAAACCTTCTGCTCCTCGCCGCTCTTGTTGGTGATGCGCAGCTTGGTAGCTGTCATACCGCCAAGCTCGTTGCCTGTGTGGATAACAGGGTCGTTCTCGCTGTAGTGTAACAAGCCAACCTCGCGCCAAGCACCATTTACAAAGAGTTCGAGAGTAAAGTGCTTTGCAACGCCGTTAACACCAAAGTTAAAATCCATACCTTGGAATGTGATGGCTGTTTCGCTCTCGAGCAATAGCTCACCGCCGGCCTGCCAGTTGATAACCTCAAGTGCCGATGCAATCTCAACAACGTCGCCGTTGAGCTTCACTGGCAGCAGCGCAAGCTGTGCAACGGTTGATGTGAGCTTGAATGGGTTGTACTCGGCTGTCTTGTCAAGGTCTGTGCCGTGAGTTGCGTTGTATTTCTCTGTTGCTTGTGCAAAAAGAGTGTTGATGGTTGGCAACAGAACCTTTGTGCCAAGCTTTGTACCAATCTGATAAGGGTGACGCATTGCTTTGTTGTTCTCAAAATCGAACATCTGCTTCTGCAATGAGCGTGCTTGCTTGTAAAGGTTCTCAAAGTTGATGAATTGGCTTGTTGAGCCTTTGTTGTCCTTCATCTCGGCGAACATTCTCATTGTGCAGACTGCCTTGCCATATGCAGCTAGGTTCTTTCCTTGAACAAGCCAAGGACGAAGCTCGTGCAGCAGCTGTGGGTTGCTGTTGTCGTTGAGGAGAATGTCGCAAGCCATCTCAAGCTCATTGCAGGTTACGTTGAGCATAGCAACGGCAAAGTTGTCGCCGGCAAGTGCCTTTTCAACAAGCTCTTTGAGCTCGTCACCCTCTTCGCGTCGGAAGCCGTGACCATTGGGGCCGAGGTCCTTATTGTAGAGTGCGAAGGTGCGCAGTGCCTTGTGGTTGGTTGGAAGAATATTCTTCAAACTCTTTTCCCAGTTGCTCTGATAGTCGTAAGCCTCCATATTCCAGCAGTAGTCTGCGATGCCATAGAGAGAGATTTTTGAGGTCTCGGCATACTCCATTGGGTTGCTTACAAAACCTGAAACGTCGGTAGCAATGTCGAGTCCGTTACCATATGCAGGGCCCATAAGAATGTGGTCGCGTACAAAGTCGTTCACAGGGAAATTCAACCAGATATATCCCTTGCGCTCAATGCGCTCGTTAATCCACTCCATTGTGGGCTTGTCGATGCAGGCTACAACTGAGTTGCCGGTCCACATAACCTCGATGCCCTTGTTCAAATTGCTACCGAGCGTGCGCAAGTAACCGCCCTGCTCGTTAGCCCAGCCTTTGTTGTACTCTGTTGGGCAGAGGATGAGCGGAGCAACGTCTTTTTTCACCTGTACAAAGTTGTCGTCGATGTAGTTGAGCAAAGCTGCCTGTTTGTCGGCTTTTGCACCCTCGCCCCAGATGTCGTCGAAGAACACTGCGAATGAACGAACGCCCAGCTTATACATAATCTCGAGCTTTTTCATAAGGTGGTCGCGGTCCTCGTCGTTCCACTTGATGTCAACACCCGGGTGGATAGCCCAATAGAAGTTCACGCCGTTAGCCTTGGCTACGTTCACAAGCTCGGCAATGCGGTTAGCCTCGGCCTCGGGGTAAGCCTCGCGCCATTTGTCACGGTGCCAAGGGTCGTCTTTTGGACCATAGATATATACGTTCATCTTGTTTTTGCCATAGAACTCGAGTTGGCTTTTGCGCGCCTCGTGGCTCCACGGTGTGCCATAAAAGCCTTCGACTGTGCCACGGAAAGGAACGTCGGGCCAATCGGTGATGGTGCAAGCCTCGAGCTTGCCCTCGTTCATCATACCAAGCAGTGTCTGAACACCATAATAAAGGCCCTTCTCATCGTTTCCGGCGATGATAACCTCCTTTTCGGTTACCTTCATAAAATAACCCTCGGCCTTTGCCGGGATGTTTTTCTTGTACTTGTTTACCTTGCTGTCGCCACGAACACCCAAAGTAACTTTGAATTTTGCTTTGTTGGCAATCTCGGGCGATGCTGTTGCGAGTGCATCGTAAATGTAACCACTCTGATGCGCTTTTGCGGCATTGATGCTCCACGCTGCGGGCGCATCGAAAATTACCTTCTCGGCAGCCGTTGTAACCTCCTGCGGAACAGGGTTTACAAGGCTCACTTGGGCTGTTGCGCCCAAGCCGGCCATAAGCATAAGGCCTAATGTTAAGATTTTTTTGTTCATATTCTATTGGTTAAGTTGTTGTTTATTAGAATTTTGTGTTCTACTGAAGATGCGTCACTTGCCTTAGAAGTTATATTTCACCATTGCGCAGATGCGGTGGTTGGTCACAGGGCGTGGATTGTACATCTTGTAGTCGCCGTCGTGTTTGCCGTAACCAACGGTTGTGGGGTTATACTCTACACCAACCTGCAGCGCATTGTGTGTGTAGAGAATGCTTGGGGCAACGCGCCACATATAGTCCATATTCTTCTCTCCGCGCATAAAAATCAGATATTCATCCTTCTCGTTTTTCATAAAGTTACTCTCGCAACCAAGGTTTTTTGTGTAGCCGGCAAAGCAGCAGAACTGCAGGTAACCCTTTTTTAACGGTTGCTTATAGGTTGCGTCAATCCAGCCGCCAATGCTGTTGATTGTGCCATATTCCCACTCGCCATTATCCTTTATTTCTGTTACGCCGTAGCCGCTAATCATACTCAGGTGAGCAGCATTCTGTGCATATGTTGCGCGGCCTTTGATACCCCAACGGTCGGCCTTATACGAGATAAATGCTGTTGGGGTGATGCTGAATACCGGCGCTTCGTTGCACTTGAGTGTTTTTGTTACATTCTCCGGAGTGAATGTGGGGTTACCATTGGCATCGAGAACGGGGTTGCCATTATCGTCGTAGACCGGTTTTTGCACGGTCTCTGTTGTTGTGTAGCTCTGACGTGGCTTGATGGTGAGCAGGTCTACGCCTACACCGGCCTGAAAACCGCCGCTCTTGTACATTGCTTGGAGATAAAGTTCGGGAACAACGGCGTTGCGCGCGTAGTCGAACGAGCCGGTTGATGTGTTGTCTCCCTTTGCCGGGTCTTTGGGGCCGTAAGAGGTGTATTGGAACTGATAGAGTGCTGTGGCTGTCAATGTAAAGCCTTTGTTCACATAGTCGTAGCGCAACTGTGGTGTGCGGCTGAATGGTGTGAAGGGCGCACCGGTCTCAAGAGAGAACACGTCGGGCATCATATCGCCCATCATCGGGTGCCACGCCTGTCCCACAAGCAGCTTGTTGTGCTCCCAATCCATCTTTGCGTATGCCTGACGGATGCGCAACACTGTGTTGCTTGTGCCAAAGCCTGCAAAGTCCGACTCAATCTTTGCCGAGGTCTTTGCACCAAGGAACTCGGGGCCTGTGATGTTTAGTCCCAAGCGTGTGGTAATGCTCAACAGCATCATATTGGGTTGTGCGTTGAGGTCGTTGCCTTCGGCGTCAAGCTTTTCGTTCTTTGGCATATAGTAGAACTGCTCGCTGTTCGAGGTGAGGCTCTCTCTTGTGTCGTAGCAAGCGTAGTTACGGACAAAGCCATAGAACTTAAAACTAAACTTTTCCTGTGCTGTTGAGCTGCCAATGAGCATTGCCATCAGCGCTGCGATGAATAGTCTCTTTTTCATATTTTCATTTTATGTTTGATTTTATCCAAAGTATCCGGCTCTGCCCACTGTGATAATCAGTGTGTAACCAATGATTAACGAGATTACGCCAATGATTATTCCAACGATGAACATCTGCTTGGTTTTTATCAAGCCTGTTGAATAGGCGATGGCGTTAGGTGGTGTGCTGATTGGCAGTGACATTGCAAATGATGCTGCCATTGCAACACCCACAAGCAGTGTGCCTACACCGCCGAAACTGCCCAACGAACTCTCCATTCCCTTGCCCACTGCCACCATAATGGGCACCATCAGCGCGGTAGCAGCAGAGTTTGAGATGAATTGCGAGAGTAACCAACAGATTAAACCGCCACCAAGCAGCACCGTGAGTGCTGGCCAACTGTCGAATGGTATAGCAGCTACCAATGTTTTTGCAAGGCCGGTCTTTGACATTCCCTCGCCAAGGGCAAAGCCTCCGGCAACCATCCACAGACAGGCCCAATCAATATCTTTGAGGTCGCTCGATTTAATGATGCGTGTTATTGAGAACACCCCAATGGGGATTAGTGCTACAACGTATGAGTTTATGCCTGTAACCTTTTCGAACATCCACAAAAGTATTGTCACAGCAAGTGTGGCGTAGATGACGTATGTTCTCCACCCCTTTTTTGCTCCACCAATAATGTGCAGGTTCACCTTTTTGGCAGTGAAGGGGAACATTGTGCTAAGCAGCACCCAAGAAAAAAGGATAACCACAAGCATTAGTGGTGTCATAATCATTGTCCACTCTCCAAAGTCCACTCCCAAATTAAGCCCGTCGACGTCGTTTATATATTGCAGGGCGATGCCGTTGGGTGGTGTGCCGATGGGGGTGGCAAGGCCACCAATATTTGCTCCGATGGGGATTGCTAGTGCAAGTGCCGTAGTGCCCCTCTCCGTTGCCGGTAGCTGCCTGATAATGGGAGCCATAAAGGTGAGCATCATAGCTGCGGTTGCAGTGTTGCTCACGAACATTGAGAATATGGCCGTCACAAGGATAAAGCCAAGCAACACCACCTTTGGCTTTGAGCCAAAGGGCTTGAGCATCGCACGTGCCATACTGACGTCGACACCGCTCTTTGATGCTACAAGGGCAAGGATAAAACCGCCCATAAAGAGCATAACGGTGGGGTTAGCAAAGGTGTACATTATGCTTTTATAACTCATCAGCTCTTTAGCATCGTAACCACTCACCAACAGTGATATTCCGCTGTCTGAAATTGTGAGTAGCATTATTACAATGATGAGCAGGGAGGTGGTCCACGCCGGCACGGCTTCTATAATCCACATAAGTGCCGCCCACACGAAAATTGCAATTACACGTTGTTGTATAGGGGTGAGCCCTGCAATGCCGAACCAATCGGTAGGCAACATTGCAATAGCCAAAGCAATGACAGCAATAACGGAAACTTTTATATATCTGTTGTATCGACGCAAGAGGCGTAGGCTTTTTTCAAGAGGCGTATATTGCTGCATAATAGTTATAAATTGTAATATTGTGCTAATTTAGTTTAAACTCTTCAAACAATCAATAAACTATTACTGCTTTTTAGCAACAACGGCCTGTTTTTTTGTTTTTTGAATGTAGTGCGCTATTTTAAGTGCTAAATAATGTTACGGAATGTTAGTTTTAACATTAAAATGTTATATTCGCAACAATAATAACAACTAAAGAAGAAAATTATGGCAACAATTCATTTAACAAACGAGCAATTTATAGCTCGTGTGGCCGATTATAAATCGTCGCCATCAGAATTCCGGTTCTTGGGTTCAAGGCCGGCAGTAATTGATTTTTATGCCGAGTGGTGCGGCCCTTGCAAGATGATTGCACCGGTACTCGAAGAATTGTCGGACGAGTATGCCGGCAAAGTTGATATATACAAGATAAATGTCGATGAAGAGGAGGAACTTTCAATGTTTTTTGGTATCCGTTCTATCCCTACACTGATTTTTATAGAGAAGAACGGCACGATGCACCGCTCTCAAGGTGCAATGGGCAAGCCTCAACTGAAAGAGGCAATAGAGAATATTTCGCTTAGATAGTGCTCATTAACACTGCTGCGCCCGGGCGTAGCAGTGTTAATGAATTTTCTCTTTTTTAAAAACAAATTGCTATGAAACGACACATTCTTTTTCTTATTGCTGTGCTTGTAGGTATGAGTGCAATGGCGCAAAGTTCGTATGATGATGCGGCTTTAGATAAAAAGCCCATCGAGATAAGGGGTAGCAAAGTTTATGTGGGTAGAGAGAAACTCGACAAAAGCAGCGCTGCGGCCTGTTTTTCATCGGTAGATGGCGTGGACAGGAGTCGTGATTATCTCAGATACAGAGCTGGTTACAAGGCAGGCCTTGGACTCACAATAGGTGGTGCATCGTTGGCGGTCGTTGGTCTTGGCTCGGCTTTTGCCGGCTTTATTACAGCTCTAACAAAGGGCTTTGCCGGGCAGAATACGCTGCTCCCCGAGATTGCAATGTATCTTGGCGCCGGCTCTGTTGTCGTGGGCTCAGCCTGTTTCGTAGCCGGAATTCCTACAATTTGTGTCTACAAAAAACGCCTTAATCGTTTAGAGAGACAATACAATGCTTCGCTTGAGATTGGCGCATCATCAAATGGGCTCTCTATGGCAATCTGTTTCTAGATTGTGCAAAAGAATGTGACCATAAAAGGCACAGAAAAATCAACAACAAATCCTTGATAGATAGAGAGGATTGCGTATTTCTTGCCCGAGTAGCGTATGACCGATGGCAGCACGGTGTCCATTGTGGTTGCTCCGCCGGCCGATATTAGTGACAACGGGCCAAAATATTTCACCAGCAACGGCGCTGCAAGCAGCGTCAGCAACTCGCGTGCGACATTGGTGAGCAGCGCTAGTGTGCCAAGCTCTGCCCCCATATATTCTGTGATGAAAATGCTCGACAGTGAATAGTAGCCAAAGCCCGAGCCGACGGCGTAGCACTGTTGCGTGGTGCGAAAATCGAGTAGCAGATTAACAACCACAAGCGCGGCCCAAGTGCCAAGAATTGTGGCTATTGGCAGCAGTGTCATTCGTTGTGGCAGCTGCTTAAAGTCACTGATGGTCTTTGGGTCGTTGCCAATGCTGACACCAACGCAGAACATCAGCGCGCACAAAGTGTAGAGGCTGATATCGCCGTTCAAGGCCTCGGTGGGGATAATGCCGGTAACGCCGCAGATGATGCCGAGGATAAAGAATCCGATAATCACAAGGCTACCCTTCATTGTTACCCCTCCTCTCTTCGTTTTTCTTGATATTCTTCCACAATAACATTGCGGCAAAGGCACTGCCAAGAATACTCATTCCTGCGATGAAAAGGGCTTCAACGCCAAGTGTGTGCAGTGATTTTATTATATCGGGATTGCCGCCCACCTCTACGCCAAGCACAAACAGCAGTATCCATATAAAAAAGATTGTTATCTTGCTTATATGGGTAAAGCGGTGGCGACGCATAAGATAGCCAAATGCTATACCACCGAACATCATTGCAATAACTACGAACATCTGTAATATCTATTTAATGGCATTTATATCAGTTGCCGGCAATTTCCCAATCACCCCAGTCGAACACATTTTCCACCTCTGTTTCAACATTGTCGGGCAACAGGTGGAAAAAGTCAATGCCTGTAATTTCCTCTATTTCATCGATACTTTTTGTATAGCTGTCGAGTCTCTTTTTGCCGGCAATATTCTCGCAATAGAAGCCAATGCCGGTGTAGCCGTTGTCGTAGGCTAATAGCACTTTATAAAAAGCATTGGGGATTAAAACTCTATTGTTACCAATGCTGCCAAGCCCCTTTTTGCTTGTGAATACAGGGCCGGTGACCACAAGGATTTTGCCATATTTTTGTGCATTTTCGCGTGTCAGCTCCTCGATGCTTTTCCACACTCCGCGATTGAGGTTGCCGTTCTGTGGCGAGATGTTTGAAAGATAAAAACTCTCGTCCATCGCCTGCTCGCTCCACTTCATATCGGCTGCCGGGGCAAGATGTCCTCTGTCCCATCCGCTGTGCTTGTAGTCGGCATCTACAGCCTGACGCCCGATAACATCGGGGTCGGGGATAAACTTGCTGCCGCGTGGTTCGCGGCCTTCGACCTCTTCGCCTGTAAGCTCGTAGGCTACCCAGTTGGGGTTGCGACGTTGCTCGTTGTATGAGACGGTGTAGCCAATGTGCTCTATCACTTGGCTTTTTGTCGATTTTGTGAATTGTGGGATTGCCAGCTCAAAGGTTATTTCGTTGGCATAGCTCTTTGGTTCGGTGCGTTTGGTGTATAGCAATGCCAAAAGGATTATGGCAACGCATATCAGCAATTTCAGCAGTTTGTAGCTGCTCTTTTTGTTCTTTTTCCTTGCCATAATCTATTATGCTCTTTTTAGTTTACCGTTTTTCACTATTATCTTGTATGTGCCACCCTTTTTGGTGTTGAACGATAGTGTGCTGTTGCCGTAGCGCAGGTTGCAACGGCCTCCGTTGTTAGAGGTGACAACAGCTTCGGTTAGTTTGCCCTCTTGCCAATTGATTTCTACCTCGAATCCTCCGCGAGCGCAAATGCCGCCAATCTTGCCCTCTTCCCAAGCGTCGGGCAGCGCTGGTAGCAGGTGTATGAAGCCCATATGGCTCTGCATCAGCATTTCGGTTATTCCGGCTGTACCACCAAAGTTGCCGTCAATCTGGAACGGTGCGTGTGTGTCCCAAAGGTTACTCAATGTGCCGTTCTTCAAGAGGTTACCAAATAGGGTGTATGCGTGATTTCCGTCGTGCAGACGTGCCCATTGGTTGAGTTTCCAGCCCATACTCCAGCCTGTTGCACCGTCGCCGCGGTGAACAAGGACAACCTTTGATGCTTTGGCAAGCTCGGGGGTTGTCACCGGTGAGATGGTGTGTCCCGGATGCAGTCCGTAGAGGTGGTTTACGTGGCGATGCTGGTCGTTGGGGTCGTCAATGTCTTTGCTCCACTCCATAAGCTGCCCGTAGCGGCCAATGGCGTAGGGAGCAAGCTTGTCGAGTACACTCTTCCACTCTTTGCGCAGCTTGCTGTCCACGCCCAAAGTCTCGGCTGCTGCAATAGCGTCGAGCAGAATTTCGCGGACAACGCCGTGAACGAATGTGGCGCCTTGGTCAATGGGGCCGTGTTCGGGCGAGGTTGATGGAGCTGCGGTGTAAGTGCCGTCATCTTTCTTCCACAGATAATCAACGGCGAAAATTGCGCTACTCTTTATGATATTGTAACCAATCTCCTTCAGGAATTTTTTGTCGCGGGTGTAGTCGTAATAGTCCCAAACGTGTGTGGCAAGCCAAGGGCCGGCCATTGGGTTGAAATTCCACGACATATCTTGGCTGATGAGCGGAGCTGTGAAACCAAAGATGTTGCCAGAGATGCTTGCTGTCCATCCGCGTGCCCCAAAATATGATTTTGCTGTCACCTCTCCCGGTTTTTGTAGTGTACGGATAAAATCAATAAGTGGCAATGTACATTCGGATAGGTTTGTGGCGCACGATGGCCAGTAGTTCATCTGCAGATTGATGTTATTGTGGTAGTCTACACGCCAAGGACCATCGACATTGTTGTGCCAAATTCCTTGTAGGTTGGCGGGCAGATTGCCGGGGCGTGAGCTTGCGATTAGCAGGTAGCGACCAAACTGGAAATAGAGCTGCTCCAGTGCGTAGTCGGGCTTTCCGGTGCGGTAGCTTGCGAGACGCTTGGGCGTGGGCTGGTGTTTGATGGCCGGAAATTCAAATGTGGTGGGTGCGTTGGGGTTGATGCTCAGCTCCACTCGGTTGAAGAGCGAGGCATAATCGGCATAGTGCTCGTTGAACAGTTTGTCGTATCCCTTTGCAATAGCGCTGCTCATCCACGCGGCAGTCGTTTCGTCGGGGTTCACGCCAACGTATGTTTGTGGGTTGTTGAAGTCGGGGTCAAAGTTTATCTTGTAGTCGGTGTCGGCGGTGACGTAGAAGCACACCTCGTCGGCCTTCTCCACAATAATCTTGCCATTTTTTGTAGTTACCTCACCGTTCTTTGCAATGGCCTTTATTCTTATGGTGTACTGCATACTGTTGTTGTCGAGCTTTGCTCTCCACACAAGGCCGTTATTGCCGTCGCTCTCCATTGTGCCCTCGGATACTGGGTTGGGGGCGTAGCTGAATGTGAGGCTCTGCTTGCCGGGCTCGCTTGCGCTGTATTTCATCACCAGCACATTGGCAGGGTACGATATAAAGTATTTGCGCTCAAAGTCAATGCCGTCTCTCTTGTATTGCACCACTGCAAGTGCCGAGTCGAGCGAGAGGATGCGTTTGTAGTCGCCAAGGCCAATGAGGTTGTGTCCTGTCTCAATGTAGAACTCGCCCATTGTGGTGAAATTACCAAAGCGGAAAGGCTTCTCGCCATAATATTCATACGATGCTGTGCTGTTAAAGTTCTCGCGTGTGAGCTTTGCTGCCTTCTCGTCGTCGCCGTCGATGAATGCTTGGCGAATATCGTCGAGCAGATGCGCCGATTGTTTGTTTACGTTCCAATAGTAGTCGGCGCCTTTTTCGGTGTTGGGGCCGCCGCGCCACAGAGTTTTCTCATTGAATGTGATGCGCTCAGCTTCGAGTGAGCCCAAAATATTTGCTCCGATGCTGCCGTTTCCGATGGGCAGGGATTGCGATTCCCACTCTTTGTCGGCATTGTAGTTGCCATCGCCAGCCCACTCGGGCTTTCCTTTGCCTTGCCACAAATCGGGGCGTCCGTTATACCATATTGCGCGTCCCTGAAGCGTTGTCGGCTGGTCGAACCATATTGATAAACCATTTATGTAGTCGTTCTGTGCACTGATTTCTACTGCGCACAACAATAGGACAAAGAGGGTAATCTTCTTTTTCATAGTTATCTGTCGTTTTTTTTGTTTTCGAGTCCGTTAATGTGTTGTATGAGCTTTGCCACATATTGTCGGTAGCTCAGATTGTAGTCACGTTCAAAGCCTGCCTCCTCGGCAATGCGGCGTATTGTGCCTTGCACGTCGTCTACGCGTTTGAGCGTGCCACTGCCATCGGTGGCGATGCTAAAAATCTCTATTTCCTTGCTGCCGAATTCAATAAAATAGCCTCCGGTTGTTGCTGTTCTTTTCACTGTTGCCATCGTGTGTTAAATTAAGAGCATAACAACCAATTGGATAATCACCACTCTGAGGAACATACACACGGGGTATACTGTTGCATATGCTACCGAGGGGTTGTCGCCGTCGATGGTCTCGTTGGCGTAGGTCAGGGCCATTGGGTTGGCCATAGAGCCGCACAGCAATCCGGCAATGGAGCCAAAATCGAGTCTCATCACACGCAGAGCGAAAAGGCCAATCAGCACCACCGGAACAAATGTTATCAGCAGGCCAAGGGCGAGCCACATAATACCCTCGGGGCGCACGATGGTCTCAAAAAAGTGTGCTCCGGCGTCGAGTCCCAGACAGGCAAGGTAGAGATTGAGTCCAATGGCTCTGAGCATCATATTTGCACTTTGAGTGGTGTAGGTTATCATATGCAGCCTTGGCCCGAATGTGCCGATGAGAATTCCCACGATGATGGGGCCGCCGGCAAGGCCTAGCTTGACTGGCACCGAGATACCGGGGACAGACAAGGGAATACAACCCACCATAAGGCCTAAAATCATTCCAATGAACACCGATACAAGGTTGGGCTCATTGAGGCTTTTTACTGCGTTGCCAAGGATTTTCTCCACACGCTTGATGTCGGCAGTCTCGCCCACTACGGTAAGGCGGTCGCCGAGCTGCAGGACAAGGTCGGGGGTGGCTAGCAACTGCACCTCGGAGCGGTAGACGCGGCTTATATTGATGCCGTAGTTGTTGCGCAGGCGCAGCGTGGAGAGTTTTTTGCCGTTAATCTCGGGGCGTGTAACGATGATGCGTTGCGATGTTAGCTCGCTGTCAATCTTGTTCCAGTCGATATTTTCGGCATTCCAATCCTTTTGCTCCTGTTTGCCGAATATTTGTCGCAATCGCTCGGTCTCTTCGGGCTTTGTGATAACAAGCAGAACATCGTTCTCCTGTAATACTCTGTCGGGCATTGGAATGAGCACGTGTCCGTTGTGCCACATTCGGGAGATTACAAAGTGATTGTGCTTGTCGTGTATCTCGGAGATTTTTTTTCCAAAAATCTCGGGGTTGGTCACGCAGTAGCTTGCGATGAACACATTTTTCTTGTGTTTATTATCGGGCTGTGGCAGGTCACCGGGCTTTACAAAGAATTTACGCAGGAATATCATTGCAAATATCACGCCGACAACACCAAGGGGGTAGGTGAGAGCGCAACTCAATGCTGCTCCACTACTGTCCATCCCAAGCTGTTTGAGTGTCTGTTGTGCTGCTGCAAGCGCAGGGGTGTTGGTGGTTGCACCACACAGAATACCCGACATATCAGAGATTGCAATTTTTGCTCCAAAACTCAAAGCTATGGCAAGCAGAGTGCCGGTGAGCAGCACCCCAATGGCGGGCAATAGCAGCTTCGCTCCTTCGCTGCGCATTGAGCTGAAAAAACCCGGACCCACCTGCAATCCCAGTGCATAGACAAATAGCACAAGGCCAAAGGTCTCGGCGTAGAACAGCATTTGACTGTCTACCGTCAGGCCAAAATGACCGGCAAGAATACCTGTGAAGAATACAAATGTTATACCGAGCGAAATTCCAAAGATACGAATACGCCCGAGCATAAGACCTATTGCCGATATTAGTGATAGCACGACAATGGCTTGCAGTGCCGAATGTTCAATGAAAAGGTTATTAAGGTAGCCCATAAGGTGTTTTTCTTTGTTTTATCTCAGGTCCATCTCCTCGAATAGGTAGCTCGCTCCTCCAATGCGGTCTATGACGAACAGCACGTAGCGTATATCTACCGAAATGTTGCGACAGATTGTGGGGTCGAACTCAATATCACTCATTGTCGAGCGCCAAGTGCGGTCGAAATTGATACCTATAAGCTCTCCCTTGCCGTTGATTACCGGTGAGCCTGAATTTCCGCCCGATGTGTGGTTCGATGCAAGAAAGCATACAGGGATTGTCTGTTTGCCGTTTTTTTCAATGCTCCAGCGGCCATAGTCTTTGGCTGCGTATATATCGCGTAGCACTTGCGGAATATTGTAATCGTAAATTTCTGGGTTGTCCTTTGCCATTATACCATCGAGCGTGGTGAGTGGCGTGTGATACTCGCCATCGGCATTCTCGTAGCCACAGATTGTTCCGTAGGATACACGCAATGTGAAATTTGCATCGGGGTAGAAGGCGCGTTTTTTATCCCACTCTCGCAACGCCTGCATATACTCTCTGTACCACTTTTCAACGCCGGGAACGTTGCTCAAGTTACGATAAGTGTAATTCCTGTTATTGTTCACCTGTTGTGTGAACCAAGAGGCAAACTGCACCATTGCATCGGCGTTTATCTCGTCGGTGGTGAGGGGATATTTTGTTGTCAACTGTGTGTTGGCATATAATTGCTCCACAAAAGACTCCACGCTGCCGTTGCTCTCGATGGCTGCTGTCAGTTGTTGTGGAATATTCTCTGCCGGCATACGCTCAATGAATTCTGCTATCATACGCTTGGCAATGGCCTTGTCAATCTCGGCTCTGTAGTCGTTGAGATAGTATTTGCGGCCCACATTCTGCACGTCGGCTGTTAGCTTTACGCCCTTTGATTGCTGTGAGTTTAGCCACGCGGCAAAATTATAAGCCTCGATGCCGGCAATTGTTTCGTTAAACAGCTCGCGCGCAAAGTAGCCGGGGATTGCCTTTTCGTATGCAGTGTGCATTGAGTCGAGCAGGGTGGCAAATTGTGGTTTATCGGCAGCCCAAGCAGCAAAAGACCTTTCGTATGCACGTTTCTTCTCGGCTGTCCCAAGGCGCTCAAGCCCAAGGCTCTCGCCTTGCCACTTTTTCCAAGCATTGGCAATATTTGCGTGCTTGGCAGCATAGGCAATGCGTGTCGCAACATCTTTGCTTTGTGCCTCGCTGATAATATCAAGGCGTATTGTGCGCAAGGCAATCTTCATTGGATTAGCCTTCTCGGCAACATATTCCACAGCGTCGGCAGTGATATACTCTTGTGTGTTTCCCGGGAAGCCATATATCATTGTAAAATCACCCTCTTTCACTCCTTTTGTCGAGATTGGGAGGTAGCGCTTGGGACGGTAGGGGACATTGTCGGCAGAGTAGTCGGCCGGCTCATTGTTGGCGCCGGCATATACGCGGAACATTGAAAAATCACCTGTGTGGCGTGGCCATATCCAGTTGTCGGTGTCGCCTCCGAACTTTCCAATGGATGATGGTGGCGCACCAACCAAACGAATATCGCTGTAAACACGATAGACAAAAAGATAGTGCTGGTTGCCGTAGTACATAGACTCAATGCTTGCTCGGCAACCTTTGCCTTGTGTTGCCTGTGCAATAATATCCTTCTTGCTCTCGCCGGCAGCAATCCTGTCGGTGACATCCTCCATCTTCTCAAGGATACTGATAGTGAGCCCGGGGACATTTAACTCCTCGCTGCGCGATTTTGCCCAGTAGCCATCGGTGAGGTAGTCGTGCTCCACCGATGAAAGCTTTTGTATTGATGCGTATCCGCAGTGGTGATTGGTTAGCAAAAGACCATCGGGCGAGATAAATTCTCCGGTACAACCGCCACCAAACTGCATTACAGCATCCTTTAACGAAGGCTTTTCATTGGAATATACATCATCAGCCTTTAGCTTAAAGCCTATTTTGCGCATATCTTTTACACGCTCCTTGATGAGGCTGGGTAGCCACATACCCTCATCGGCAGTGGCAGTGGAAAGAGTGATGCACGCAAGCGCACAGAGAAGAAATTTCTTTATCATAGCAGATTGTCCGTTATTTTTTTTGCGAAGATAATCATTATCTTTGTCTTGTTTGATTATTTGACAGAAAACGTCACGAATTAACAATAAATGTATGTTGTTTTTTATTTAATGTTCGATATAAGCCAGATTAAATTAAACTTACGTAATTAGTAATTAAACCACGTTTAACAAGGTCAATAACCGACAAAAGCAACAACGCCTTGTGCGGTGCTGGCTTTCCACATTTCTTCATCGTGTGCAGTGAAGAAAAGCTGTTAATATAGTAGTTGAGTTCGTTCATATTTCTAATTCGTATTCTTGTTTATTGTAATATGAATAGTCAAAACCCTTTATAAATCCGTTACTTATAATTCTACATTTCTATCACTTCCTGTTCTTCTCCTTCGCCTCTTTGCTTAATTGCCTAATGGTATCCAAGTAAGCCTGTTCTACCGGCGAGAGTGTGCGTAACTCATATTTGCGATATTCGTTTTCAGCCTTTGAAATTGCTGCGGTATGACTCACCTTGCCGGCACCAGTCAATAGCTGTTCGCCTGTTGAAGAAAGGATATTGTCAAGTTGCTGTATATAATCACTCATATACATAGGACGACGTTTCATTGCTTGTATCTCGGCGAAATCGAAATATCCCGAAACTAGGTTATTAAGAATCTTAAGTTCATCTTCCTTCAAATAGTTCTTTGCTATTTTAGCATCGGCAAGTGTTGGATGCTCCCCTTTGAAGGTTGTCAATCCCATAAAAGGTTGCTCAGCATCGGCTCTTTCATAAATAATCTCCGCGGCAGTGTGTCCGTGCGCAGCAAAGTGCAACTTATTCTGCACAATTTTGAAGAACTCGATTGAAAGGTCACTGCGTGGATCATAATCCACAGCTGTCGCATAAAGGTCGAGTACCTGACGATACATAACCTTTTCCGATGAACGGATATCCCTGATGCGGTCTAACAACTCTTTCCAATAGTTACCGCCACCCAACTGTTTCAGGCGTTCATCGTCCATTGTGAAGCCCTTTATGATATACTCTTTCAATCGCTCGGTAGCCCACTGACGGAAACGTGTTGCAGTAACAGAACGCACGCGATAACCTAGCGAAAGAATCATATCAAGGTTGTAATGCTCAACTTCGCGCTCCACTTTGCGTATGCCCTCAATTTGAACTGTTCGGAATTTCCGAACAGTTGCCTCTCGAACTAGTTCATCATCCTCGAATATATGCTTAATATGCTCACTTACATTCGATTTACTTGTTTGGTACAAATCACAAAGCTGCTGTTGCGTGAGCCACATTGTCTCCTCATTATACACCACATCAAGATGTACTTTACCATCCTCGCTTTGGTAAATTACTATGTTGTTATTATTCATAGTTCAGAAATAAATAGTATTAGGCAAAAAACAAGAACCTTATTTATACTCTTCAAAGTACTTAACTACAAGCTATCAAATAATCAAAACCTGATGTACGCTCAACTTTGTCGTGAGCAAGTAAAATATACTTCCAAGGTTTACCATTATTCTCTGCTGTATATTCTGATGCATGGCGACAATACTCTTCAGCTGCCTGTTTTTTCATCTGTACCTCTTCATTTGCAACTTCATTTGCCGCCTTGGTTTCTATCATGTAAATGCAATCTTTGGTCTCCACAATAAAGTCAGGTTCATATCTCTTCGAGCCATTAGACCAGTAGATGCTAAACTGCTCTTTTGCAGGACGCAACCATCTCAAGACCTTTGGGTCGTTCTCTAATACAAACGAGAAATCATGCTCGGTCTTACTATCGAACTTGTACTCGGCATAGTATGATTTTAAATACCCGGTAAATATAAATTTACGAAGGTGCGATGGCGATATAACATTTCGGTAGTCTGTTCGTCCATAGCCCTCTATTTCTTTAACATTCTGAGGCGCAATACCCGTAAATGGCAATACCTTTGGCCTTACATAGCCTGTTGATTGCATCACAAAGTGTCGCTTCATCTGGTCATATATAGAACTTGCAATGGCTTTCTTAAAATCATGAACAACTTTTGCCAAAGTATCCTTATTCTCAAGATTCTCGGAAATAGCCTCTATGGCTTGACCTGCAAGATGGTATAATAACTCAGAGTTTTCATCATAGTCAATATCATCATAATCAATAAGAGCACTCACAATCACATTTATAGGAGTGTCAAACCTACGACCCGTCTCAATTTGAATTGTTTCAACACTTTGCTCTCCTGCACCAATAGACACTCTAATCAACTCATCTTGAAGGGCTGGTAGGTCAAAGCCAATTCTTGTATCAAGGTCAAACCATCGATACTCTGCCCTATAAACCTCTTTCTGAACAGTCATTCGAGGTATTTCAATTGTATTGTCAATAAAAGTTTTTATTGCCAGTTCAACAACCTCATCTATATGCGCAATCTGCTCAGTAGCAATTTCTTCTGCGAATAGAGGATTAGATAATTGTGCATTATCTCTAATGGCTTTTTCTGCGTGGCGCTTTATATACTCTTTTACTTCAGGTTTAGCGAGGTCTGCTTTGCTCCTTACTTGCGTATTGGCTATAGGTATAACATCGCTCACAACTCGAAGTATGTCGTATCGCTGTTTTATATCCTGCTTCTCTACTTCTGTTCTGGCAGCCTCTACAGCTTTGTGTTGCTGTATCTCAATGATAGTTTGAACAGGTGTAACTTTGCTAACTTCGGCAGAATATTCATCTTCATCCAGTTCTACATAAGTGTATTTGCTTAATACCGAATTCGGGTCTTTAGCCTTAGCAATAACTGCCTCGAAGTTCTC
>JAZRMQ010000065.1:0-7901 GCA_045647745.1 Bacteroidaceae bacterium | reverse complement strand
GCTCAAAATGAACTGTGTTAAAATCCAAATAAATCAAGCATAAAATTCGCTATACGCGCAATTATTCTTCACAATGGCGAAAATCTGCTTCAAAAGTTTATTTGCAACAGCAATTAAAGCAACCTTTACAGCTTTCCCTTTTTGGCGCAACCGTTCGTAGAGAGAGGCGCACGCCCTATTGTGTCGTGCGGCTGAAATGGCGCACATATACAGCAATTTCCTTATCCACCCCATCCCCATCTTGCAAATGTGCGCCCTTCCATGCACCGACTTGCCGGAATCGTATATTCTGGGGCATAGTCCAAAATAAGAGCTAACCTGCCGATAGTTGTCAAAGCCGTGCATGCCTTTTGTTGCAGTAAGCAGAGCAATGGTCGTTTTCTTTCCTACACCCGGAACAGAGCTGATATGCTCCACCACGGTTTTGTCATCCTTTGCAATAAGTTCCTCTATCTGCTTTTCCAGCAGTACAATCTGCTTATGAAGCGTCTTTATGTGTTTACGCAGCATACGACAGAGCTTTGGATTGCCGACAGGTGAATTGTTAATTGCTTCCAACTGATTTTCAAACTGAGTGATGTTGCCTAGAAACAACTCTATACTGCGGTATATCTGTTGTATGCGGATATAGTTGTCCGATGTTGGTTTCCACTCTGTCAGTTCCATTCTGCGTGCATAATCGACAAGCAGTCTTGCATCAGCCTTGTCTGTCTTCGTGCGGCACATTACTGCGCGAGAGAAGTTCTTTACCGATAATGGATTGACTACTGAAACAAACACACCCAGTTTGTTCAAGGCATAGGCTAATCGCAAATGATAAACTCCTGTTGCTTCCATAATACATACACTGTCCGATGGTACATTTTTCATAAACGACTTGATTCCTTCTGCATTGTAATTGTAGCTCCTGGAGCTATAATCGCAAGGCTGAAAAGAAAAACACACGTCAAATTTCTCTTTAGAGATGTCAATTCCAATAATTTTGTTTACATTTGCCATGCCTATAAAATTTTAAAAGTTTACAGAAGGATCTTTGTTTGTTCCATCGATTCTAAATACAGGCTCTAACGCCTAATGAACTGTTCGAAATCTAACAAAGAGAGTAAAGGGGATTAACATTTTGAACGGTATCTTCAGTGCCAATGACAGTTAATAATCTTTATCCTTTACTGCTTCTGTCCGCTTGCGAAGATAGCGAGAAATCGCTATCTTCGTTTCTTTATGCAAATATAGAATGACATTGTGTGCGACGAAAAATTTAGAGATCCTTCGACTTCGCTCAGGATGACATTGTTCGCCGGCTTGTCATACTGAACGGAACAAAGTGCAGTGAAGTATCTCTCTTAATATGCCTGCAAGAGATTTTTAGCGGTTTATTAATATTTCTCGTCACTACGTTCAGTACAACAACGCAACTTACTCATACAAGAAGAACTGCGGGCGGCCGTAGAGGCGGAAGTCCTTGATGCAGCCGGGAAGATTGACATCGCGTGTGAGGATGCGGAAGCCCTTCACTGTTCTAATATTGCCAAGGTCGATGATTACTTGGTGAGGCAATGGCTTAACGTCCTTGCGCCAAGCAGAGTGCCAATAGGTAGCTTCGTCACCATCAATCATATCATCGGCAACACCCTCGCCAAGTGCCTCGGTATTAGTAAACACCACGTTCCACTTATCTTTGTTTATTGGGGTGCCATTCTCGTCAAGGAGTTCTATCTCGCAGATGCAAGAGTGTTTGCCGTCGTATGTGCTTTGAACGTCGATGCAGAGGTGACGCAATGTCTTCATTCCATCGAAGGCAAACTCTTGCCAGCCGGTCTTGTGCTCGACGGTGCCTTGGAAGATGCCATCATACTCATCGAGGATGGGCACGCGGTTGTAGTCGCGCGAGGTGGTGAAGGCATTTTTATCGGGGCCAAGCACATTGAGTATTGGCTTGTCCACGCCACAGAGGGTGCGCTTGCCGGTGTACTCCATCTCAAACACCACAATCTCGTTCTCGCCCTCTTTGAGCCAAGGTGCAGGCAGATACATTGTCTGCTGAGGACCAATACCCCAGAATTTTCCGAGTGACTTACCATTCACCCAAACGGCACCCTTGCCCCAACCTGTCATATCGACAAAGGTGTCGGCAACTTTGTCAATGGTGAATGTGCCACGATAGAAGCCGGGGAGATTGCCCTCGTAACGGATACGTGGGAAGCGGAAATTCTTTACATCGGCACGATGCAATGGCAAGCCTGTTGTTGTCCAACCGGTAACCTCCTCGCCATTGAAGAGCACTCGCTTGGTAATGCCCTTTAGGTTGTTTACAAGGTCTTTACCATAGTTCACGCGGCCACCATTCTCTACAAGTATTTCAAGCACAGAGTTTGGCTCGGTTACGTTCAGTGCAATGCTGTTTTGGTGGAAACGGCGGTCAATGCTACCCACCACCTTGCCATTGAGGATTACAACGGCATAGTCGCGCAACTCATCGAGTACCAACTTGCCGCTGTCGGGGGTGGCAATGGTTGTCTGATAGTGCAAATAGCCGTAATCCTGCTCCATTGCCTCAAAGGTGAGTGGCTGCTCGGCCTCTACCCTTTTGCCATACGCTATTGACAGTGGCGCCCACTCGGTGAGCTCTACAGGAGCAAATGTTGTTGTGGGATTATCGGCCGGCACCGGAGGCAAAACTTTACCCTCGGGCAGGTTGCGCTGGATAACTTCGCGGAAGGCGTGATATTTTGGATAGGCGTTTCCATACTCGCCAAGCGGTGCATCATAGTCATAGCTTGTGGGCTGCGGCTCGTAGGAACCATTGTTGGTATTCGCTCCGTTGGTATAGTGGAAATTTGTTCCGCCGTGGAACATATAAATGCTCACCGATACGTCGTTCTTGAGCATCCAATCAAGTTGCTCGGCCGGGCGCTGATAGTTGACAGCTGAATGTGGCAATCCCCAAACGTCGAACCAAGCCGGATAGAACTCTGCCACAAAATATGGGCCTCCGGGCCAATAGCGGTCGATAGAGCGCATAATATCATCGCCCACAGCGCCGTTCACCGTTGGCAGTATGCCGGGAATATAGCCGTTGGGCATCTGTCCCGAGCCGTCGCAAGTCATCAATGGCACATTAAAGCCGGCATTTTTAATAAGCTCGGCCATCTTGCCAAGATAGACCTTATCGTTGCTGTATGAGCCGTATTCATTCTCGACCTGCACCATTATAATGTTACCTCCATTAGTAACGGTGTGCGGTGCCAGTTCCTTGCCAAGGGCGTTCAGATAGCGCTCGCAAGCGGCTAGGAAGGCTGGATTATCGCTGCGCCAAACAAGCGAAGTATCGTTCTGCAACCAATAGGGGTAGCCTCCAAAATCGAACTCGGCACAAACGTATGGACCGGGGCGCAAAAGAACGAACAGCCCCTCTTCGGCGGCAATCTCTACAAAGCGAGCAATGTCGGCCTGACCTTCAAAATTAAATTCTCCGGGCTGCGGCTCGTGAACTGCCCAAAAGACATAGGCCGAGATTGTGTTCAGGCCCATTGCCTTGGCACGCTGCATACGGTCGCGCCAATACTCTACCGGGATACGCGGATAGTGCATCTCGCCACAGATGAGCTGCACCTTCTCGCCGTCGTAAAGGAACTTACCGTCCTTTATCTCGAATGTGTGCTTTTGTCGTGCGCAACTGCCAAGCAGCATTGCCACAGCAAGCAACATAAATAACAATGTTTTTCTCATAATGGATATTGTGGTTAGTATTATTATATATAATAAGGTATTTTGTGATAAAGATAGTGAAATCTGTTAGCATAAAAAAATATGGCTGTTGTTTTTTGCCACTGAGGCCCGGGGGGAACAAAAAAAATGGGCTTCACAAAAAGTGAAGCCCATTCATATTTAGGGTTTGTTTGCTCTAAATTACTTAGCAGCGATTACGCGAGCCATTTCGCAAACTTTGTTTGAGTAACCCCACTCGTTGTCGTACCAAGAAACAACCTTAGCAAAGTTAGCATCGAGAGAGATACCAGCCTTAGCGTCGAAGATTGATGTGTTAGCGCAACCACGGAAGTCTGTAGAAACTACAGCGTCCTCTGTGTAGCCAAGGATACCCTTCAACTCGTTCTCAGAAGCCTCCTTCATAGCAGCGCAAATCTCAGCCATTGTAGCCTCCTTCTCCAATACTACTGTAAGGTCAACTACAGAAACGTCTGAAGTTGGAACGCGGAATGCCATACCTGTGAGCTTACCGTTGAGAACAGGAAGAACCTTACCTACAGCCTTTGCAGCACCTGTTGAAGATGGGATGATGTTCTCGAGGATACCGCGACCACCACGCCAGTCTTTCTTAGAAGGACCGTCAACAGTCTTCTGAGTAGCTGTTGCAGCGTGTACTGTAGTCATCAAGCCCTTAACGATACCGAACTTGTCGTTCAACACCTTAGCGATAGGAGCCAAACAGTTTGTTGTACAAGATGCGTTAGAGATAATGTCCTGACCAGCGTATGTAGTGTGGTTAACACCGTATACGAACATTGGAGTGCTGTCCTTTGAAGGAGCTGACATAATAACCTTCTTTGCACCAGCGGTGATGTGCTTGCGAGCTGTCTCGTCTGTCAAGAAGAAACCTGTTGACTCAACAACAACCTCAGCACCTACCTCGTCCCACTTCAAGTTAGCAGGATCCATCTCAGCTGTCAAACGAATCTTGTTACCGTTTACTACCAAGTAGTTGCCCTCAACCTCGATTGTACCGTCGAACTGACCGTGTACAGAGTCGTAACGCAACATATATGCCAAGTAATCAGCATCGAGAAGGTCGTTGATACCTACAACCTGAATGTCGTTAGCGAAGTTCTTCACTGCTGCGCGGAACACCATACGGCCGATACGACCGAAACCGTTAATACCAAGTTTAATCATTTTTCTTTAAATTTAATTAAAACGTTTATAATTAAAAAAAATCTCGTTCTTATTTATATCAATGGGATTTACTCATCCACAATTGCAATACTCGGCTGCGCGGCACGACACTAACATCAGCGCCACAAGAAGAATTAAAAATGTAATTTTTGTTATCTTCATATTTATCGGCCTAATATTCGCAAGATTTTACCTTACAAAGGTAGCAAAATGTTTTCATATACAAAGCAAAATTACAGGCAAATATTTTTCAAACAACAAAAAAACATTGAAAAAAGCAGAAAAACAGGCTTTGCCATAAAAGCAAGGCTAAAAAAACAAGCGCGGCGCACTACCCCGCGCAAATAATCGCAGCATAAAAAAGCCAATAAAATATTGTAATATTTTCATTGTTTATTGTCGTTGTTATACATTTTTTATCTATCTTTGCACTGCTCAACAAAGCAGTAGACAATTTTAAACAACAAAAAACAAGAGACAATGAGTTTTTTGAACAATTTCAAAGCCTTTGCAATGAAAAGTAATATCATCGGTGTTATCACCGTGAATAAACAATAGCGCACTTAAACGAGAGTGAAACCTTGCGGATTTCACTCTCGTTTTTTTTAGCATTTGACACAAATATTAAGTACTCTGCACTTGTTGAAAAAAAGAAAAAGCTGTACATTCGCAATGTAAAAAAAATAGAAAACCAATTAATATATTTTAGGAATATGAAACAGGATATGATTGTCATCCTCGACCTAGGAAGTCACGAGAACACAGTGCTTGCACGCGCAATCCGCGCGCTCGGCGTCTACAGCGAGATTTACCCACACGACATCACCGTCGATGAGTTAAAAGCACTCCCCAATGTAAAAGGTATAATAATCAATGGTGGCCCCAACAATGTCATCGATGGTGTTGCTATTGATGTGAACCACGATATTTACAACGCCGGTTTCCCTGTTATGGCTGCCGGACACGACAAGGCACTTTGCGACACAAAGATTGCCGAGATTGGCAACGATGTTGAGGTTGTTAAAGAGGCTGTTAAAGAGTTCGTTCTCGACACTTGCAAGGCCGAGAAAAACTGGAATATGACCAACTTTGTCAACGACCAAGTGGAACTTATTCGTCGTCAGGTAGGTAACAAAAAGGTGTTGCTCGCTCTATCGGGCGGTGTCGACAGCTCTGTTGTTGCAGCATTGTTGCTCAAAGCTATTGGCGAGAACCTTGTTTGCGTTCACGTGAACCACGGCCTTATGCGCAAGGGCGAGAGCGAGGCTGTTGTTGATGTTTTCAGCAAGCAGTTGTGTGCAAACCTTGTATATGTAGATGCAACAGACCGTTTCCTTGGCAAGCTCGAGAATGTGGCCGACCCTGAGGAGAAACGCAAGATTATCGGCGGCGAGTTCATCCGCGTGTTCGAGGAGGAGGCACGCAAACTCGACGGCATCGACTTTTTGGGACAGGGAACAATCTACCCCGATATTGTTGAGAGTGGTACAAAAACAGCCAAAATGGTAAAATCACACCACAATGTTGGTGGCCTGCCCGAAGACCTTCAGTTTGAGCTAGTAGAGCCAATCCGCCAATTGTTCAAAGACGAGGTACGTGCTTGTGGTCTTGAGCTCGGCTTGCCATACGATATGGTATACCGCCAGCCATTCCCCGGCCCCGGTTTGGGCGTTCGTTGCCTTGGCGCAATCACACGCGACCGCTTGGAGGCATTGCGCGAAAGTGATGCAATCCTTCGCGAGGAGTTTAAAAATGCCGGCCTCGACAAAACCGTATGGCAGTACTTTACCGTAGTACCCGATTTTAAATCAGTAGGTGTACGCAACAATGCACGCTCATACGACTGGCCCGTCATCATCCGCGCCGTGAACACAGTAGACGCAATGACAGCAACCATCGAGCAAATCGAGTGGCCAATCCTTTTGAAGATTACCGACCGCATACTCGCTGAAGTTCCAAACATCAACCGCGTATGCTACGATATGTCCCCCAAACCATCAGCTACAATTGAGTGGGAATAATTTAAACCCCTTTTTAAGCATATTTGAATAACCTCTGCCCTCAAAAAGCAGAGGTTATTTCATTGATATATACCCTCCAGACCTCTCTGGAGGGATTTTTAACATAATAGCTAATAAATGTAAATTGACACCAGTTTTTGACACCAGTAGCAGTTGCCACCATTTGAGCAAATGAGATTTTCCAGGTACCTTTGAAAAAAAATCGAAAAAAAATGCTTTTACCCCTTGACTTTTCTATAGACCAAACATATACTTTAGAAAATAATAAGTCAAAAAAGTATTTTTAATATGGTCGAAAATGAATTTTATATTAATCGTAAATTTACAATGAGAGTCAATTTCAATCTCAAACCAGTAAGCGACAAATCTCAAATTTGGTTGACAACTACAATCGACAAGCAACGAGCAAGGGTATTCACTAAACTGCTCATAGAACCACAGTATTGGTTAAAGACCACAAGAACCCAAATAGGCGAAAGGGCAACAGAAGACCCTGCCATTGGAGCAGTACAATTACGCTATAATAAAGAGGTAAACAAAGCACTGAAACAGATACTCTCTTACTGCAACGACTATGCAAAAGCAATCACAGAGGGCGAGATTGAACACACGAAAGAGAACTTTGAAAACTACCTCAAATGCAAAATCAATGGCAAGGACACAAACATCAAGAAAAGCCCTTTGACATTCATACAAGACTACATTGAACGTAAAAAGCAAATGGTTAACAAGACAACCCAACGCAAGATTGTCAGCGGTACAATCTACAACCATTACAATGCCTTGAAACGCTTGCAAGAGTTCTGTAACGACAATCACCTTGCACTCACTTGGCAACTGTTTGACAATCGCCTTGAAGAACGCTTGACTGCTTGGTTGTTGGGACAAGAGTATTCAGCAAACACCATTGCAAGTACATTCAGCATAATAAAGGTGTGGTTGAAAGAGGCAGAACTTAACAACATTGAG
>JAZRMQ010000064.1:0-105737 GCA_045647745.1 Bacteroidaceae bacterium | reverse complement strand
CTTGATGCCCGTTGAGGACGTGTTCTCTATCACAGCTCGTGGTACTGTAGCAACAGGTCGTATCGGAACTGGTGTTGTTAAGGTAGGTGACGAGGTTGAGATCCTTGGTCTTGGCGAGGAGAAGAAGACTGTTGTAACAGGCGTTGAGATGTTCCGTAAGCTCCTCGACCTCGGTGAGGCAGGTGACAACGTAGGTCTTTTGCTCCGTGGCGTTGACAAGAACGAGATCAAACGTGGTATGGTACTTTGCCACCCCGGTCAGATCAAACCTTACTCTAAGTTCGAGGCTTCAGTTTATATCTTGAAGAAAGAAGAGGGTGGTCGTCACACATCATTCCGCAACAAATATCGTCCCCAGTTCTACCTCCGTACAATGGACTGTACAGGTGAGATTACTCTCCCCGCAGACGTTGAGATGGTAATGCCCGGTGATAGCTTGTCAATCACAGTTGAGTTGATCTACCCCGTAGCATTGAACGAAGGTCTTACTTTCGCTATCCGTGAGGGTGGTCGTACAGTAGGTGCTGGTCAGATTACTAAGGTGATCGAATAATATCACAACATAATTATCAGTTCCCTCGCAAGAGGGACTGATAACCTACGGGAATAGCTCAGTTGGTAGAGCACTGGTCTCCAAAACCAGGTGTCGGGAGTTCGAGCCTCTCTTCCCGTGCTTTAAAATATAACATCTATGCTTAATCAAATAGCTCAATATTGTAAGGATTCTTACAACGAACTTGTGCATAAGACTACTTGGCCGTCAGCAAAACAGCTGACAAGTCAAGCTCTTCTTGTCTTAAATGCATCCATCCTGATAGCCTTGGTTGTCTTTGGAATTGATATGGTATTCGAGTTTTGTATGAAACTTATATACGGATTTATCCAGTAAAAAGATGGCAGAACAAGAGAAAGCATTCCAGTGGTACGTTTTACGTGCCGTTAGCGGAAAGGAAGCGAAGGTTAAGGAGTATATTGACACAGATGTCAAGCTTCATAACCTTAGCGATTATGTTTCTCAGGTACTTATCCCAACAGAAAAAACTGTTCAAGTACGTAACGGTAAGCGTATCGTTAAAGAGAGAAACTGCCTTCCGGGCTACGTTCTAGTTGAAGCAAAATTGGTAGGTGAAATACCCTATATGTTACGTAATACTCCTAATGTCTTGGGATTTCTTGGTGGAACAGAGTCTCCGACTCCCATTCGCCAAGCAGAGATTAACCGGATTCTTGGTACTGTAGATATTCTGCAGGAAACAGAAGAGGCAGAAGCTCTGGAATATACTGTAGGCGAAACAGTAAAAGTGAACTATGGACCTTTCACAGGATTCAATGGTGTTATCGAAGAGGTTAACGTCGAAAGAAAGAAACTGAAGGTAACAGTAAAAATCTTTGGTCGTAGCACACCCGTAGAGTTAGGATTTACGCAAGTCAATAAGGAATGATGCGGCTTCCACACATCGTCCTAAACAATTGTTAATTTATAGATTTTTTTTTGAAAAATGGCAAAAGAAGTTGCTGGACTTATCAAGTTACAGATTAAAGGTGGCGCAGCAAACCCCTCTCCTCCCGTAGGCCCCGCATTGGGTTCAAAGGGTATCAACATCATGGAGTTTTGCAAAGCGTTTAATGCCAGAACCCAGGATAAAGCCGGAAAAGTTTTGCCTGTTATCATTACTTACTACGCAGACAAGTCTTTCGATTTTGTCGTTAAGACTCCCCCTGTGGCAATCCAGCTTATGGAGGCAGCTAAAATTAAGGGTGGTTCGGCTGAGCCCAACCGCCGTAAGGTTGCAACCATCACTTGGGAGCAGGTAGAGGCTATTGCAAAAGACAAACTTGTAGACCTCAACTGCTTTACTGTAGAGGCAGCTATGAAAATGGTTGCAGGTACAGCAAGAAGTATGGGTATCAGTGTGAGTGGAACTTTTCCCGGTAACAATTAAAAATTAAATTAGAATGGGTAAACTGACTAAAAATCAAAAGTTGGCAGCCGCTAAAGTTGACACAGCGAAGTCCTATTCACTTGCAGAAGCTGTAGAACTGTTGAAAGAGATTACTTTCACAAAGTTCGATGCATCAGTGGATATCGACGTACGTTTGGGTGTTGACCCCAGAAAGGCTAACCAGATGGTGAGAGGTGTTGTATCTCTTCCCAGTGGTACCGGTAAGGTGGTTCGTGTACTCTGTTTGTGTACACCCGACGTAGAAGAAGCTGCAAAAGCGGCAGGCGCAGACTATGTTGGTCTCGATGAATATATCGAAAAGATCAAAGGTGGTTGGACAGATGTTGATGTTATCATCACAATGCCTTCAATCATGGGTAAAATAGGTGCCCTGGGTCGCGTACTCGGTCCTCGTGGATTGATGCCCAACCCCAAGAGTGGTACCGTAACAATGGATATTCCTAAAGCTGTTAAGGAAGTAAAGCAGGGTAAAATCGATTTCAAGGTAGACAAAGCTGGTATCGTACACGCATCTATCGGTAAAATCTCTTTCGCACCCGAGGCTATTGCTGCCAACGTTAAGGAGTTTATGAGTACAATCATCAAACTTAAACCCTCTACAGCTAAAGGTACGTATGTGAAAAGTGTATTCCTTTCAACCACGATGAGCAAGGGATTGAAAATTGATCCTAAAACCATCGAAGCTTAATTTGTTTGAATATGAAGAAGGAAAATAAAGTTAAGGTAATCGCCCAGCTTGGCGAGGTATTGAAGGAATATCCTCATTTCTATTTGGTTGACGTGACAGCTATGAACGCTGCCAGCACCAATGCTATGCGTGCAAAATGCTACAAGGCAGGTGTTAAGATGCTCGTTGTGAAGAACACACTTTTGACAAAGGCTTTCGAAGCTGCAGAAGTAGACTATTCACCCTTGTATCCCTGCTTGAAGGGTACTACAGCTCTCTTGCTCTGCGAGACTGCAAACGTTCCTGCAAAACTTATCAAGGACGTTGCCGGCAAAGCCGAGATTCCCGCACTCAAGGCAGCATATGCTGAAGAGAGCTTCTATGTAGGTGCTGATCAGCTTGATGCACTCATCCACATCAAGAGCAAGAACGAACTTATCGCAGAGGTTGTTGCATTGCTGCAATCACCCATCAAGAACGTTGTTTCAGCTCTACAGTCTGGTGGTAACACCATTCACGGAGTACTTCAGACACTCAGTGAAAGATAAACAAACTTATTTATTATTAGTAAAAAACAATCTAAATTTATACGAAAATGGCAGATTTGAAAGCTCTTGCAGAAGAATTGGTTAACTTGACAGTAAAAGACGTTAACGAACTTGCAACAATCCTTAAAGAAGAATATGGTATCGAACCCGCTGCTGCAGCTGTTGCTGTTGCTGCTGCTCCCGCTGCTGGTGCAGGTGAGGCTGCTGAGGAGAAAACAAACTTCGACGTAGTTTTGAAGAGCGCAGGTGCTAACAAGCTTCAGGTAGTTAAGGCTGTTAAAGAGGCTTGCGGTCTCGGTTTGAAAGAGGCTAAAGATCTCGTTGATGGCGCTCCCAGCGTAATCAAAGAGGGTCTTGCTAAGGCAGAGGCTGAATCCTTGAAGAAGACAATCGAGGAGTCAGGTGCTGAAGTTGAACTTAAATAAGAAAAAAGTACCCTGTTAGGGTCAATGGTTAAGAACCCTCAGAGGGTTCTTAACCTTTTCTGCGTTAAAAATAAATAAGTTCTAAAAAACGTTTCCACAATGTCTTTAAAAGCTGATAATAAAAGAGTTAACTTTGCTTCTATTAAAGTTCCGATGCCATGTCCGGACTTTTTGGAAGTACAATTGAAGTCATTCGAAGACTTCCTCCAACTGGATACTCCGCCCGAAAAACGAGTGAATGATGGCCTTTACAAGGTATTTGCAGAAAACTTCCCCATTGCAGATACACGTAATAACTTCGTTCTGGAGTTCCTGGATTATTACATTGATCCGCCCCGTTATTCAATTGCTGAGTGTCTTGAACGCGGTTTGACATACAGTGTGCCCTTGAAGGCAAAGTTAAAGCTTTACTGTACCGACCCCGATCATGAGGATTTTGATACGGTTATCCAGGATGTATTCCTCGGTCCTATCCCCTACATGACAGAGCGCGGTACCTTCATCATAAACGGAGCCGAGCGCGTAGTGGTTTCACAGTTGCACCGTTCACCCGGAGTATTCTTCGGACAGAGCGTACACGCAAACGGAACACCGCTCTATTCAGCGCGTATCATCCCCTTCAAAGGCTCATGGATTGAGTTTGCTACAGACATCAACAATGTCATGTATGCATACATCGACCGTAAGAAGAAGTTGCCCGTAACAACATTGTTGCGTGCTATCGGCTTTGAGACAGACAAGGATATTCTTGAAATATTCGACCTCGCAGAGGAGGTAAAGGTAAACAAGGCAAACATCAAGAAGGCTATCGGTCGCAAGATGGCCGGACGCGTCGTAAAGACCAAGCTTGAGGACTTTGTTGACCCCGATACCGGTGAGGTTGTATCAATCGAGCGTAGCGAAGTTATTGTTGAGCGCGAGACAATCCTCGAAGCTGACATTGCTGAGCGTATTCTCGAAAGCGGTGTTGAGCGCATTTTGCTTCACAAGGAGCAGGGTGAAAATTCCGATTCAATGGATTGCTCACTTATCTTCAACACCCTCGACAAAGACACATGTAACTCGGAGAAAGAGGCAGTGTACTACATCTTCAGACAGTTGCGCAATGCTGACCCCGCTGACGATGTAAGCGCACGCGAGGTTATCAACAACCTCTTCTTCTCAGAGAAACGTTATGACCTTGGTGATGTAGGTCGTTACCGCATCAACCGTAAATTGGGTCTTTCAACCGATATGTCTGTAAGAGTACTTACAAAAGAGGACATCATCGAAATTATCAAATACCTTATAGGTCTTGTAAACTCAAAAGCAGTTGTCGATGATATCGACCACTTGAGCAACCGTCGTGTACGCACAGTAGGCGAACAGCTCTCGAACCAGTTTGCCGTAGGTCTTGCACGTATGGCACGTACTATCCGCGAGCGCATGAACGTACGCGACAACGAGGTGTTTACACCCACTGACCTTATCAATGCAAAGACTGTATCAGCCGTAATCAACACCTTCTTCGGTACAAACGCGCTGTCACAGTTCATGGACCAGACAAACCCCCTCGCAGAGATAACACACAAGCGTCGTCTCTCGGCACTCGGTCCCGGTGGTCTTTCACGTGACCGCGCAGGTTTCGAGGTGCGAGACGTACACTATACACACTACGGACGCCTTTGTCCTATTGAGACACCTGAAGGACCCAACATCGGTCTTATCTCGTCATTGTGTATATATGCGAAGATAAACGAGCTTGGATTCATCGTTACTCCTTATAGAAAGGTAGAGAATGGTGTTGTTGACATCAACAACGACAATGTAATCTACTTCACAGCCGAGGAGGAAGAGAACAAAATCATAGCACAGGGTAATGCTCCCCTCGACGAGAATGGTAAATTCATCCGCAAGAAAGTAAAATCTCGTCAGGATGCCGACTATCCCGTAGTGGAACCCGGCAGAGTAGACCTGATGGATGTATCTCCCCAGCAGATTGCATCAATCGCAGCATCACTCATCCCCTTCCTTGAGCACGACGACGCCAACCGTGCATTGATGGGATCGAACATGATGCGCCAGGCAGTACCCTTGTTGACAACCGAGGCCCCCATTGTGGGTACAGGTATCGAGAAACAGCTCGCCGAAGACTCACGCACACAGATTGTTGCTGAGGGCGAAGGTGTAATCGAATTTGTCGACGCTAACCGAATCAGAATCAAATATGACCGTACAGAGGAAGAGGAATTTGTAAGCTTCGATCCCGCATGGAAAGAGTACATTATTCCCAAATTCCGCCGTACCAACCAAAATATGACCATCGACCTTCGTCCCATCTGCGAAAAGGGACAAAGAGTCAAAGCCGGTGACATCCTCACCGAGGGTTACTCAACCCAGGCAGGTGAGCTTGCACTCGGTAAGAACCTTCTTGTGGCATACATGCCCTGGAAGGGTTACAACTACGAGGATGCTATCGTATTGAACGAAAGAGTTGTACGTGAGGATGTATTGACATCAGTACACGTTGACGAGCTCTCACTCGAAGTACGCGAAACAAAACGCGGAATGGAGGAATTCACATACGATATTCCCAACGTAAGCGAAGATGCAACAAAAGACCTCGACAAGAACGGTATTATCCGTGTGGGTGCATACGTTAAACCCGGTGACATCATCATCGGTAAGATTACACCCAAAGGCGAGTCTGACCCCTCACCCGAAGAGAAACTTCTGCGCGCCATCTTCGGCGACAAGGCAGGTGATGTTAAGGATGCCTCTTTGAAGGCTTCACCTTCACTTCAGGGTGTTGTTATCGACCGTCGTCTCTTCCAGCGTGCCGAGAAATCACGTTCGGCGAAGTTGGCTGACAAGGCTAAGCTTCCCAAGATCGACGACGAATTCATGGAGAAGGTTAACGCACTGAAAGATATACTTGTAGACAAACTCATCAGCCTCATCGGCGGACGCGTTTCACAGGGCGTTAAGGACTTCATGGGTACAGAGGTTATTGCCAAGGGTGCGAAATTCACAAAGCACGACCTGGAGGCTATGGACTTCACAGCAATCCAGTTGAGCAAGTGGACAGCAGATGCACACACCAACGACCTCATCCGCACACTCATCATCAACTTCCTGCACAAGTACAAAGAGTACGATGCACAGGTTAAACGCGAGAAGTTCGCATTGCAGATTGGTGACGAGTTGCCTTCAGGTACAATGAAGATGGCAAAGGTTTACATTGCCAAGAAACGTAAAATCGGTGTGGGTGACAAGATGGCGGGACGCCACGGTAACAAGGGTATCGTTTCACGCGTGGTACGCCAGGAGGATATGCCCTTCCTTGCAGACGGTACTCCCGTAGATATTATTTTGAACCCGCTGGGTGTGCCTTCACGTATGAACATCGGTCAGATATTCGAGACAGTACTCGGACGTGCCGGTAAGGAACTTGGCGTGAAGTTTGCAACACCTATCTTCGACGGAGCAACACTTGACGACCTCTGCGAATGGACTGACAAGGCTGGACTCCCCCGCTTCGGTAAGACATATCTCTACGACGGTGGAACCGGTGAGCAGTTCGACCAGCCTGCGACAGTAGGTGTCAGCTACATGCTGAAACTGGGTCACATGGTTGAGGACAAGATGCACGCCCGTTCAATCGGTCCCTACTCACTCATCACACAGCAGCCGCTCGGTGGTAAGGCACAGTTCGGAGGTCAGCGTTTCGGAGAGATGGAGGTTTGGGCGCTCGAGGCATTCGGCGCAGCACACATCCTTCAGGAGATATTGACCATCAAGTCGGACGACGTAGTAGGCCGTTCAAAGGCATACGAAGCAATCGTCAAGGGCGATGCAATGCCTACTCCCTCGCTTCCCGAGTCGCTCAACGTATTGCTCCACGAGCTTCGCGGTTTGGGCTTGAGTATATCATTTGAGTAATTAATTCCATCACGTTTGTCAATATAAAACTATGGCTTTTAGAAAAGAAACAAAGACAAAGAACAATTTTTCGAAGATTACCATTGGTCTTGCTTCACCGCAGGAGATACTTGGTAATTCGTGTGGAGAGGTGTTGGAACCAGAGACAATCAACTACCGTACCTATAAGCCCGAGCGTGACGGTTTGTTCTGCGAGCGCATCTTTGGTCCGGTAAAGGACTATGAGTGCCACTGTGGAAAGTACAAACGCATCCGCTATAAAGGCATTGTCTGCGACCGTTGCGGTGTAATGGTTACAGAGAAGAAGGTGCGTCGTGAGCGTATGGGACACATTCAACTTGTTGTTCCTGTAGCACACATCTGGTACTTCCGTTCATTGCCTAACAAGATTGGTTATCTGCTCGGCCTCCCAACAAAGATGCTCGATGCAGTTATCTACTACGAGAAATATATCGTTATTCAGCCGGGTGTAATGGCTCGCAAGGACGACGAGACACGTCAGGATATTCCCGGTAAGGAGAATGTACTCAACGGCGTTGATGCATACCAGTTGCTCACCGAGGACGAGTATATCACAATAATGGACAACCTGCCACAGGGCAACGAGCTCCTTGACGACAATGATCCAAACAAGTTCATTGCCAAGATGGGTGCCGAGGCTATTCAGGACCTTCTTGCACGTATCGACCTCGACTCGCTCTCATACGAGTTGCGTAACCGTGCTAATACCGATATGTCACAGCAGCGCAAGAACGAGGCTTTGAAACGCCTTCAGGTAGTGGAGTCTTTCCGTTCTTCAATGGCTGCTTCTAACGGCAACAACCGCCCCGAGTGGATGATTATGACAGTTATCCCTGTCACACCTCCTGAGTTGCGTCCTTTGGTACCTCTGGATGGTGGCCGTTTTGCAACATCAGACCTCAACGACCTCTATCGTCGTGTTATCATACGTAACAACCGTCTTAAGAAACTTATCGAGATTAAGGCTC
Source organism: Bacteroidaceae bacterium (assembly GCA_045647745.1). Classification (GTDB taxonomy): domain Bacteria; phylum Bacteroidota; class Bacteroidia; order Bacteroidales; family Bacteroidaceae; genus HGM04593. Next base: position 97,223 of record JAZRMQ010000064.1, on the reverse strand, counting down.
CCGAGGTTATCTTGCGCAACGAGAAACGTATGCTTCAGGAGGCTGTCGATTCACTTTTCGACAACTCACGTAAGGCAAGCGCTCTCAAGTCAGATGCTAACCGCCCTCTCAAGTCACTTTCAGACAGCTTGAAAGGTAAGCAGGGACGTTTCCGTCAGAACCTTCTCGGTAAACGTGTTGACTACTCTGCACGTTCGGTAATTGTCGTTGGTCCTGAGTTGAAGATGGGCGAGTGCGGTTTGCCAAAGCTTATGGCTGCCGAGCTCTACAAGCCATTCATCATCCGTAAGCTCATTGAGCGTGGTATCGTAAAGACAGTTAAGTCTGCAAAGAAGATTGTTGACCGTCGCGAGCCAATCATTTGGGATATTCTTGAGCACGTAATGAAGGGTCACCCCGTGTTGCTCAACCGTGCTCCGACACTTCACCGTCTTGGTATTCAGGCATTCCAGCCCAAGATGATTGAGGGTAAAGCAATCCAGTTGCACCCACTTGCTTGTACAGCGTTCAACGCCGACTTCGATGGTGACCAGATGGCTGTTCACTTGCCACTTAGCAACGAGGCGATTCTTGAGGCACAGATGTTGATGCTTCAGTCGCACAACATATTGAACCCATCAAATGGTGCTCCTATCACTGTTCCTTCACAGGATATGGTACTTGGTTTGTACTACATTACCAAGTTGCGCGAGGGCGCTAAGGGTTCAGGAATGACATTCTATGGTCCCGAGGAGGCACTTATTGCCTACAACCAAGGCCGTGTAGCAATACACGCACCTGTAAAGGTTATGGTTGAGGATATTGATGAGAATGGTGATTATATTCAGGTATTGCGCGAGACATCTGTCGGACGAGTTATCGTTAACCAGATTGTTCCACGCGAGATGGGATACATCAACCAGATTATTTCAAAGAAGACATTGCGTGACATCATCACCGAGGTTATCAAGCGTGTCGGCGTAGCTCGTTCGGCAGAATTCCTTGATGGCATCAAGAATCTTGGTTATCAGATGGCCTTCCAAGGTGGTTTGTCATTCAACCTCGACGACGTTATCATTCCAAAGGAGAAAGAGGAACTTGTACGCAAGGGTAACGAGAAGGTTGAGGAAATCCTTGCCGAGTATAACCTTGGTCTTATCACCGATAAGGAGCGTTATAACAAGGTTGTCGATGAGTGGACACACGTTAACGCCGATTTGGCAAATGTGTTGATGAAGACAATTTCTACCGACGATCAGGGCTTTAACTCAGTATATATGATGCTCGATTCAGGTGCCCGTGGTTCTAAGGACCAGATTCGTCAGCTCTCAGGTTTGCGTGGTCTTATGGCTAAGCCCCAGAAGGCTGGTTCGGAGGGTGCACAGATTATCGAGAACCCAATTCTTTCTAACTTTAAGGAGGGTCTTTCGGTGCTTGAGTACTTTATCTCTTCTCACGGTGCGCGTAAGGGTCTTGCCGATACCGCTTTGAAGACAGCCGATGCCGGTTACTTGACACGTCGTCTTGTTGACGTATCGCACGACGTTATTATTAACGAGGAGGATTGTGGTACATTGCGTGGTCTTGTTTGTACAGCACTCAAGAACGGTGATGAGACAATCGCAACTCTTGGCGAGCGCATTATGGGTCGTGTATCAGTACACGATGTTGTTCACCCAACAACAGGTAAGATTATCGTACACTCAGGTGACATTATCACCGAGGCTATTGCCGATGAGATAGAGAACTCACCTATCGAAAGCGTTGAGATTCGTTCAGTGCTCACTTGTGAGTCTAAGCACGGTGTCTGCGCTAAGTGTTACGGACGCAACCTTGCAACAAGCCGTATGGTTGAGAAGGGTGAGGCTGTCGGTGTCATTGCAGCACAGTCAATTGGTGAGCCGGGTACACAGCTTACACTCCGTACCTTCCACGCCGGTGGTACAGCTGCCAATATCGCAGCCGATGCAACAATCAGAGCAAAGCACGCTTCACGTCTCAAATTCGAGGAGTTGCGTACCGTTGACTCTGTTGAGCCCGATGGAACACCCGTTAAGATTGTAGTTAGCCGTTTGAGCGAGGTTCGCTTCATTGATATTAACACCGGCATCGTATTGTCGGCACACAATATTCCTTACGGTTCTAAACTCTACGCTAGCGAGGACGAGATAGTTGAAAAGGGCAAGGTAATTGCAGCTTGGGACCCATTCAACGCCGTTATCGTAACCGAGGTTGCCGGTAAGATTGAATTTGAGTCGGTAATTGAGAATATTACATACAAGGTTGAGACTGATGAGAGTACAGGTCTGCACGAGATTGTCATCATCGAGTCAAAGGACAAGAACAAGATTCCAACAATCCACGTCAACGACGAGAATGGCAATTCACTCCACAACTACAACCTCCCTGTGGGTGGTCACGTAGTAGTAGAGGATGGCGATGTTCTCAAGGCCGGTGATGTAATCGTTAAGATTCCTCGTGTGTTCGGTAGTGCAGGTGATATCACCGGTGGTTTGCCACGTGTAACCGAGCTCTTTGAGGCACGTAACCCATCTAACCCCGCAGTTGTTTCTGAAATTGATGGTGAGGTAACAATGGGTAAGGTAAAACGTGGTAACCGTGAGATTATAGTTACATCAAAGGTTGGCGATGTTAAGAAGTATCTTGTAGCCCTCTCTAAGCAGATTCTCGTTCAGGATGGTGACTATGTACGTGCCGGAACACCGCTTTCAGACGGTGCCGTAACTCCATCGGACATTCTTGCCATCAAGGGACCTACCGCTGTACAGGAGTATATTGTTAACGAGGCACAGGACGTTTATCGTTCACAGGGTGTGAAGATTAACGACAAGCACTTCGAGATTATCGTTCGTCAGATGATGCGCAAGGTGCAGATTGATGAGCCGGGCGATACACGCTTCCTTGAATTGCAGATTGTCGATAAGCTTCAGTTCCAAGATGAGAACGACCGCATCTGGGGTAAAAAAGTTGTTGTTGACGCAGGTGATTCAGAGAATTTGAAGGCCGGTCAGATAATCACAGCCCGCAAGTTGCGTGATGAGAATAGTATGCTCAAGCGTCGTGACCTCAAGCCTGTTGTATCACGTGATGCAAAACCTGCAACATCTACACAGATTCTTCAGGGTATCACACGTGCAGCATTGCAGACACAAAGCTTTATGTCGGCTGCATCGTTCCAAGAGACAACAAAGGTGCTCAACGAGGCTGCTATCAATATGAAGAGCGACAACTTGCTTGGTATGAAGGAGAACGTTATTTGTGGTCACCTCATCCCAGCCGGTACAGGTCAGCGCGATTTCAACAAGATTGTAGTCTTGGCAAAAGAGGATTACGAGCGCATCCAAGCAAACAAAAGAAATGTGCTTGATTTCTCTGATGACGAAGAGTAATAAGATAGCATAATCTATAAAAAAATCCGGCAGTGATGAACTGCCGGATTTTTTGTTTACATAAATGATGGCAAAATTAAAGTGGTAGTTTTTTGAAACTACCACTTTAATTAAATATCAAAATCAATAGCCACTTTCATCTTCGGCAGCCATAAGCAACTGCTCATCATCGTTCTCCGTGTCATATTTTTGCGAAGCAAAATTCTCTCTGGCCTGTCGGCGTAGTTCTATAAATTCGTCGGCATCCTCTTTGGAAAAGACACTGCGTATCTCCTCTTCAGAGTAGAGCATAGCCGCAGCCGCGCCGGTCATCATCTCAACTCCAATTTCAATTCTTGAAGCTTTTCTGCTGCTTTTGTTTGACTTTGTCATTGTTTTTTGTTTTTCTGCTTTAACTAAAGATGTAATTGTCTCTTTTGCAAAAGTAACACTTTTTAGATACTAATTTACACATTGTCCAAAAATTAACGTTTGATAAGTTTTGCCGATGAACGCTGGTTGCAGAAAATATAATAGGGCAGAGAATATAATAAAGCCCCTCCTTGCAAAGTGTCGACATCTATTGACAAAAAATGTTAAACCTCACACTCTTTGGGAAGATACATCCGTTGCCCTCTACAATCCTCATTGCAATAATGAGAATTGTAGATGTTTTTTCGAGGCTAGAAGCCCAAAATGGCAGATATTACGTTTGTTTAGTCACGTATTTTTAATAAGTTTGCAGTAACGGTATTTTCCGGTGTTGCAAACTTATTGTTTATAAATAACAGAAACTTATGTACAATTTAGCTATTATTGGTGGTGGTCCGGCCGGTTATGTGGCTGCAGAGAAAGCCGGCGCGGCAGGGCTTTCAGTTGTTTTGTTCGAGAAACGCGAACTTGGTGGCGTGTGTTTGAACGAAGGGTGCATCCCGACAAAGACACTGCTTTATAGTGCAAAAATGTACGACTATGCCAATGGCGGTAAAAAATATGGTGTTACTGCTGGCGAGGTGTCGTTTGAATATAAGAAGATTGCCGACCGCAAGACAAAAGTTGTGCGTAAATTGGTTGCCGGCATAAAGATGAAAATGGAGGCGGCTAATGTAACTGTTGTGCGCGGCGAAGCAATGATTGAACGTGGTGATGCTACCGGTGTAGTAATTGCTTGTGATGGTCAAACATTCGAGGCCGAGAAACTGCTCATCTGCACCGGCAGCGAAGCTTTTGTGCCCCCAATTCCCGGCATTGAGAATAATGAAGCGGTGCTCACTAACCGTGAGATGCTTGCGCTTACCGAGGCTCCGGCAACCCTTGTGGTCATTGGTGGTGGTGTAATTGGCATCGAGTTTGCAAGCTTTTGTAACAGTCTTGGTGTTCCGGTGACCGTTATTGAGATGATGCCCGAAATTCTAGGTGGAATGGATAAGGAGGTGAGTGAAATGTTGCGTAGTATTTATGCCAAGCGTGGTGTGAAATTCTGCTTGCAGTGCAAGGTAACCCGCATCGAGGGCAACACAGTCTTTTACACAGATGCAGAGGGAAATGAACAGCAGTGCGAGGGCGATAAAATACTCGTGAGCATTGGACGCAGGCCTGTGCTTAGTGGCTACGGGTTAGAAAATATAGCTGTGGAAAGGGAACGTGGAATAAAGGTTAATGAGCAAATGCAGACGTCGTTGCCCAATGTCTATGCCGCAGGTGATGTGACCGGTTTTTCAATGCTGGCACATACAGCAAGCCGCGAGGCAGAGGTTGCAGTGAACCATATTCTTGGCAAGCAGGATAGTATGGAGTATAATGCAATCCCCGGAGTGGTGTATACCAACCCCGAAGTAAGCTCTGTCGGGCTCACCGAGGAGCAAGCAACCAATGCCGGCATTGAGTATGCTTTGCACAAACTGCCAATGACCTACGCGGGCCGTTTTGTTGCCGAGAATGAGGGGCAGACAGGTCTATGCAAGGTGCTTATCTCGTCCGAGGATAAGGTGCTTGGAGTGCATATGCTTGGAAATTCATCGAGTGAGTTCATCTGCGCAGCCTCTCTTGCAATCACCAACGGTCTTTCGGTAGAGCAGTTGCAACGTACCGTATTCCCACATCCAACGGTGAGCGAAATATTTAAAGAGGGGCTGATGTGATGAAAAAAACAGCTTTTTAAATAACTATTGGAGATTTTTTTAGGATAGTTCAATAAAAAGCGGTTATTTTGCTTAATAAATATAAACTGTTTCTGACAATGAATGATACAAAAGTTAAACCAGCCAATGGAAAGTTGGGTGTGATGTGTGTTGGCTTGGGTGCTGTTACTACAACAGCTATCATTGGTGTGCTAATGTCGCGTAAGGGACTTTCAAAGCCTGTGGGCTCATTTGCTTGCGAGGGTATTATGCGTGTTGGTAAAGGTGGCGACAAGTGCTATAAAGAGGTAAAGGATATTGTCCCCTTGGCAAATCTTAACGACGTTGTTTTTGGTGCGTGGGATTTATATGAGGACGATGCTTATGAGGCTGCTGTCAAGGCCGCAGTGCTCAAGCCTCAGGATGTAGAGCCTGTGAAGGACGAACTAAAGGCTATACGTCCTTACAAGGCTTTGTTCGACAAAAACTATGCAAGCAATATCGATGGCCCTAATGTGAAGGAGGGTTGTACCCGTTGGGATTTGACAGAGCAGTTGCGTGAGGATATACGCAATTTTAAGGTAGCAAATGGTTGCGACCGCGTTGTAGTTATCTGGATTGCCAGCACCGAGAAATTTATTCCTCGTAACGATGAGGTTCACGGCAGTTTGAAAGCTTTTGAGGCTGCAATGAAGAATAATGATGTTGCCAACGTAGCTCCGAGTATGTGCTATGCCTATGCGGCAATGCGCGAGGGCTGTCCTTTTGTTATGGGTGCTCCCAATCTCTGTATTGATATTCCTGCAATGTGGGAACTTGCCAACGAGACAGGAATGCCTATTGCCGGAAAGGATTTCAAGAGTGGTCAGACTATGATGAAAACAGTGCTGGCTCCTGCATTCTTTACACGCCAATTGGGCGTTACCGGTTGGTTCTCAACCAATATTCTTGGCAATCGCGATGGAATGGTGCTCGATAATCCCGAGAATTTTGAAACCAAGCGCCGCAGCAAGACCTCAGCTCTTGAAAATATACTTGATAGTGATGTTTACCCCGATTTATATTCCGATATGTATCACAAGGTACGCATCAACTACTATCCGCCACGTGGTGATGAAAAAGAGAGCTGGGATAACATCGATATTTTTGGTTGGATGGGATATCCAATGACAATAAAGGTGAATTTCCTTTGTCGCGATTCTATACTGGCAGCTCCGTTAGTGCTTGATTTAATATTGTTCAGCGACCTTGCTTTGCGTGCCGGCGAGAGTGGTATTCAGGAGTTTATGTCGTTCTACAGCAAGGCTCCTTTGCACAAAGATGGCGAGAAACCGGTACACGACCTCTTTAAGCAATTTGCAATGCTTAAAAACAAGATAAGAGAACTTGCCGGCTACGAGCCCGATCAGGAACTTGACTAAAAACAGATAGTACAAATTCGGACAGATTGTACAAAATATGCAACTTTTTGTAATAAAAAGTTGCATATTTTTATTTTTATTACAAAAAGTTGCAATGTATAATAGTTTTATTCTCTAAATATATGTATATTTGTGCTCCTAAGGTAATAAATATACATTTATGAAAGTAAAAAATTCACGCCTTGACGCTATACGACTGATTTTGTCCACACAAGAGATTGGCTCTCAGGAAGAACTATTGAACGTGCTTGCACAAGAGGGCTTTAGGCTGACACAAGCGACGCTCTCACGCGACCTTCATCAGTTGCGTGTGGTAAAAACCGTTGGTTTGCAGGGTCGATACAGATATGTGCTCACTCGTCCACATCAGCATCGTCACGATTCAAAACAAGATGATGTGCGCCCCGTGACAACACCGCAAGAGACGAGTGGTTTTATGTCGATAAAATTTTCGGGAAATATGGCTGTCCTACGCACAAAGCCAAGCTATGCTAGCACGTTGGCCTATCACATTGACAATCACGATTTTCCTGAGATTTTAGGAACAATTGCCGGTGATGATACTGTGATGCTTGTAGTTGCCGAGGATGCAACAAGGAACGCAGTGCTCAGGGCTTTGAGAAGTATAATCCCCAATATTTAAATGCAGAGAGAATGGAGGATAATATTTACAACGACGGAATAGATATTATTATAGCCAATGCTTCGCACGAGAAGTTTGTTGATGAAATTCTTGACACTATCAGTGCTGCAGCAAAGGTGCGCGGCACAGGTATTGCCAAGCGAACACACGAGTATGTTACACAAAAAATGAAAGAGGGAAAGGCAATTATAGCACTCTCCGGTGATGAATTTGCAGGTTTCTGTTACATTGAAAGTTGGGGTAACAAACAATATGTGGCAAACTCGGGCCTTATAGTAAAGGATAAATTTCGTGGTCACGGCTTGGCCAGACGCATCAAGAAAAAGGCTTTTGAACTATCGCGTAAGATGTGGCCCGATGCAAAGTTGTTTGGATTGACAAGCGGTGGTGCAGTAATGAAAATCAACACAGAACTGGGCTATGTGCCCGTGCCTTTCTCGGAGTTGACCGATGATGATGCTTTTTGGAAAGGTTGTCAAGGCTGTGTCAATCACGATGTGTTGATGCGTACCGAGCGTCGCTATTGCATCTGCACTGCAATGCTGTACGACCCTGCGAAACATAATAAAAAGTAAAACGATAAAATAAAAACAAGATATATGGAGAAGAAAAAGGTTGTTGTTGCCTTTAGCGGAGGCTTGGACACTTCGTTCACGGTGATGTACCTTGCCAAAGAGAAGGGTTACGAGGTATATGCTGCTTGTGCCAATACCGGCGGCTTCAGTCCTGAGCAGTTGAAGCAGAACGAAGAAAATGCCTACAAATTGGGTGCAAAGGAGTATGTGACACTTGATGTAACACAGGAGTACTACGAAAAGAGTCTGCGTTATATGATATATGGTAACGTGCTCCGTAATGGTACATATCCAATCTCTGTATCATCAGAGAGAATTTTTCAAGCATTAGCTATTGCACGCTATGCTAATGAGATTGGTGCCGATGCTATCGCACACGGCTCGACAGGTGCAGGAAATGACCAGATTCGTTTTGATATGACCTTCCTTGTTTGTGCACCCGGTGTGGAGATTATCACTCTGACACGAGATATGACTCTCACACGTGAATATGAGGTGAACTACCTGAACGAAAATGGCTTCAATGCCGATTTTGCAAAGCTTAAATATTCCTACAATGTGGGTATTTGGGGTACATCAATCTGTGGCGGCGAAATTCTTGACTCGACACAGGGATTGCCGGATAGTGCATATTTGAAACAGGTTGAGAAAGAGGGTGAGGAGGAACTGCGCTTGACATTCGAGAATGGTGAATTGAAGGCTGTCAATGGTGAGCAGTTTTGTAATCCAATAAAGGCTATACAAAAGGTTGAGGAGATTGGTGCACCTTATGGCATAGGCCGTGATATGCACGTAGGCGATACAATCATTGGTATTAAGGGACGTGTGGGCTTTGAGGCTGCGGCACCAATGTTGATTATTGCAGCGCATAAATTCCTCGAAAAATACACCTTGAGTAAGTGGCAGCAGTATTGGAAGGATCAAGTGGCCAACTGGTATGGAATGTTCTTGCACGAGAGCCAGTATCTTGAGCCTGTGATGCGCGATATTGAGGCTATGCTTGAAAGTTCGCAACGTAACGTAACCGGCACAGCTATTCTCAAACTTATGCCAAAGCATTTTGAGACAGTTGGCGTGGATTCTCCAAATGACCTTGTGAAGAACAAACTTGGTGAGTATGGCGAGGTACAGAAGGGTTGGACCGCAGATGATGCAAAGGGTTTTATCAAGGTTACATCAACGCCTCTGCGTGCCTATTATGCAAATCATCCCGATGAAAAAATATAATTATTAGCAATATAATATGATAAAAGTTGGTATTATTGGTGGTGCAGGATATACTGCGGGCGAGTTGTTACGTCTTTTGTTATTGCACCCCGAGGTTGAGATAAAATTCGTTCACAGCACCAGCAATGCAGGCAATTTTGTAACAGATGTGCATAGTGGCCTGTTGGGTGAGACTGATTTAGTGTTTACAGACGAGATGCCTTTTGAAGAGATTGACCTTCTCTTCTTCTGCACTGCGCACGGTGATACTCGTAAATTCCTCGAGAGTCACACTCTGCCCGATGAGTTGAAGGTTATAGACCTCTCTATGGATTATCGTATAAAGAGCAACGAACACGATTTTATATATGGTCTGCCCGAGCTTAATCGTCGCAACACCTGCAAGAGCCGTTACGTTGCGAATCCCGGTTGTTTTGCAACTTGTATCGAGCTTGGTCTTTTGCCGTTGGCAAAGGAGCATCTGCTCAAAGGGGATATCTCGGTAAATGCAATTACCGGTAGCACCGGTGCCGGTGTGAAGCCATCGGCTTCAACTCATTATAGTTGGAGAGATAATAATATAAGCATATATAAGCCTTTTGAGCATCAGCACGTGCCCGAGATCGTGCAGAGTATTAAGCAGTTGCAGCCCGATTTTGCCGGCAGCATCGATTTTATCCCTTATCGTGGTTGCTTCCCTCGCGGTATCTTTGCAACGCTTGTCGTAAAGTGCGACCTAGACATTGAAACATTGTATAAGCTATACAACAGCTACTACGAGCGTGACTCTTTTACACACGTTGTGGAAAGACCGCTCGATTTGAAGCAGGTGGTGAACACAAATAAGTGCCTCATACATCTTGAAAAGCACGGCGATAAGTTGCTCATCACATCAATCATCGACAATCTGCTCAAAGGAGCCAGTGGAACAGCTGTCCACAATATGAACCTGCTTTTTGGTCTTGCCGAGACAGTGGGCTTGCAGTTAAAGCCATCAGCTTTTTAAATAAAGTATAAACTCTTTACTTTAAGTAAATTACAATGAAATTGTACGATGTCTATCCGCTGTTTGATGTAAACATTGTAAAGGGCGAGGGCTGTAGAGTGTGGGACGATAATGGTAATGAGTATCTCGACCTATATGGTGGTCACGCAGTTATCTCCATTGGACACGCTCATCCAAAATATGTTGAAATGATAAGTCAACAGGTGGCAACGCTTGGCTTTTACTCAAATTCTGTTATAAACACATTGCAACAGCGTGTGGCTGGCAAACTTGGAAAGATTAGCGGTTACGAGGATTATAATCTCTTTTTTATCAATTCGGGTGCCGAAGCAAATGAGAACGCATTAAAGCTCTCCTCTTTCAAAAATGGAAAGCAGCGTGTCGTTGCTTTCAAGAGGGCTTTTCACGGGCGCACCTCGCTTGCCGTTGAGGTAACGGATAATCCTAAAATCGTTGCACCAATCAATGCTAATGGTCACACAACTTTTGTTGCGATGGATGATATTGATGCGGTGCGTGCCGAAATTGAGAAGGGCGATGTTACGGCTGTTATTATAGAGGGCATACAGGGCGTTGGCGGTGTACAAATACCGTCAGTAACATTCTTGCAGCAGTTGCAGCAGCTGTGTAACGACACCGACACGACGCTTATTCTTGATGAAATTCAGAGTGGTTGTGGCCGAAGCGGCAAGTTCTTTGCGCACCAGTGGGCTGGAATAAAACCGGATATAATAACCCAAGCAAAGGGCATCGGCAATGGCTTTCCTGTTGGTTGTGTGCTCATAAGTCCTAAATTCCGGGCTGTATATGGTGAACTGGGAACAACATTCGGAGGTAATCATCTTGCCTGTGCAGCCGTTGAGGCGGTTCTTGATGTCTTTGAAAGCGAATCACTCCTCAATAATGTTAATGCTGTTGGTAATTATCTGTTGAACGAACTCAGAGCAATAGAGGGCATAAAAGAGGTTCGTGGACAGGGCCTGATGATTGGCATTGAGTTCGACGAGCCGGTAAAGGATATTCGTCGCAAACTGCTTTTTGAAGAGCACATCTTTACCGGTGTCAGTGGTACAAATACAATTCGCCTGTTGCCGCCATTGACATTGACAAAGGAGCAAGCAGCTCTCTTTATTGATAAGTTTAAGAAGGTTTTAAAGGGTAAATAATTAAAAGTATTGCGGTGGCCGAAATTCGGCCACCGCAATAGCTTTATAGCTTTAACCATTCGGCCGGGTTTAATAGTGTTTTTTCGTGGTATAGCTGGAACAGCAATCGTGGATTGCCATCTTCGGCATCTATTGCCACGTCGCCAACAGTGTCGCCAGCCTTGATTTTGTCGCCACTCTTTACTTGTACATTCTCTACGTTACAATAGACCGAGATGTATTTTCCGTGGCGCACCAATACGCAGGTGTAGTTGTTGTGGTGGAACACTGTGGATACGGTGCCTTCAAAGATTGCACGCGCTTTTGCACCCTTTGTCCCTTTAAAAGTGAGGCCACCATTGTTTATCATAACACTGCCTTTGCCCTCTACTGCGTTTCTCTCGCCAAATTTGTCGACAAGCAGATAGGCTCCTGTTATTGGTACCGGCATTTTTGTTTTGTTGTTCTGAAAAGAGCCCGTCATTTTTGCTATGCCGGCATCCTCGCTATATATAGAACCCTCCTTTTTTGTTTTATTCTTTTTGTTGCCGCTTTCGCTTCTCTTCTCTTTGGCATTTTCGGCAGCAACAACCTTCTCAACCTCACGTTTGATGGCGGCGTTCAGTTTGTTCAGCTCGTTACGTTGCTTTTTTAGTTCGGCCTGTACCTTTTTCTTTTCTTTTTCCAGCCCGGCAATGATGTTTTTCTGCTCTTTCTCAAGTTTTTGTATTCGTGCGCGTTCGGTCTCCTGCTCCTTTAACGAGGCCTTTTTTGCCGAGCGTGTCTTTTCAAGCTCATTGCGCTTCTCTTTTAGCTCTTTCTGCTTCTCTTCGAGCTCGACAATTTTCTTCTTCAAGCTGTCGGCAAGCTCTTTATGCGCATTCATATAGCTGTTGGCATATCTGTAACGACGCGCCATCTTGTTAAAGTCATCGGCCGAAAATACGAACATCATCTTATTCTCGAAATTGTTGTATTTACGCGCCTTTCGCAAAGCCTCAGCATACTCGGCGCGAGAAACCTCAACGCTCTGCTCTTTGTTGGTAATATCCTTGCCCAGTGCTTTTATCTCCTTGTCGATGGCTGCCATCTTGTTATCGAGAGCTTTTACCTCTTTTTGCAACAAGCCGACAAGGTTCTTATACTCACCAATCTTTGCTGTTATTATTTTGAGATTATTGAGCCTGCCGTTAATATCTTTCTGCGACGATAATAGTATGGCCTCCTTCTGTTTTATCTCTTTGCGCAATGTGTTGGCCTTGTTGCGCAAACTCTCAACAGCATCCCCTTGTGCCTGAACGCTTGAGAGTGCTGTGAAAGAGAGTATCAGCAGTAGTATACAGCCTATTATACGGTTTTTCATATTCTTATTTTATTGACTTTATAAAGTCGCCTACGCTCTGTTTGCGATAGGAGTTGTTTATGCTGCGGGTAGAGAATGTGAATGATTTGTTGTTTGTTTTATTTAGCTCAAAATTCAACTTTATTGTAGTATCTCCTTTGAAATTGATGCATATATCATTGGGGAAAGAGATATTGCCGACATTGTCAAAGTTTGAGTAGTCGCACTTAATACTCTCGCCACTGCTGCTTAGTCCACTGCACGAAACAAGGCTGCCACTGTTTTTGTCTATAAGAAAGCTATATTTCATCGCTGTGTTCTTTTTTGTGTTCAACAGATAGTGGTTTTCCTGTTTTTCAACGTTTAACTCGTTCAGTCCTTTGTGTGCAAGGCGGCCATCGGGCAAGAAGGCGTAGTTAAGGAATATCGCCTCCAGCACATTGTAATTTACGCCTGCGAGGCCTATTGCTGCGGCCTCGGAGTAGGGGACCTCGGTATATGTCTTGAATAGTTTGTTTATAAAACGTATTTTTTGTGGTAGAAACTCTACGCAGGCTGCTTCAATGAGCCCAAGAGGCGTGATGCTTATTTGTATACCTTCACCTCTTTTGATGCGTAGTTTGCCTTTAATATTAATGTCGCTGCCATTAACTTTCAAATTTAGGTCGGCATTACCCGACAGATATTTCAAAGCAATAGTATCGGGGGTTATCGCCGGAAACTCGGCAATGTAGATAGTCTCATCGATTACCTCCACCGGCTCACTCTCTCGGCTCTGCACGGCTCTTTTAGATGTACAGCCGGCAACTAATAGCGTCAATGCCAGAATGACGAATATTATCTTCTTATTTTGCTCCATTGTAATATTTGCGTTTTTTTATCTTTTTGTTCAATATTTTTGTATTCTCTCCCGCTTCGCGTGCCTTTTCCCAATATGTGACGGCTTTGTCAATGTTTCCGCACTTTGCGTAAATATCGCCAATGTGATGCAGCACCTCTGCGCTCATCTCTTCGTTCAAAGAGATAACTTTCTCGGCATATGCTTTGGCCTCCTCGTAGCGCTCCATCTTGAATAGTATCCAAGCGTATGTGTCGAGGTTCGTCTGGTTGTCAGGCTCTGCAACAATAGTCTTATGGCTCATTTCGAGAGCCCTCTGCAAATCTCTCTCCTCAAGTGATAGAAAATAGGCGTAGTTATTCAGAACGTCTATTTTATCGGGGTTGTATACTAACGCCGAGTCGTATGCAGCATAGCACTCTTCTTTCATCTCAAGCTCGTGATAAATGTGCCCGGTAGAGGTGTAGAGTTCGGCAACGAGCTTGTCATCGGTCTCTGCATCGCGTTTCTCAAGCCCCTGTTTATACGCCTCAATGCTCTCCTCTTTTTTGCCAAGCAGATAGAGCGACAAGCCCTTGTAATAGTATAGCTCTAAGTGTTGTGGCAGGAACATAATTGCTTCGTCGGCATATTTTAGCACAGCATCCTTGTCCTCATCTTCAATGGCATATTGCAATAGATTGACTATTGCTGCGATATTTTCGGCATCTAACTCAATAATCTTTTTGTACACTGGAATAATCTCGCTTCTGTCGGCATTTTTGTATTCAAGATACTTTGCATACGATTCGTGTAGCTCCAATTTGTCAAAAGGGAGCTGTAACAGCTCTTGGAAGAATTGTTTAATATATACACTATCTGTCTCCTCTTTATAGAGCACGTAACGCACCACATTTGTCAGACGCTCCTCGGTGTCAACTCTCTCATTCTTTATATAAGTTTCAATAGCCTTGCAAAAGGCGGGGTCGTTGCCGCATTTTGCATAGAGGTTAACAAGTGACGATTGTGTCAAAACGTCGTCGGGTGATTTTTCAAGAATCTTCAGATAGGTATCTTCGGCAAGTTCGTACTCATCCATTAGAGTGTACATCTCGCCAATAAATGCCATAAAAAAGAGGTCATCTTGATTTGTTGCAATCGCTTGCTCTATAATTTTGTCAACTTCGTCCCGTTTGTTCAACAGCAGATATAACTGTATTCTTTTTGCTGCAACCTCGCTGGTGTTTCCATCAAAATCCTCAATCTTGTCAAGAATTTCCAGTGCTTTCTCAAAATTTCCGTCGTCGTAGTAGAGCGTGTACAGAGATTTGTATATCTCATTTTTTGAGTGAGCCGTATTGATAATTCTTTCATATACGGCAATGGCCGCTTTCCAATTTCCTGTTCGGGCATATTGGCTGACCAAAGCATCGTTATACGCTTTGTTTTCAGGGTCTTTGCTGACAATATATTCAAGCATCTTGCTGGCGATGCTGTCTTTGTCCAAGATGGAGTAGAAGGATGATAAAAAGAATTGTGTTGCGGTAGATGTTGAGTCGAGGGCATAACAATGTTCAAGCATTTCGTATGCCTCGTCATATCTCTCTTGCTCTATAAGCGATATTGACTCCAAATGAAAATAATCGACGGCACGCTTGCGTGCGTCGATATTATTTTCATTGTTCTGAGCCACTCCTGTGACCGACAGAAACAGCAAAAACAGATATATTATGTGCCTCCACGGCTGTTTCATACAAAACTTTTTATCTTGTTATCAAACACCTGTGTGCCCAAAGCCTCCGGCTCCACGGTCGGTAGCGCCCAGCTCCTCGCACTCACACCATTCTACCTGCTCGTGGCGTGCAATGACCATCTGTGCAATGCGCTCGCCATCGGTTATTGTAAAAGGCTCTTTCGAGAGATTGACAAGTATTACGCACACCTCTCCACGATAATCTGCATCAATAGTTCCGGGGGAATTGAGCACTGTTATGCCTTTCTTTATTGCAAGGCCGCTACGTGGGCGCACCTGAGCCTCGTAACCCTCGGGCAGGGCGATGAAAAGCCCTGTGGGAACGAGTGTCCTCTCCATTGGTTGCAGCACAATGGGGCTCTCAAGGTTTGCTCTCAGGTCCATACCGGCCGAAAGCGCTGTGGCGTATGATGGCAACTGATGCTTTGATTTATTTATTATCTCAACTTTCATACTATATATAATTGAAAAAAGGTGAAAATGTTGCGCTGATGCTTGAATTAATTCTCCTCCTTCTCGTTAAAAATCTTGTCTGCTCCCGATGTTAATTTTATAGCCTCGGGGTGCTCCTTGATAAATGATTCAATATATCTCATTCTTGTGCTGTCCTGCAATTCATCGACAGCAATCAAAAGTCCGGTCTCCTCAACATTGCCAAAATCGTAGTTCACAGCCGTTCCAAAGATTTTCATAGTCGGCGATAATCCCATATAGGCATTTACCATTGGTGGAATTGCAAGGCCAAACTTGTGAACCTCCTGCTTTAGAATTCTGTAATCTTCCTTGAAGGTATCTTTTGAGAATATTGCAGCAAGCTCATCTTCGTCGGTCTCGAGCTGCAACGGAGTAACAGGCTTTACAAGCCCCTCTTTGTCGGGGAAGTGCTTTTTAAGGAAATACAATATCATATCACGAGCCTTTGTCAGGTACGATGGATACATTGTGACCTTTCCGTATAAATATTTCACCTCGGGGATTACAACGGTGAGCGCACCAAGGCCGTCCCATAGATTGTCGAGTGCAAAAAGGCTCTTGGCTCCCATACGTGTCGATTGGTATTCAAGAGCTACGAACGCACGGCCAAGCTCAACCGTGTAGGGCAATACCTCTTTGAGGAATTTCTCCGAGAAATTGAACATTCCGTGTGCTGTTGCAATGATTGGCTCCCCTTTTTCGTCAAAGCGCACGTCTTTGCCATAGATGTAACGATAGCCTCCAATGATATCATTGTTCTCGGGATTCCACACGATGAGCTGCTTGTATGGAACCTCCATTGTGTCGAATTCGTCAATATCGACCTCTTTTCCTGTACCACCACCTGCTGCACGGAATGCAATCTCGCGCAAACGGCCAATCTCGCGCATTACATTTGGCGAGTCGAAGGCTGTTACTATATAGATTTCATTGTCGCTTCTGTGTGTAAAACGCAGCAATTTATCCTCGGTGAGTTCAGCTCTAAGCAGTTCCTTGGGAACTGGTGCAATAATGTCTTTCATATTGTGTTTGTAATTGTTCTATAGTGAATATACTACATCTTGGACATATTGTGCCCACTCTGTTGCATTTTTTGTTTTGTCGAAAGTCTGCCAAGGAATAGGCTTGCCTATAGTAACTTTGAATGTTTTATTCTTGTTCTTAAACATCTCATCGCTGAGGTATAGCATTGCAATGTTGAACTTTATACCCAGCATCTTATTGATGTTGGCAAGGCGATAGAAGAACTTTGAGTTCTCGCCCTCAAAATGAATGGGCACAATATCGCGCTGTGTTTGTACGCTCTTTGTTATGAAGGTTTTTTTCCAAGGCAAGTCTTTGATAACTCCTTTCTTTTTGCGTGAGCACAAGCCTGCGGGGAACATTACAATGTGATTCTCGCCTTGGAAGGCTGCGTTCACTTGTTGTGGAAAGTTGCGTGCCTGTTTTCCTGTTTTGTTGATGGGAACCCAGAAAGATGATATCTGTGGAATGTTCATCAATAGGTCGTTTACAAGGAATTTGACCTTTCCTTCATATATTGGCCCCAAGATGTAGGCAAGGCCCAGCCCGTCCTGTGCACCGAGCGGATGGTTGCTCACGAATGTGTAACGACGGTCATCTTTTGGCAGGTTTTCAAGGCCGTGTACTTCGAAAGAGTTATTAAAATACTCCATAAAAGCGTTGATGAAATCAAGGTCCTTTTTGTGACCAAAAGAGCGCAAAGCCTCGTTGACCTCATCCTGATGGATGATTTTCTTTAGATACGAAATAACGAAGCGAGGGATATATCGCGCTTTTTTTCCTGCTTTTGCAGCGAGAATTGACTTAACGTCTATTTGAATTATATCGTTCATAGTCATTCAATCCAATTGTGGTTATTATAATGCAAATATACTAAATAATATTAATTGAATGTCTTTTTGGTCGTAAAAATGAGAATAAAATGGATAAAAGATTGTGTGCACAACCATTAGCTCCGATGCTTAGGCCGGTTATTGTTTATTCGTTTTTTTGCGAAGTGATTTTATCTCTTTTTTTATGGTGTTGAATGTAAATAACAGGAATATGATTAATAGTCCGGTGTTACACAACATCTTTACAATGCTATTCTCTGTCGGGATTATCGTCGAGGCTTTGTACAGCACTATAAAAAGCAATGTAAATTGGAAAATGCTCTTTAAGTCATAGTTTATTGGGTTTCTCTTCTGCCCGATAAAATAAGAGAGTGTCATTGCGGCAAAGTAGCCGGTGAAAGATGCCCAAGCGCTGGCCATATAGCCATATTTCGGCACGAAAATGATGTTCACAGCAAACAGCAGTGCGCAGCCGATAAAAGAGAAAATAGCACCCCAGTATGTTTCGTCGTTCAATTTATACCAAAACGAAAGGTTGAAATATATGCCCATAAAAATTTCGGCAGCCATAACAATGGGCACGACCTTCAGGCCACCCCAATAGTTGCTGTTTATGATATATTTCAGAATATCCATATAAAAAACCACAACAAGAAACGCCAGCATTGACATTATTATAAAGTATTTCATTGCTTTGGCATAAAGCTCCTTGCTTCCTTTTTCTTGGCTATTGCTGAATACAAATGGTTCGTATGCGTAGCGAAAGGCTTGCATTAGCATTGCCATAATGGCGGCAATCTTCACTGCGGCTCCATAAACGCTTAGCTCCTGTATGCCTCTGTCGCCCGGGACAAGCCACGTGTATATAATTTTGTCGGCGTGCAGGTTCAGCACTCCCGCAATGCCCAGCAGTAGTAGCGGCCAAGAGTATTTAAGCATACTCCTAAGCAGTGCTTTGTCACCTGTTGGGCGGTATATCCTAAGCTCGGGAATAAGGAAAAATGTTATGCTCGCAGTGCATATAAGGTTTATGAAAAACACGTAGAAGGCCTGATTGTCGGGGAGGTATAAACTGTTCCAAAAATCAGGGCTTTTAGAGTGTAGATAGGGTAGCGCTACAAAGACAAAAAGGTTGAGGGCGATGTTTGTAAATATGTTGAATAACTTTAGCGACGCAAATTTTATTGCCTTTTTCTGTAGTCTTAAAAGCCCGAAAGGTATAGCCTGCAAAGCATCAAGAGAAACAACCACAGCCATCATTCCAATAAACTCGGGGTGTTTTCCGTAACCAAGAGCCTCGGCCACGGGTGTCAGAAAATATAACACGGCAAGCAGGAACACACCACACAATACTCCAATCACCTGCATCGACATTGAAAAGACCTTTGGAACATCGGCCTTCTCTTTGCTCGCAAATCTGAAGAATGTTGTCTCAAATCCAAAAGTAAGAAAAACAAGTAGAACCGCAGTCCAAGCATAGATATTGGTTACTACACCATAATTTCCACTCTCGACACTCATCTTTGCAGTGTAGAGGGGTACTAGCAGATAGTTGAGAAAGCGTCCGACGATGCTGCTCAAACCATAAATGGCAGTCTCTTTCAGTAGTGATTGCAGTTTACCCATTCTTCGGTTTTAAAAAAGTGTTCCCTGTTCGTTGTTGTTGAAACGGCTTTTGCCAAGATGCTTATAAGCAAGGTCGGTCACCTCGCGTCCGCGTGGGGTGCGCTTAATAAATCCCTCCTTGATGAGATAAGGTTCATAAACCTCCTCGATAGTGCCGGTATCCTCGCTCAAAGCAGTAGCAATTGTGCCAATGCCCACCGGGCCTCCCTTGAACTTGTCGATAATGGTGCAGAGGATTTTATTATCAATCTCGTCGAGCCCATATTTGTCAATATTCAGAGCTTCGAGAGCCATCTTTGCTATGCTGTTGGTGATGTGTCCGTCGCCCATAACCTGTGCAAAATCTCTTACACGACGCAAAAGAGCGTTGGCAATACGTGGCGTTCCGCGGCTGCGACGTGCAATTTCGTATGTCGCATCTTCGTCGAACGATACGCCCAAAATCTGCGCCGAGCGGCCAATGATGCCGGCCAAGGTTTTGCTGTCGTAATATTCGAGGTGCATATTTATGCCAAAGCGTGCGCGCAGCGGTGCAGTGAGTAGTCCGCTTCGTGTTGTTGCACCAATGAGTGTGAATGGGTTAAGGTCAATTTGTATCGAGCGTGCCGATGGCCCTTTGTCAATGAGAATATCAATTCTGTAATCCTCCATTGCAGAGTAGAGATACTCCTCCACAATAGGTGAAAGGCGGTGTATCTCGTCAATGAAAAGAACGTCGTTGGGCTCAAGCGACGTGAGAATACCGGCAAGGTCGCCGGGCTTGTCGAGCACAGGGCCCGAGGTCACCTTGAAACCAACGCCCAGCTCATTGGCAATAATGTTGCTCAGCGTTGTCTTTCCCAGTCCCGGAGGGCCGTGCAACAACACGTGGTCGAGTGACTCGCCACGCATCTTGGCGGCTTGAACAAAAATCTTAAGGTTGCTCACAATCTTTTCCTGTCCGTTAAAGTCGGGAAAAGAGAGCGGCCTTAAGGCGTTTTCAAACTCTTTGTCGCTGTTCTTGCCGCGAATATTGAAATCTCCGTTCATATATTGTTGAAGTCTGTTCGTGAAAATCTTTGTTTATGCAAAAATAGTATATGCAAAGGTTAATTAAAAATTTAGTACCTCTTTTTTATATACCCCATTTTATTAAAACTGAAATAATTATCAGCAGAACAAAGAGCAGAATACCTCTCTTTTGTCCCTTAGTAAAGTAAAAATAATTTTTCACGTTGTTTTTTTATTAAAGCGTTGCGAATAAAAAATGTTGTACTATTTTTGTCTGCAATTATGTAGCAAAGTTATAAATAAAGTTGTTACTTTATTATATTTGTGTGATAAACTGTCTTATGAAAAGAGTAATATTTTTGTTGAGACGATATAAATTAACACTTTTGACGCTGCTGCTGATATTGTGTCTTACGTTCTACAAGCCAGTGGGAATTGTGCGTACAGACACGATTGTCGGGCTTGACAAGGTGGTGCATTTTATAATGTACTTTACACTTTGTGTCGTGTTCTGGTACGAGAGTTTTAAGATTACTCTAAAGCCTAAAAAGTTGCTGATGATAACTTGTGGCGTGATTGTGCCAATAATTTTCAGTGGAGTGATGGAGTATCTGCAGTATCTGCTGACCTCGTATCGCAGCGGTGATTTTGACGATTTTGTCTTTAATACAATCGGGGTGCTGGCAGCGTTGCTTTTCAGCCTTTTTGTTACAAGGCCTTATATGGTGGGGCAAAGCAATAAGAAGCGGTGCAACAGATGATGCATTTACCAATTTTTGTATGGGAAACGGGTAAGCCTTGAGTTGTAGTAACGTTTGTCACCTGTAACCTCTTGGCCAATAAAATCGGGTTTTTCGAACTGCTCGTTAGCATCACTCAACTCAATCTCGGCAACAACAAGTCCTTCGTTGTCTCCAAAGAATTCATCAACCTCAAAAATGTGGTTGCCCCACTTCACAAGGTGACGTATTTTGTCAATGGTGGCATCGTGGCACAGCTTTAGTAGTTCTTGAGCCTCGGCCACAGAAATCTCTTTCTCCCATTCAAAACGGCTAAGCCCGCCATCGAGTGACGGGCCTTTAATGGTGATGTATCCTTTGTCGCCACGCACTCTCACACGTGTGGAATTTCCACCCTCGCGGCAGAGGTATCCCTGCGCAATGCGGTCACTCTGAAAGGCCAACGCTTTATAACTGTCGTTTATGACAAGGAATTTTCTTTCTATCTCAACAGCCATTCTTTACTCTCCTTTGTCGGCAAACTCCATAAGGTAGGCTTTTACAAAGCCGTCGATTTTACCATCCATAACACCATTCACGTCCGATGTTTGGTAGCCGGTGCGATGGTCCTTTACGCGACGGTCGTCGAATACGTAGCTGCGAATTTGTGAGCCCCATTCAATTTTTTTCTTTCCGGCCTCGACCTTTGCCTGCTCCTCCATACGGTGCTGCATCTCCTTGTTGTAAAGGATTGAACGCAACTGACGCATAGCATTTTCTTTGTTTTTGGGCTGGTCGCGTGTTTCGGTATTTTCAATAAGAATTTCCTCTTCGGCGCCGGTGTAAGGGTCTTTGAACTGATAGCGCAAGCGCACTCCCGACTCCACCTTGTTGACGTTCTGTCCTCCTGCGCCACCGCTTCGGAAAGTATCCCAAGAGATACGTGCCGGTTCAATGACAACCTCAATGCTGTCGTCGACAAGCGGTGTCACAAAAACCGAACTGAATGATGTCATTCGCTTGCCTTGTGCGTTGTAAGGGCTCACACGCACCAAACGGTGAACGCCATTCTCGCCTTTGAGATAGCCATAGGCGTATGGGCCTTGTAACTCAAGAGTTACAGTCTTTATTCCTGCATCCTCGGCCTCTTGAAGGTTGGCAACAGCCACCTTGTAGCCATTCGACTCGGCCCAACGCATATACATACGCATCAGCATACTGGCCCAATCCTGTGCCTCGGTACCGCCTGCGCCTGAGTTTATTTTGAGAACACAATCCATATCATCGGCCTCGCCGCGGAGCATATTCTTCAACTCAAGCTCCTCGATGGCTGTCAATGCACGATTATAAGCGTCGTCAACCTCGTGCTCCTCAACCATCTCCTCGCGAAAGAGCTCCATTGCCATTTCGGTCTCCTCGGTGCGGTTGTTGACCTCTTTGTAGCCCTCAATCCACGCCTGCAACGCCTTGACCTTTTTCATTTGTGCCTCGGCTTTTTTTGCATCGTCCCAAAAACCGGGAGCCTGTGTGCGTAGCTGTTCCTCCTCAACCTGTATAATCTTTTCATCAATGGCAAGGTACTGTTTCAGCGCTGCTGTGCGCTCTTTTATATCCTTCAACTGGTCGGCTGTAATCATTTGTTTTGTGTTCTATTTAATTATTGTGCGAAGATACAACGATATTCAAAAATACGCAAGAGTCAACGCCTACAAAGGAACTTTTAACGCGTTATAATTGCTTTTTGTTAAAAAATATCGTTGCTGAATTTTGTATATGAGGCGTGCTGTTGTACCTTTGTGCCGAAAGGATTGGTCTTTATGAAAGCAAGCGAAGCAAATGTTAAACAAGCGGTCGAGCTGTTAAAGGTGCTCATAAGCACTCCATCCATAAGCCGCGAAGAGGGTGATGCTACCGACAAACTGCAACTCTTTATTGAGCGTGGAGCACCGGTAAGATGCGATGTGCACCGTCATCTGAACAACCTTTGGTGCGTTGCACCCGGGTACGATGCTTCGCGCCCGACACTTTTGCTCGACGCTCACATTGATACCGTAAAGCCGGTGGCCGGGTGGAGCAAGCATCCTTTTACGCCCATTGTTGAGGGTGATGTGATTTATGGCCTTGGCAGCAACGACGACGGCGCATCGCTTGTCACTCTTTTGCAGGTCTTTTACAATATTTGCCAGAAGCCACAGCGATATAATACAATATTTCTTGCGTCGGCCGAGGAGGAGGTGTCGGGCATCAATGGTATTGAGGCTGTGTTGCCCCATCTTCCGGCTTTGAGTTGCGCGATAGTCGGCGAACCTACGTCTATGCAACCCGCTATTGCCGAAAAGGGATTGATGGTGCTCGATTGCGTGGCCGATGGTGTGTCGGGGCACGCAGCGCGTAACGAGGGTGTTAATGCTCTCTATAAAGCTCTGGGCGATATTGACTGGTTCCGTAACCACAAAAGCACAAAGAGCTCGCCGCTGTTGGGTGATGTGAAAATGACCGTCACTCAGATAAACGCCGGCACACAACACAACGTAATTCCCGATAAATGTGAATTTGTCGTTGATATCCGCAGCAATGAATGTTATTCGAATAAAGAACTTCTTGAGATAATAAAATCCAATGTGAGTTGCAACGTCACAGCCCGTTCTACAAGGCTCAACTCCTCTTTCATACCATTAGAACACCCTTTGGTGGCGCGGGCAGTTGCTATGGGTTGCGTGCCCTATGGTTCGCCCACACTGTCGAATAATGCACTGTTGGCAGGTGTCCCCACGTTGAAGATGGGTCCCGGTGACACCACTCGCTCACACACCGCCAATGAGTATGTTCTCATAAGCGAGATACGTGACGGCATTGAAAAATTTACAGCAATGCTCGACGGGTTGAAGTTGTAAAAACTTACCCCCTCATTGCTAGCGCCCTGTTTTCGCAAGCTTCCATAATCTCGCGTTCGCCCTCACCCTTGTCGTTGATACCACACAGGTGCAGGATACCGTGTATAATCACGCGGTGAAGTTCCTGTTCGTATGTTGCACCCACTAGTTCGCTGTTGCTTTGCACGGTGTCGAGCGAGATGAAAAGGTCGCCGCTGATGATATTCTCCTCGCAATAGTCGAATGTGATGATGTCGGTGTAATAATCGTGTTGCAGATATTCGCGGTTGACCTCAAGAATCTTTTCATCGTCGCAGAAAATATAGGCAATGTCACCAACTTTTTTCCCGTATGAAGCGGCCACAGCTTTTATCCAAGCTGTTGTCTCACGTTTTTTAATTGCGGGCATCTTTACGCCCTCGGTCTGATAGCTTATCATAGTATTAAAATTATCCAAAGAAAATGTATCCGACAACGATTGCGGCTATAATTCCGGCAAAGTCGGCAAGCAAACCGCAGGTTAATGCGTGTCGTGTCTTTTTTATCCCAACGCTGCCAAAATAGACAGCGAGTATGTAGAATGTAGTGTCTGTTGCCCCTTGAAAAATACACGCCAAACGGCCGGCAAAGGAGTCGGCACCGTATGTGTTCATTGCGTCAACCATCATTCCGCGTGCTCCACTGCCACTGAGAGGCTTCATTATTGCTGTGGGCATTGCCCCAACAAAATCGGTGTCTGCGCCTAATGCGCTTGCACACGATGCAATGCCATTCATAATAACATCCATACCACCCGATGCTCTGAACACGCCTATTGCAACCAAAATGGCAATGAGGTAGGGGATTATGCGCACAGCAGTGCCGAAACCATCTTTTGCCCCCTCGATAAAAGCCTCGTATACATTTATTTTTGCCCTTACGCCGGCAACAATAAATAGTATGATTATTGAGAATAGTGTAACCCCTGCAAGCGACGTAGAAAGAGCCTCAATGCGCACCTGTGACAACTGCATCATTCCCCACGTGCCACCGGCGATGAACAGGCATACACCAAAAAGGAACAATAGCATCGTGCGGTTAAAAAGGTTGATGCGCTGGTAGATGCTTGTCACTATCAGCCCCACTAATGTAGCTACAGTGGTGGCAATGAGTATCGGCAGAAAAATATCTGTGGGGTTTGCCGCCCCCATCTCGGTGCGGAAGGTTAGCACCGACACCGGAATAAGCGTCAACCCCGATGTGTTCAGCACAAGGAACATAATCATTGGGTTGCTTGCTCTCTCTTTGTTAGGGTTAATCTCCTGCAGCTCCTGCATAGCCTTTAATCCCATTGGTGTAGCGGCGTTGTCGAGCCCAAGCATATTGGCCGAGAAGTTCATAAACATTGTCCCCATAGCAGGATGTCCTTTGGGCACGTCGGGGAAAATCTTGCTCAGTACAGGGCTCAGCAGTTTTGCCAATGCGGCAACTAGTCCGCCCTTTTCGCCAATTTTCATAATTCCCATCCACAGCGAGAGAACGCCGGTGAGCCCTAACGACAGCTCAAAAGCATTTTTTGCCGAGCTTGTGGTGGCTGCCATCATCTCGGTGAACACAGTTGTGTCGCCTGCGAAGATAAGCTTGCCAAGTGCTATGACAAACGAAAGAATGAAAAAAGCAATCCAAATATAATTGAGTACCATTATCCTGTTTCTGCTCTATAAAAAACCAAACGATATAAATTAAAACAACTTTTCAGCAAAAATACAAAAATAGGATTAATTATAAAATCGCTACGTGGTATTATTAATGCATATTTTTTATTGTCTCTTAAAACAAATATCCCATTGGCATTGTTATATATTCATACCCCGGTGATTTTGCCGGTGCAAAATTAAAATATTAACACTTTGGATACAGCAAAATTCAGGAGAGAGCTGCTTGAGGTGCAGTCAGAGCTGCAACGCTTTGCCTATAAACTCACAGCAGACAGAGATGAGGCGAACGATTTGCTGCAAGAAACGTCGCTAAAGGCTTTGGGTAATATGGAAAAGTACACCCCCGGAACAAACTTCAAGGGTTGGGTTTATACCATAATGCGCAATATCTTCATAAACAACTACCGCAAGGAGGTGAGGGATCAGATATTTGTTGACCAAACAGATAATCTCTTCCACATTAACTGCCCGCGCGAGGTTGATAACTATATCACCGATAATGGCTATGATACAAAAGAGATTTATCGCGTTGTCTACGGTCTGCCTCGCGACTATCGGATACCTTTCCTGATGCACATCTCAGGGTTCAAGTATCGCGAGATAGCCGAGCGTTTGGGGCTGCCGCTAGGCACTGTCAAAAGTAGAATTTTCTTCACGCGTCAGCAGTTGCAGTGCTTGTTGAAGGATTATAAATAACAGCATTGAGCTCTTACGGGCTTAATGCTGTTATTTATCTATCTGCTAGTCTTTTTTAGATATTTGCAATTCGCATAATGTCGGCAAATACACCGGCGGCAGTCACGCTTGCACCAGCACCATAGCCTTGTATGAGCATTGGATACTCCTTGTAGCGCTCGGTGGTGAGCAGAATGATGTTGTTGCTGCCCTCGAGGTGGTAGAACGGGTGACGCTCGTTGACCTTGCAGAGCGAGACACTGCCCTTGCCATTCTCGTATTTTGCAATAAAGCGCCAATGCATCTTCTCGGCAACGAGTTTCTTGCGCTCCTCTTCGAATTGCGCATCAAGCTGTGACAATTTTGCCCAAAAGTTCTCCAATGTGCCGTCAAACAGCTCTTGGGGAATAAATAGGTTAGCCTCCACATCGCTCTGCTCAATGGAGTATCCTGCCTCGCGCGCAAGAATAACCAGCTTGCGGATAACATCCTTGCCACACAGGTCAATGCGTGGGTCGGGCTCGCTGTAACCCTTCTCTTGCGCAAGGCGCACCGCCTCACTAAGCTGTATGTCGCTGCTCAGGATGTTGAAGATAAAGTTCAACGTGCCGCTCAGCACCGCCTCAATCTTCAAAATCTTATCTCCGCTGTTTATCAGGTCGTTGATTGTGTTGATGATTGGCAATCCCGCGCCAACATTTGTCTCAAAGAGATATTTGATATTGCGTTGGCGTGCAATCTGCTTCAGGTTATTGTATGTTGCATAATCGGCCGATGCAGCAATTTTGTTTGCTGCCACAACGCTGATGTTGTGCGAAAGCAGGTCGGCATATATTGTCGCAACCTCGCTGCTTGCAGTACAATCCACAAACACCGAGTTAAAGATATTCATCTCTATAATATCGTTGCGCAGTTTCTCAATGCTGCTTGGTGCGCTCTCCTTGAGTGCTGTTTTATAGTTTGTAGTGTCAAGTCCTTCGCGGTCAAAAATAGCGTTTCGGCTGTTTGCAATGCCCACAATGTTCAGCTTCAGGCTATGCTCTTTCTTTAATTTCTCCTGCTGCGATACAATTTGTTCGATGAGGCTTCCGCCAACAGTGCCTACACCGCAGATAAAGAGATTTAGCACCTTGTACTCCGAGAGGAAGAACGAATCGTGTATAACATTCAAAGTCTTGCGCAAAAGGTCGGCCTTTATAACAAATGAGATATTTGTCTCCTGTCCGCCCTGAGCACAAGCAACAACGTTGATACCATTGCGTCCCAGCGTCTGGAACAGCTTGCCAATGATGCCGGCATTCTGACGCATATTCTCGCCAACGATAGCAACCGTTGACAGCTCGCTTGTGGCGCGCACGCTCTCCATTAGTCCCATTGAAATCTCTCGTTCGAACTCTTTGTTCAGCACCTCGCAAGCCTTGTCGGCATCTACGTGGCGCAAACCGATAGACGTGCTGTTCTCTGATGAGGCCTGTGCAACAAGGAACACGCTGATGCCGGCGTTGCCCAGTGCGCGGAAAATACGATGGTTGACGCCCACCACGCCCACCATTCCAAGGCCCTGCACAGTAAGCAGGTCGGTGTCGTTGATACTTGAGATACCCTTTATCAGTCGGCCCTCGTTCTCACTGTGCGCATCGATGATTGTGCCCTCGCCCGACGGGTTGAATGTGTTTTTTATCTTGATGGGTATATTTGCCTTAAATACCGGATATATTGTTGGTGGGTAGACAACCTTTGCACCAAAGTTACAAAGCTCGGTCGCCTCTACGTAGCTAAGGTGTCCAATAGTGTAGGCGTTGTTGATGACACGTGGGTCGGCTGTCATAAAACCATCGACGTCGGTCCAAATTTCAAGGCAGTCGGCATTCAATGTGGCAGCAATGATTGCTGCGGTGTAGTCGCTACCGCCACGTCCCAGATTGGTAATCTCTTCACTCTCCTTGTCTTGGGCAATAAATCCCGGCACAACAATTATCTGTTCCTGACAACCATCAAAATGCTGATGTATCAACTTGTCGGTTATCTCATCGGCAAGAATATATTTTTTGTGCTTTGTCTCGGTTTTTATAAACTGTCGGGCGTTAAAACGTACAGCCCCGTCGATGAGCGCTGTTACTATGCGGCTCGAAATTCGCTCACCATAGCTGACGATGGTTGCCTCGGACTTTGGTGTCATATTATTAATGAGCGCAAGTCCTTGATAGATATTGTTCAGCTCGTTGAGCAACATATCAACCTCCTCTAAAAGTGCAACGCGTTTGCCCTCGTTGGGAATAACGGCGGCTATAAGCTCGTGGTGGCGTGTAACTATTTCGCGGAACTCATCGTTGAAGGCAAGGTCGCCGTTCACAGCAAGGACGGCCGTCTTGATTAGCTTGTCTGTTATGCCGCCAAGTGCCGACACAACAACAATCACACGCTCTTTATTTGCAGCCTCTTCCACAATGCTCTTGAGGCTTAATATGCTATTGACAGAACCTACCGATGTCCCGCCGAATTTCATCACTTTCATTCTCTGGTTGTTTTTTTTATGCAGTTTTTGCTCCCACTGCAACTATTAAG
Source organism: Bacteroidaceae bacterium (assembly GCA_045647745.1). GTDB lineage: Bacteria > Bacteroidota > Bacteroidia > Bacteroidales > Bacteroidaceae > HGM04593. The sequence goes on along the minus strand of JAZRMQ010000064.1, from coordinate 68,352 downwards.
GTGCAAATTTACTTTTTTTGCGCTAAAACAGCAACAAATTTATGTTCTTTGCTCGTTTGTTAGTATCTTTACATCCAATTATAACAAATTTAAACATTAGAGAATATGGTTTCGGTCGATGGGTTGGCTGTTGAGTTTGGTGGAACAACGCTTTTTAGCGATGTTTCGTTTGTGATAAATGAGAAGGACCGCATTGCCCTTATGGGCAAGAACGGAGCGGGAAAGAGTACTTTGCTAAAGATACTTGCCGGTGTGCGCACTGCTTCGCGTGGCACTGTTTCGGCTCCTAAAGATACGGTCATTGCCTATTTGCCACAGCATTTGATGACCGAGGATGGCCGCACGGTCTTTGAGGAGGCTTCTCAGGCGTTTGCTCACCTCTATGAGATGGAGGCCGAGCTCGACCGAATGAACAACGAACTTGCCACCCGCACCGATTATGAGAGCGATGATTATATGGCTCTCATCGAGGAGGTAGCCACCAAGAGTGAGAAATTTTATGCCATTGATATGACTCACTTTGAGGAGGATGTTGAAAAGACTCTTCTTGGCTTGGGCTTTGAGCGAAAAGATTTTAATCGCCAAACAAGCGAGTTCAGTGGTGGCTGGCGTATGCGTATAGAGCTTGCCAAGATGCTCCTCCGTAACCCCGATGTGTTGCTGCTCGACGAGCCCACTAATCACTTGGATATTGAATCAATAGGCTGGCTCGAGGATTTTCTTGTGAACAACGGCAAGGCTGTCGTTGTCATCAGCCACGACCGTAAATTTGTCGATAATATCACCACTCGCACCATCGAGGTGACAATGGGGCGAATATATGACTACAAGGTCAACTATTCACAGTATCTTGTGTTGCGTGCCGAGCGTCGTCAGCAGCAGATGAAGCAGTACGAGGAGCAGCAGAAGATGATACAGGAGACAAAGGATTTTATAGAGCGCTTTAAGGGTACCTATTCAAAGACCCTGCAGGTACAGAGCCGCGTGAAGATGCTCGAGAAACTTGAGATTATTGAGGTTGACGAGGAGGATACTTCGGCATTGAGGCTTAAATTTCCGCCATCGCCACGTGCCGGGCAATATCCTGTTATTATGGATGGAGTGGGCAAAGCTTTTGGTGAGAAGCGCATCTTCTCCGGTGCAACGCTAACCATTGAGCGTGGTAACAAAGTGGCTTTTGTCGGCCGCAACGGCGAGGGAAAGTCTACTCTCGTAAAATGTATTATGAAAGAGCTTGAGCACGAGGGCTCATTGCAGCTCGGTCATAATGTGCAGATTGGTTATTTTGCTCAAAATCAAGCATCGTTGCTCGACGAGGAGCTGACGGTGTTCCAAACGATTGACGATGTTGCCAAGGGTGAAATTCGCAACAAGATACGCGACCTGCTGGGCGCTTTTATGTTCGGCGGTGAGGCAAGCACTAAAAAAGTCAAGGTGCTCTCTGGTGGCGAGCGCACTCGCTTGGCTCTGTTGAAACTGTTGCTTGAGCCGGTGAACCTGCTTATTCTTGACGAGCCTACCAATCACCTCGACCTCAAGACAAAAGATATTCTTAAACAGGCGTTGCAGGATTATGATGGCACGCTAATTTGTGTAAGCCACGACCGCGACTTTCTCGATGGCCTTGTGACAAAGGTCTACGAGTTTGGTCACGGAAAGGTGCGTGAGCATTTATGTGGTATTTACGAGTTCCTTGCAACCAAAAAGATGGAGGAACTTAGTGAGCTGGAAAGAAAATAGAACGATAGACGGCTTGCCTCGGGGCAAGCCGTCTATCGTTCTTAATTGTAGTGACACAATTTTAATACAACGCTTCGTATTCCTTGGCAATCTGTGCCCAAGTGTATCGCTCGTGTGCAATCTCTTTAAGCTCCTTGCCGTTGTCTACGCCCTTTTCAATGAGTGCTTGCAACTCCTCTAAATTCTTGTAATAGTGTCCTTTGTTGCTCGTCGTTTCACGGTTGTATACAACGTCGAACGCAAGAATTGGTTGTCCAAAAAACATTGCCTCAACAAGCGAGGGGTTTGTGCCACCGGCGCAATGTCCGTGAATATAAAATCTGGTGTTGCTGCGCAGCGTGTGAAGAATGTCAAGGTCGTAAATGCTGTTGAGCAACGTGATATTGCTGTATTTGCTGTACTCTTCCTTTAATTTTCTGCTGTAACCATTGCGGTTCCAGTTTCCAATGAATACAAGTCTTTTGCCATTCTCCCTAAAAGCTTCGAGTGTAATGTGGCAGTTGTTCTCGGGTTCAATGCGGCACACACTTATCGAGTAATTGCCACGTTCAAGATTATACTGCTTTAAAATCTCTTCCTCGCGCTCCTTGGTAATGTCAAGTAGTGCGTGGTTGCCGCCGTATGCAATCAGTGTGGTCTCTTTTTTATACTCCTCTCTCACATAATCCTGTATGCCTTTGTTGTCCGTGATAATCACGTCGGCAAAACGCACAGCGACCTTTTCCGAGAATTTAAGGAATTTTCTCACCCAATTTTTCCATTTTGCTCTGCGGTATTCAAGGCCATCAATGTTTACAATAACCTTTTTGCGACAAAATAGTTTGAATATAGGGAGGAATATACAGCCCGACACACCAAGGATGAGAATTGCATCGTATCCACACATTGCGCGCATCATTGAAATAATGTCGTAGGGAATACTCTGAACTCCATTGGCTTTCAAAGGCACATATTTGAGCCTTGCGCCTTTGTGCTCTTTTATTTTGCTTGGCATATCCTTGCTGCTGCAAAATATAGTGTATAGTATATCATTGGAGCAATTTTCTCCAATAATATTTTCAACAAGCGTCTCGAAGCCTCCGTAGTTTGCCGGCACTCCTTGTGTTCCTATGATAGCGACTTTTTTCACTTTATGGGCGTTGCAAACTGTTGTTTACAAAATTTTTGCAATATTATCAATCATACACTTTGCATCATACATTTTGGATTTTGCCAGTGCATTATTTGACAAATTTACAAAAAAAACTTTATTGCGTAAAATATTTTCTATACACTTTTCTATCTCTTCGCAATCTTGCGAGTCAATCTTATAACCATTTTCTCCGTCGGTAACCATCTCGGCAATGCCGCCTACTGTCGGCACAATTATGGGCAGGCCGGCGCTCATCGCCTCCAAGGCTGTGAGGCCGAATGTTTCAATAAATTGTTTCTTGTTCGACAAGTTCAGCACTAATGTTGCCCGGTTGTAGAATGGAGCCACGTCTTCCTGTCGCGGGTAGATAGTAAGATTTGTCGTGGGGGTAATATTTCTCTCTTTTAAATATCTGTCGATATTCTCCTGTGAGTCATTTATAACAAGTTCAAATTGATATTGGTTCATTCGGCTTGCAATGGCAATGAACTCATCGGTCCCTTTATAACCTTTTAGTGAGCCAAGCATCAGCACCCGCTGGTTCTCAAAAGCTCTGTCACTATCGGGTGCCAGCCTTTCGGCTATCTTCTTTTGCAGGGCATTAGGGATAACAAAAACCCTTTTCTTGCGTCGCAGAAACGAACGCTGATACTGCGATACGCAGATAATATCGCTTGCAATCAACTGCATAATCTTTGCCAATATGCGATAGGCTGTGCTTTTTGCCTTTGCGTTCTCGTGGTAGTGATATACAACCTTTTTGCCGGTAATGCGCCCACCGATAGCAGCGCCAACGGGCAATATTGTGTTTATATATATCGCGGTATCTTTCTTGAACATATAACTGAGCGCAATGAAAAAGGCTTGCAGCTGCACCCACGTGTATCGCATAGCCCTCACCAATTTGTTACGTGCAAATTTGTAGTTATATTGCCTCAATTTCAGTCCTTCTTTGCCTTTCAGCTCATCGAGCACACCGCCTCGCGAGGTCACAAGGTCTATGTGAAAGCCTCGCTCGAGTAACCCCTCTATCACGGTGCGCAACACCTGAGGGCTGCCGCTATAGTCGTTGAATAGATGAAAACAGACGATATTTTTCATTTTCGGATTATGGTGTGTTTGAATTCAATGAACCTAATCATTAGTTTATAAATGAAAAATGGACAATTTTTGTAGACCCAATTTTGTATTTTGCAGTTTCTGGTAATATTCTTGAATGGTAGTGCGCTACCTCTCCACGGGGTTTTTGATAAATATTCAAGATATAACTCTTTTAATGGGTGTGTGCAGTTAGAAAACCAAGGACGATTAAAAAATTCATCGGTATAGTGTATTACAATTGGTTTCTTGACAGCCTCGTCAATTTCTTGTTGAGTGTAATATTCTCTCATTTTGAATAGAGAACACAACTGTTTTTGTGTGAAGCAGAACATTGGAGGCATAACATTGTAATTTGCCGGCAGAATTTTTATAAATCCACTGCAGACAGCGTTAATGGTTCCTTGGTCGTTGTGCGGTGGGCAACCATTGAACTTATAAACAAAATCAATGCATTTTTCGGTAATGTTTTTTTCTCTCCACAATTCAAGATTAATGACAATGACGCCGCCATCATTAATGTATCTGCTGTTATAATCAAGCTCAATATTGAGAATATAATAGGGGTTTACGGTATCTTGTACTCCCGCAACAAGGGTGTCCTTTAAATCAAGTTCCATCAACTCTTTGAGTGAACCATTTATTACAGTGTCGCTGTCAACATATACAATTCTATCAACATCTGTTAATGTATCAAGGAAGATTCTACCATAAGCACTCCTGTTAAAGTTTGTCTCTATCTTCAATCTTTCGGTAAGCTTGTGAAGGTCTATGTAGCGAATAGTGCGTTCATATTGTTTGGCAATCTGCTCAATCTTCAACACATTATCCTCGCTTAAGGAATTTGTAATAACATAAACAATAATCTCGTCAATATCCTTGTTGTTTTCAAATAACGACAACATTGATACGGCTGCGTGTTGGGCGTATCCATCATCAAATGAATAAGCTATATTCAAAATCTGTCTCTTCATTTTATGACATCTATATATTTCTTTAACAGCGTTGTCCATATAATGTAACCATTGTCTTTTGTGTCAAAATGGCCCTTATATAGCTTGAAATAGAACGAAAGAATATGAATTAAATAGCAAATGATGCTTGTGTTGCTAAAATCATATTGTTTTTTAAAAAGTTCCAATCTTGAGTATATGCAGTCTGCATTAAGTTTCTTTTCCAAAATCCACACTTGCATAACAAAATGCAACAAATCTATTCGTGGAGGAAATGTTCTTCCTGCAAATTCAAAGTCAAAAACCTGCAACTCCCCACCTTCTAAATACATATTCCAAGGAGTGAAATCACCGTGAAAGAAAGAAAAAGTATTTTTTGCACTCTTCTTGTAGTGCTTCTCAATATGTTCTATACTTTTTTCAAACGCAGACCTATCACACTCTTGTATATTGTGAATAATGGATTTTAGATAGGTTATCTCTTTGCACAATTCACTCTCTTCAAATGGAATTTCAATTGAGGTGCTTTGGTGTAAATTGTTTATAAACTCAACGTGTTGCATTGTGAGTTTGTGTGGCACTCTTGAGTTATTGCTTTTTTGCGTTGATTGTATAAACACAAACAGATTATTGACTTTGCCACAATACAATGCCTGTGGAATTTCTTTAACACCTTTTTGATTTAGCCACTTCAGGTTATTGTATTCTTTTTCAAAAAGTTCAAAAATGTTTTTCTCATCGGATATTTTGCAGTATCCAATGATTTTATCATTTTGACTTATCTGTATAGTGATTTTTTGTGAAGCCGATGGCGTTCCCTCAAAGATGCTGAACTCTATATTCTGTACTCCAAAAGTCTTGCACAATAGCTCTTTAAGCTCGCTGTTCAAGCGGCATTTTACAGTCTCGGCTTTTATTGCCTTGCGCGCCGGTGCAAACCAATGTAGGCAGGGGAGCAAGGCTTTTAGAATTTTACCTTTTATGCCGCTTGGTTGGTAAAGGTTAAGCGCAGTGCGCACACCACGTGCCGGCACAATCCAATATTTGCCGTCGGCATTGCCAAAGCGGTAGAATTTATCACCGCCGGTAAAGTCGAGGATATTGTCAAGAGTGGTCATTATATATGATTTTTGCCTTTTAGTTTTATAACCTTCTCTGAAATTATTTGCATAATTTCTCTAAGTTTTTCATCAGCAACTCCTTGTACTCCTCGCCACGAGCCTGCCAAGTGAACTGCGCTCCTGCATTTCTTGCCTTTTCGCCAATAGACACGCGCTCGTCGGCATTTGACAAGCGCTCCATTGCCGTTGCTAAATTTGTTACAACCTCCTCGCGTGCTGTGCGTGGAATAACAACGGCGTATTCGTTAGAAAAATATCGTGTATAGCCTGTCGTGTCAAGGCATATAAGGGGCTTGCCCATTGCCATTGAGTCGAATGAAACTGTCACAGCCCCCTCTTTTAGCGATGCGTTCACAACAACGTCGGCTGCAGCAAGCAAACGATAGTATTCGTCCATTGTTACCTTGCCGGCGAACGTTATCTTTTCCTGCACGCCAAGTCTTTGGGCAATATCTTTCAAGCGTTCCTTGTCGGCGCCCTTGCCTACAATGGTCAAATGCAGATTTTTATTCTCTTTTGCCACGCGTGCAAAGCTCTCGATGACAAGGTCGAACCCACGCCAAGCATCGAGGCGCCCAATGGTGATAAATTCAATGCTCTCATTGTTTTTGTTTTTTGTGGTGGTCGTTGATTCTTTTTCAACAGCCACATCGGTGAAAAGCACGCTTTTGTGCCGTTGCTTTGCCGGTATAAGGGCACGCGTAATCTCTGTTTTACACAATATAAGGTCGGCATTCTTGCAACGTCTCTTGAACCCAAAATTCAGTGGCAGAGCCTTCACCGCCAAGCGGCGCACCCACTCAATGAGCCGGCTCTTGCGAGCATAGTGACGGCTATATTCTGCCGGGATAGTCTCAAGACCACCCACTGGCCCCCAAACGAAGAACTGCTTTTGCCCGTATGAGCTCACTTTCCATAGCACGTTACCGTATGTAAGGTGGTGGAACACCTTGATGTTATTCTCGCGCATTGTGCGCTTTACAATGCTGTTGGTGCACAATTGCCAAATATTGTAGTATGTGCGCACGCCACGCATACCTTTCTTCCAAAATCGAGCCCATTTTGGCAGGTCAAAGTAAAGAAAGTGTATGCCCGCAAATTCCGGATGCTGGGCAATCCACGGCTCAATAGTGCCACGATTACTCTCGCGTGTGAGCACCCACAACTCAAAGTGTTTCGACATCTCGAGCACCCAGTGCCATCCAACACCAATCTCGCTGCCAAGCCCCGGCTCACAAGCATAAGCCGAAACGAATATTTTTGTCTTTTGCTTCATTATGCTCTTTTTAGGAAATTTCTCTTGTCCCAAAATAAAGAAAACCTATTCATTCCCTCTTCAATGAGTAAGGGAATAATAACTCCAACAATGGAATAAATAACCCAAGAGTAATTATTGGTGCTTTCAAAAACAGGAAAAGAGGCTAGTTTTGTTAAAGGTGCTTTGCTTGCTATTATTAATACAAGAGACACAATCTTAAACGATATAAAATGAAAAATAAGGACATACAAGGTCTTTTTGCCAACATAATCCAAAATATTTACAACCTTTTCTCCTAAATATTTTATTAGATAAATTATGGCAACCGAGCCAATGAGTGATGTTGCATAATATGGAAAAATGGAATATCCTTGTTCTGTCATTCCGCCTTTTACAAAAAAAGAGGAGACAATAAATGCTATAAATAGTATTATACCAACCTTTAGCTTATCTAGGTTTATAAAAGTGTTATCAATTTTTGATAGAGCAACACCTGCTATAAAATAACTTGTGGCTAATAGTGTTTTGCTGCCAATTGTTGGAATCTTAAAAGTGATGACACTTTGAATAAATGCCAACAGCACAAACAATAAAGAGCAAACAATCAGTGTCGATAATTTTAAATTCAGTTTTAAAGTCTGCAATAATTTGAAAACAAAAAAAGATATTATTGAGGCATACAACAATTCTTTCAAAAACCAAAAGCCACCCAATAATTGTTCACTACCGGTTATTGTCAAGATGTGAAAAACTTTTGAAAGAAAATCACTCGTGTTATACTTTATACCATAAAGATTTAGATGGTAAAGTATATTATGAAATAACAAGAATATTAATGACCATTTTACAAATGGTAAATATAAACCTTTTACCTTCTTTAAAATAAATGTTTTAGTGTCGTTCAGATGTTTTTCCTTAAACAGATAACCCGAAATTAAGAAAAAGCAAGGCATATGAAAAAGGTAGATACTGCCAGCAAGGCCAGATGGTGCTCCAGAGTGCCCAATAACCATTAGGATTATTACAAGGCCTTTAGCTGCAGATATATATGTATTGTGCTGGCTCATTTATTGTTTTCTATCAATTGTGCATAGAATGTCTTCTCCCCATCACAAGTTAACTTGTAATTGGCTTTATAACTCAATTTAAAAATGAAATTATCCTTTATTAAGTCGTTGTACACCTCCTCATTCCAAGGCTTGTTCATTAAAGCAAAGAGCATAAAGCGGCGAGTGTTGTTTTGTGGTGTTTCATCTATTGCTGTTTTTGTTGCAGGGATATTTTTATATGCAAAATCAAATAAATATCCCATCAACAAATAATCTGGCCAAGTTTTTTCTTTTACACAAACAGCAGTCAGCATATCTCTCATAAAAGAAAATGTTACACTAGCAATTTTATTACTTCCTAATGCATAACCTACCAATGTTGTGTCACTTTCGACATTATGAGGAGAGAATATAGTGCATTCTTGAATTATATTTGGCATTTTGTGTGGGAACCAGACTGTGCTGTCTATCCAAACTCCTCCGTGTTGTGCCAAAAGAGAATTACGAAGAATATCGCTGAAATTTGTATAAGAAATCTCTTTTCTATTTAGTTTTTCATATACAATTTCAGGGATATTAACAAACGAACGGACATTCCCCATATCAATGAATTGTACGTTGGGATTGTTCTGTATCATCTTATTATAGCAAGCTTTAACCAAAGCTGGCATCTTGTCTTTGCCTTGTCCCCAGAATACCCAAATTTTAAAATCCTTACACTCGCAACAACTCTCTTTTGCTGTGCGATATTTTTCTATAATATCACTATAATGTTTTAAAAGATGTTTTTCAATGTAGATGGTCTTTTTGTCAGTTGCTATTTTGTTGAGTTTTTGTAATTTAAGACTCCACGACAACCACCAAATGAAATTCCATATAACGTAGCCTATAGACCATCCACTGCGGAGCAGTGAAATAGTCTCTTTGCAAACTAAGTTTATGCGGTTGAATATCTTTTTAATCATACTTCCCGGCCTATTATCTTAATCTTTTTAAGTTCTTCTTGTGCTGTTTGTCGAACACAAAGGTAAGTATTTCGTTTACTGCCACGTTGGGTGTGCTCTCGTTCATCACCTTAGTATATCCCTTTTTCCCTGCGAGGTAGTCTATCTTTGCATTGATGGCTCTTATGCCCTCCTCATCGAGCTCGCGTTTGCGTGCAAGGATTGTTTCGCTGCTTGCTGTGAGCAGGATGTTATAGTTCAAGGTTGGGATAAAGAGTTTGCCCCACCAATAGAGGAATTTGGGGCTCAGGTATATGCGTGAGCGGTGGCTGTCGCAGATTATATCGGTGTAGTAGCGGTCGAAAACAACCACACGCGTGATTCTTATGACCGATTTTACCTTTACAAAATAACCGATGATATAATCCAGTGAATAGTAGCAGAGGCGCAGGAATGAATTTATTTTGCCTGTCTTGCCTCCGCGATGCGGGGCGCTGTAGTTGCGGTCTACCTCCTTTTTTATGCCGGTTGAGTGTGCCACCTCGCCCAAATTTCCAAAGAGGGTGGGGCGAAAGTGGTAGTATTTGTGTGCGTCTTTGAACACCGGTGCAATGCGCTCTAGTATTGTGTCAATGACGGTTGTCTTGCCGCTGCCATCGGGGCCGGTGAAGCCAATGCTGAAACCGGTGCGCGAGCGCAGATAGTTGCCAATAAAGGTGTAAAGGAACAGGAATATTCCGGCAAGCACTCCAAATGGTCGGCTTTTAAGGTTGTTCCACAATGCTTTGAAGAAGAGCCCTTTTCCGCGTCTTTTCTCACACTCATCCACACTGCTGCAACCAAATATTTGCTTAATCTTCTCTTTTACAAAATCGCTATTCTCCGCAGCCTCGCGTGTTGCGCGGTATTTCTCGGGGTATTTGCTGCCCACAGCGCTGTTGTATAGTATCTTGTCGAGGAATTGACACTCAACGCCCACATAATAGAGGAAGCCATTGAACTGTTTGTGCTTTAAAAACTCCTCGGCGCTCATCAGTTGCACTCCCCACACCGATGTGTCGAAGAAGAAATCCCACTGCACAATCTCGGTGCTCTCCTCGGTTGTTGCGGCGCACACGTAGCTTATGAGGCGGTCGCTGTTCAGATAGGTGATAATCTTCCAACCGCTGCGGTCAATGAGCTCTACAAGGGCTTTTTTCGCCTTTTTGTAGCTGTCGCGAGTGATGATAATATCAATATCTCGGCTGTTGTTTTTGTCGGGCAGCCCTTCAAAATTGCGCAATACCGCATAATTGGTATTTGCGTTAAGGAAACCGATTATTTCTGTAATATGTTCTATTGTTGACATAATTTTTTGCTTTTAGACCAAAGAGCAGATATCTCTTTGGTTATATTGTTTTAATTTCTTCAATCTATAGAATACGCATCATTTCAGGTGAACAAGATAAATATATCTTGTTCAGATAATTGTGCCTATAATTTTAAGTTTTCTCAATATATATATTAGAAAAAGTGTTAGTGACAATGTTATAAGAGCGCTAAAATATACCAACGATGGAAGTATATCACAAAGTCGTGTTATACCGGTTGCAATAATGAAGTGTAATAAATATATATATAAACTATCTTCTCTTCCAATTTTTGAAAAAATATTATCTTTCGTCTGTTCTATATTTATAAACAAAATAAATATTGATAGTGAAAGGAATATATTAGATGCGTATAACTCTCCCCGATTGTTAGTATTCCAAGTTTCTATAATTCCCAAAATATAGAATATGATACACGAAATTCCGGCTATATATATGTTTGGCAATTGTTTTGCTTTTTTGATAATCATCCCTAATGTAAAAAAGGGAAGCCCTGTAAAAAGGAAATTTCTTGTGTAATTTGTTGGGAAATTATAGTTCAGTATTATTTCGCTATATTTACCGAGTGTTAATGCTGTTAAGAGTAGTATTGGCGTTATAAAAAAGAGCCATTTATACAAATTGTATTTTTCAACTAACAACATAATAAGAAGGACATAAATATATGCGGTGATATACCATAGGTGCATACAATAAGGAACCGAATTTAATAATATAAAATTATGCGACAGTAACATTTGTAAATGTTCTAGAGAGTCCCTTCCATTTGCAATTAAAAAAAATGAAAAATAAAAAAGGAATACAACACAGAAAATAGAAAAAAGACTCCGTATTCTCTTCTTTATGGTATGTATAAGATTTTTTCTGCCGTATGTAAAATATCCCGACATTATGAAAAATATAGGGACGGCACAACGTATGATTGGTGTAATATATTCAGACCAAATCTTTGGTTGTGGCGTGTGTATAAAAATTACAAGTATTGCACATAAAAATTTTAAGGTGTCAAGGGAATAGCTTCTCATAGATTTCTTTCTCTATTAGACTTTTGTTTGTTAATTGTCTGTTTGTCTAAATGTTTTATTGCATCTTGCACCTTTTTACACTCTCTTATCGATTAGTGTAAGAACTATATTTCTTTTGTTATTATACATTCTTGAAATATAACATCTTACAATATTTAAAGACCTCTATTTGAAATTATGTTTCAATTTGTCAAAAATATACCCCGGGCGGTAGTAGATAGATTTTAATATCTCCCACGTGGCTTTGAATATACTCTTGCGCTTGAGATAAAATACTCCGTTACGCAAAGCGTCGGCGGCTTTGGCGTCGCGTTTCAGGCTTTTAATCTCTTTGGGTGTCAAGGAATTATAAAATTGGGTGAAAGTAAGTTCTTTCTCTCCGTCTCTGCGCCTTAAAAGATTCTTTTTTGTGTAGCGCATCTTCAGTATCATATTAAAATGATTTGAAGAGAGTCCGTCCATCTTGCGGTAGTGATACAGCACCTCGGGAAGTGCGATTATTGCTTTTCCTTGCTTGTAAAAATCGCTCATACGAGTCCACATATCAAGCTCTTCACAAAAATCCTGATAACGTGGTTTGCCCTCGGGGAATCCATCTATTCTTATGTTACCGGCTTTGATTGCGTAATCCCTATCAAACATTGTGTGGATGGGGAGGAATATCAATTTTCGTTTGCTCGCCTTTTCAATAAACGCCTCTTTGGTCTTTTCCCCAAGGAAAGTGCCTCCGTGAATTTTTTTACCCTTCGCATCAATAAAATCGTTCCAGCAAGAAACACCTATTAGGGCGTCGTCATTAGAAATTGCGGTATACTCTTTTTCTATAAGTGTTGGTTCTAACAGGTCGTCGGAGTCAATGAATAAAAAATATTTGGTGGTGGCGTGTGAAATTGCAAAATTTCTTGCATTTGCAGCGCCTCTATTATTGGTAAGCGTAATTATTTCAACTTGCCTTGGATGTTCGGCAAAAAACTTTTCGATGACAGCAAGGCTCTCATCGGTGCTGCAGTCATTGACAATAAGCAGGTGAAAATCCTGCATAGTTTGTGCCATAACGCTCTCAAGCGTCTCTTTTATATACTTTTCGGCGTTATAAACGCAAATGGCAAGGGTGAGGTTGGTCATTGCTCGTGTGATAAAAAATGAAGAATGATTATTTACGTTCTCTTATAATCTTTGCAGGGTTGCCTGCAACTATCACATATTCCGGGACATCCTTTGTAACAACGCTTCTTGCACCAACAATCGAATGTGAGCCAATCTTTTTACAAGGCATAAAAAGACAATCTTTTCCAATCCATATATCATCACAAATTTCGGTTCTTCCATCAAGAATTTTTTGTCCTTGTTCTATCATTGGTTTTGTTACGTCGCTTATTTCGTGTGTGAAAGAGTGGAAAAAATAATTGTCGGGGCCCATCATAACATCATTGCCTATTATAATATTTGACGGAACGACGCAATTAGGACCAATATTAGAGCGTGTGCCAATGCGAATGTTATGTCCTCGGCCAAAGTTCGCTTTTCTTCCAATGTTGACACCTTTGCCAACATATTCAAAAATGTTCCTTACACACCACACTCTTATGGCGTTTGATGCTTTGCCAAAGAAACGGGAGTCAAAATTAGGCAACCAATATGCGAACCCATAATATAAAACTAAAGAAAAATATTCAAGAAATTTATTCCTTTTTCTTGTTGGATGGCTTTGATTCATATAATTGCAAATGGTTAAAGTTTTTCGATTATTCTTCTTTCTGCGGTAGGTCAATAAAAGGCCTTATACCCAATTTCTTGCCATAGTAGGCGTTTAGATTGTCAACACAAACTTGATTGCGTTCGAGATTTATATCAAAAAGGGATGTGTTGTTTCGTATTCTTATGCTCACAAACCCCTGTTTGTAGTTACTGAAAACCTTTGGCGTTCTTTGTAAAATGCTCATACAAGAGAGCCACACGTCATCGGCGGTTAAGCAAAGTTCTTTTATCAAATGTTTCTCTAAAACATCTGCATACAGGCTATGAGGAGGGTATAAGACTCCGCCAACTCCGATAGGTAGCATACAGATGTTTTCTTCTTGTTCTTCAGTGTCTGGCCACTCTTTGTATAGTGTTGAGCCACTTATAATTGTTTTTGCTCTATTGGCAATAATCGCTTTTGGATATTGCTTGTGCAAACTCACGAATGATTGCATAAAATCATTGCGGTAGAATATATCATCATCAATAGTAATTATGCAATCTTCGGGATAATTTTCTATTGCGTGGTAGTATTTATTGTGCGATCTTAATTCGGTGCTGCATAATACAATTTCTACACCTCTTTTCTGTTGCTCTATCAGTTCCTTTGGTACGTCGTTCATTGAATCGAGCTGCAAATAAAGAATAATTTTGTCTGGCTTGACATTATTTCTGAGTATAGACTCTACAACCATCCACAATTTGGGTATTCTTGGCTTGAATGATGTTAACGATATAATATATCTGTCGCTTTTTTTATCGCTTGGGGGGATTGTGTATTGTGGATTGTTTCTTGTTAAGCGTAAATAGAGCGGAAGAGTTATATTTGCAATAATCTCTATTAGTTTATTGCAGATGCCGTAGAAATAAATCTTTTGCAGGAATTTATTTCGTTTGCCTCCCCAAAAGCGTCTGTTGTCAAAGAAATTTATAAGGCTCATAATTATGGTTTGTTAGCTTTGTTCAATAGTTGAAATATCTTTATTTTCTTCAACCTCTTCAACCTCTTCAATCTCATCTTCATATATTTCGGGGTTGTATCTGTTCTCATAAAAGTATCTCACACAAGTCATCACCATTGCGAGCTCCCAAAGATATTGTATGTTATTACCTACGGCGCCTCCTACTCCGGTGAACATAAATAATGTGGCAAGAGAGAAAAAACGATAAGCGCAAGAGAAGGCTAATATTAGAGATATTAAATACAATACAAAGCCATAATCCTCAAATAGTGTGGATGTTTGATTTCTAAAGGCATCTCTGTTCTTACCATGATCAATGCCATATCCCAACCAAGTCTCTTTTTTGCTAAAATCTGCATTTATTGAGTTTATGATAGGGGATATTCGCGCTGCCGCCGAACCATCGGTCTGTTGCACCGTTTTTTTGTCTAGTGTTGCTGTTGCTTCTATCACATTTGTTGCTCTGTCAAGCGCTTCAATACCTGAATTTTGTATCAATACATAACCTATAATCAATGTGGGAATCACATAATACCAATTATGCTCGCGCACAAAATATAAAGCGAAAAATATCAAGCATACAAAAGCCGTTCCGCTACCCATTGTAAGCATCATCCATAGGAAACGTATTGTAACCCATTTGTGTTCTCCACTAAAAAGCTCGCTTAAAGTAAAAGGTCCTTCGCCGCGTTTATACTCGCAGCATTTTACATAAGCATAGTAAAATACTAACATAAAACGTGCAAAGTGGCTTGGTTCTGCGAATAAAGAATTACATCCAATGCCTCGGTCCAATATGAACCATAGGTTTATTGCAGGCAAATATTTAATGCCCATCAATATAAAAACTTGCTGTACTACACACACAACAAAGCAGAGCATCATAAACCATTTGCATATTCTAATAAAATGGTTTATTGTGAATACTTTTTCAATATATACAAGGTTGTAGAAACAAACGTATGTTAACGTCAACAAAATGGAGTATATATAGGTGCTCCAACGGAACGTGTTCGGGTGAAAACTTGCTACACTATATTGGACTATCAAATATATAGTACCCCAAATAAAAGCTTTTGACGTTTTGAATGTATAGAACAGCAATACGAAAATCGATGACACCATCAATGCCAATTTAATTGGCGCTTGTGTTGCAAAAGAATCTATTTGTATATAATATACACCATATAATATAATGAATATGGTTGCGAACAACGTTAGTCCTTTTTGTCCTTTAAATATATCGAACATAATGTATCTGTTATTTTTTCAGTTTCTTGTATAGAGTAAATGTCGCTACATAAAGTCTCATCGACAATTTTGCCATCTGACGGCCGAACCAATGCTCTTTGCTGTATTTGTCAATGAAGTAACAACGTGATTTTTTCCACGCTTTGAAACGTTTTACAGGGTCGCCTTTTTCGCTCTTTACGTGACGGTGCACTGCTTGTGCTGTGGCAAGGTAGTACATCTTTTTGCCGGCAAGTTCTACTTGTCGGGCAAGGATAGCCTCCTCGCAATATAAAAACACCTTTTCATCGAAGAAATTTATTTCTCTAAGGAATGATGTTCTTATGATGAAACAGCAACCGCCAATTTTGTGGCAATAGTGGCTCTCTTTGTAGTTGTCAATGAAGTCGTAGGCCTCACTCTTTTTCTCCCTCTTGCCAAAAATCTCTTTTATCCACCCAAAAGAGGAGGTCCAGCCACCATCTTTGCCCATTGGGTTCTGATGCACGCCGTCAGGGCCAATAATGTCGCTGCCACAAACAACAATTTCGTCATCCTCTTGCATTTTCGCTAACAGGGTGGCAAGATAGTCGCTCTGTGGAAACTCCATATCGGGGTTGGCGATGAGAGCAAATTCATAGCCTTTCTCTGCGGCGTATCGCAATCCCACATTATTACCGGCATTGTAGCCTTTATTCTCGTTGTTGGCAATGAATGTGCAGCCACGCTCGTTGCACAAAGCCTCTACAGCCTTCCGGTCGGCCTCTTGTGAGCAATTATCAACAACAATAATCTCCTGTTCAACACCCTGTTGCTGCTCAAGGTACCCGATACACTTTCTGCAGTCGGCACTGCTGTTGTAGTTGAGTATGATGGTTGCGAGTCTCATTTTATCTGTAAAATTTCAAGTACAATTTATGGCGTATTTTGCCCGTGAATTGTGCGATTTTATAAAAAGCTGGAAAAAGCCTCTTTCCGCAGGTGAGGCGCAAACTACCACGGTCAAAGGCCGTAACTCTGCCACCCAAGCAAACAAGATTAAGAAACTCCTTTATCGTCAGTTTGCGAACAAAAGCCGTGTTGTCAAATTCTGTGGCTTTTTGTAGTGGAGTGATGTCAACATCTTTTTTTAAAGTCAACATCTCCTCGACAGCTTGTCTCCCCCATTGCCAAAAGTGCTTTTTTAATGGCGCAGGGCATTTTTCTATTTCGTTGCCAAGCCATTGTGCAGTGCTGATATTGCTCTTGATAATATCATTCTCTCTATATTCGCAACCTTTGGGAAATACCGGCTCAAACTTGCTGTTATTCTCTTTATACCCGATGGTACTGGGGTAAGGCGATGCTGAGAAATAATTTTCAATAAGCGTTGTGCCCTCGGTGCTTAACTGTTCGGGAGTGTAATAGGTGTAGTATCTGCCATATTTGCTGTGCATAACGTCGCTGCGCACTCCATAATAGAAGAATGTTGTCTCGGGATAACCCTCCTCTTTTAAAATATTGTTAATCATCAATCGGGTTGTTCCTAGCCAACCTACATCAACCATTGCTGTTGGCTCTGAGCTAAGGACTCTCTCTTGTGTAAAATAGCCATTAAGCAACGCGCGTTTCTCTTTTGCACGCTCGTTGAGCATTGGTAGATATCTGCTTCCTGTGCCAAAAATAGCGTTTAAGAACACCTGCTCTTGCTCTTTTGTGGATATTCTTTCAAAATTGAACTCTATGTCAAAAACATTTTTAAGCTCTTCGATGCTTGTGCCCAATGATTGCGAGAGTTCTTTTATGCTTTTCCCTTTTATTGTATTCTTGTCTTGTATTGCAAGGAATTTGTCTGCTGTCGCGTTGTACAGATAGGGGAGCAACAGTGATTTTCGTGAAACAAAAAGATAGCATAGTTCAATCCCCTCGTGCGGGAGTTGCTCGGCAATTTTTTGCAGAATATAGCTGTCGCGCGATAGGAAATAGAGCCTCTTGAAACCACGTTCTTTTGTGGTTGTTAGTATAAAATGCACATACGGAATATATGCCGATGCAATAAAATCGGCTGCAATCGTTGTGGCTGCATCGTTCCCGTGATGCAATCTTGCCGCACGGCTCAACCCAGAGAGTATAGAACTTTCATAGTGCTCTCTATTGCCACGTGGCAGGGTCGCTTCTTTTTCAGCTATGGTAAAATCACTTTTTATTTTTGTGGCTTTTATACCATAGCGTTTCGCCATTTTTACATCGCTTACAGGGTGGTCGCCATAGTGTTCCCACTGTTGGGGCTTCAGTTGCTCTTTCAGCCTTTTGTATAAAGCACCATTCGATTTACGCGCATTCCATTCGCACGAAACGTATATTTGCTCATTGCTGTTTATGCAACCCTCTCTTTCAAGCACCTTTTTGAGAAAATCGCTTGGCAAGTACATATCAGATATAAAGCATATTGTATAGCCCTGTTCGCGTTTTTTGATAATGATGTTTTTGACCTCGGGGTTAACTGTCAACAATTCCGCTTCAACCTCCTTCTCGGCGTTTATTAGTTCGTTTTTGCTGTATTCATCGAAACTTGTTAGCTCTTCGTTGCTGTAGATATCTACAATGGTAACATCCTTCCCGGGGGCGATGCCACTTGCACGCTTCTCGGCACCTTTTCGCCAAAGGAGGAAATCATCGCGCTTTGCCTTGTCGTTGGGGTATAATTTGTGGGCGAGAATATAAAAGATGTTCCCGGGCTTTCCGCATTTGCGAATGAGCGTGGTATCAAATATGTCAAACGAAGCGAGTTTCATTATTCATACAATTTGTTTAGCCTGCAGGCGATCTTATCTATCAATCTATCAACGCCAATATATTTAAATAACTGTATTCTACCTTTATCTATAATTGCAGATAGTACTATAATGATTATTCCAAAAAGATACAAATAGAGTTTGTCTAGGATAAAACCACTAGAATTATACATAATAGTTATTATATATCCAATTAAGAGGGGCTGTGCGTGAATTAGGTATGCTGCAAATATATGAGGGGCGATGAATATTGTACTCTTTGCAATAAAACCACGGTCTTTAATAGATAGATTCTTGAAAAACATAAATGTTGTAACGCCTAAAGCATAGGTTATTAGCGAATTGTATCCTAGCAGAACAAAGTATCTAAGATATAAATCACAAACGTTCCAAAGTAACAAAAGTAGAATTGTCGCAATTCCCCAATATTTAAAATTTGGCGTGTGTAGTCTCAAATAACCACCGGTAATGAACAATGTAATCATCCACAAAAGCGAAAAGCCATTGCCAAAGAGGCCTCCTAATGGGAAGAATAAAAATAAAGTTGAGCTAATCAACAATAATGAAACAAGCAGTGTCTGATATTGCTTTTTGTTTATATTTACACATACTTTACTGATGAACGGCGAAAGCATAATTACTCCAAGATATTTGTTTACAAACCAGTAACTGAACTTGGTTGGGGCGAATGGCATAATTGATTTAATCACACTTATTAAATCCACCCTTCCACAAAAATACAGAATTAAGGTAATTGTAAACGAATAGAAAAGCGTTTCAATAATAATGCGAAGCAAACGTTCTGATTTAAATTTTGCGTTGATTAAGAAATATCCTGAGATTAAAACAAAGCAGTTTACAGCGTGAGGTGCGATTGTGACTGGTAGTGAATATTTGCTACCAGCTCCAATATGTCCAGTAACAATAAACAGCATACATAAAATCCTAAGAATTTCAAGATTTACTTGTCGTTGTGCTTTCATCCTATTTTCAGTATCTCTTTTAATTTGTTGTATGAACCATCCCATTTAAACTGCTGAATAAATTCGTTGCCGTTTCGTGCTATTTGATGGCGTAGATTGTCATCTTTTATCAGGCGTATGATATTTTGGGCTAGTGCTTGAGCATTTTTTATTGGTGAAACAAGCGCTGTTTCATTATCTTTTGCCATCTCAAGATAGCCCTTGTTGTTGGTGCAAACAACTGCCGCACCGCAAATCATCGCCTCTCCAATGGGCAATCCCCACCCCTCGATATTGCTGCAACCAATAAATATAGCGCTCTCGTTGTATATTTTGTTTAACTTATTTTTGTCGGGTAGACGATAATATGTTATCCACTCGGGGAGTGATGTAGGTGCAATTGGCGTGCCAAAAAGGTTTGCCTTCAACTGCGGAATCTCTTTTTTTACAATATCTAGTGCGGCAAGGCCATATTTGGCACCTTTCAGTTCGGCAGTGTGATAGAGCATCGTGATTTTGTACTTATCCTTGTTACAAATCTTGATATCTTCTCTAAAATCGTTAAAGTTGAAACCGTTGTAAATTAGTGTACACTTTTCATTTTCTTCCTTTTCAATAATTTCTTTCAACCAATTTGAGACAACAATTTTTTTCAAAGGGTAGTGGTAGGTCTCTCTTAATTTTTCGTCAGTTATCCCGCCCCAATTTTCGTATCCTTGAATAAAATAGTATTTATTCTCTGTTGGATAGTCCTTAACGTACATTGCAGTGTGTGGTGATGTACAGATGTAAATATCACTTTTTGGAACGTGTCGGTAGTTGAGCGAAAGTGTCAAGTGCTCCTTTACTCGCTTGTCAAGCGCAAACCATTTTCGGCAACCATATCCTTTAATGAGCTTTTGAATGTACCTTACACAATTTGTCAGCTTGAAATATAGACTTTTCTTTCTCCAAAATAATGAGCCTGAGTAGATGATATTAACCTTGTGCCCATCGGCAACAAGCCTGTTGGCATATTCATAAACCACCTTGTAGCCTCCGGTTGGGGCATCAACAGGGTGTGGAAATAAAAAGGTTATGGTGCTCATCGGTGCTTAAAATCGTTTAAAGAGCTGCTTTGTAATAAAGCAAATGGATATCATTTTTTTTGCTATAAAGTATTTGGCAAAACTGAAAAAAGTTCGGAATTTACCAAATTCAACTAATTGAAATTGAGTGCAGTCATCACCTTCTAATAATCCTATGTGCGTTCTTTTTACATCATTCGCACTAAAATATATTTTTAGATTGTTATCTTTTATGATACACGCTCTGTATAAACCACCTGAATAAAATGAACCATCAACAGATTGTTCCAATATTATATTTACATAATTGAATGTTATACCATCGACGCTCTTAAAAAGTGTAAGATTCTTGAAATTATAGCTAATCAAGTAATATATGCCATCGATGAAGTTTACATCAATATGCCAAGGCGTATTATCGATGCCTTGTAGAGTACATCTTTTGTATTCTGCCCAGTTTTTGCCATCTATCGATTCGGAATATGAGAGTTCTCTTTGTTCTCGTGATTCACTATTGACATACCACATACGATATTTGCCATCTTGATATAAAATTGCCGGGCTAACAACCATATTTCCAAGATTATCTCCTTCGCTTGTGGCAAGATTTACCAATACATCTCTCTTGCTCCAATTAATACCATCGGAACTTGTTTTTCTCACTAATT
The DNA here is from genome assembly GCA_045647745.1 of Bacteroidaceae bacterium. Taxonomy (GTDB): domain Bacteria; phylum Bacteroidota; class Bacteroidia; order Bacteroidales; family Bacteroidaceae; genus HGM04593. Next base: position 47,259 of record JAZRMQ010000064.1, on the reverse strand, counting down.
GAAGGTTGTTGAATTTATTATCAATCCCATCTCGGTGTGTAAAGCGATACCAACATTCGATTTTTTCATCAACAAAAACAAGATGAGGGTCTGAAAAGTAGTCAAGTTCTTTTATCTCTTTTTCTGTTAGATCGTCAATGGGATTTTGTGTTATTTCGGTCCACATTACACCATCGTTTGATACGTGTATCGATGGACATTCGTTTCTGTCGCGATAGGGCTTACTGTTAGGGGGAAATGGTGTTTCTGCCATCCAATATTTATAACCATTCCATCCATCTTTGAAATACAATACCGTGGGGTGGTATGGACTGTTGTTTCCATCAAAAGTTTTTATTTCAAGTGGCTTTTGATTATATGGCGTTAATTTAAACCACGATATAGTGATGTACAAAGTAATTCCTGCAAGAATTATAAGCAATATTGTGATTCCCATTTATTTTAAATTAGATAGCAAATTCTTAAACAATTCCATCCATTGCTGTGCAATAATACTTGCATCAAACTTTTTAATGGATTCTTGACATTCGTACATCAGTCTTTCTCTTTCACTCTCATTGTCCATAAGCCATTCGAGGCGTTGAGTGAACGCTTTTTGGTTGAATGCTGGTATTTTAAAACCATTTACATTGTCTGTTATTATTTCTGTCAAACTTGAATAACTATTATATGCTATTGGAATACAACCGAACATTTGTGCTTCAATAATGACCATACCCCAACTTTCAGCAGAACTAGTCATACAAAGTATGCTGCCGTTTTTATAGTACTCATAGGGGGCGCAAGAACCGGTAAATATTACATTTTGTATTTTATATTTTTTAACGATTTTTTCAAAATAACTAATATTGCCACTTCCCATTATGTACAATTCCCAGTCCGAGTGTTTTTGAACAATTGTTTTCCAGACTCTCAAAATTCTATCGACACGTTTTGTTCCAAACTCAACCCTTCCACACCAAAGAACTCTCTTCTTTTTTTCTGTAATATTGTGTTTGTGAATTTCTATTGGATTGTTTATCGCATATATCTTCTTTCGGTTATGTTCATTAAGTTTTATCTGCTTTTCAAGGTCTTTTATGATTTTTTTTGACAATAATACGAACTTGTCCGAATTTTTAATTAGGTATTCATAAAGCTGTTTGTCTTCTTTGATACATTTCCATCTTTTGTACAAGTGATACTTTGAAAAGAATAGTAAATCTTTTAGCCATGCTGTTGGAGATGCCTGTAACTTGTATTTTATGAAGAAGGCCCTTCTATGGCTGTCATCATTGTGGGTGATAGCAAAGTGTCTTGTTGTTACTAATTTTGCTTTGGTATTTTGTTTTGCCCTTACGCATAGTTCTGTAAATGCTTTATTCTCACTATGCTGGTGCAATATAATATCTATCTTCTTCTCATTTATAAAGCGGACAAAATAATCAAGATTCTTATCCGAAACGATATTTACATCTTCTGGCAAGTGGTACTGTGGTATTCCGCAAATGTCTTTAATTTGGTTGTCGGCTGGTGAAATGCACAGAAAACAAACTCCGCACTCCTTTATCCATTCTTTTGCAAGTATGGATGATACGCGTTTAATTCCACCGATGAATTGTGGGTCTGTTTCATAATTGGTAATACAGATGTTCATAATTGTAGTGCAGTTCCTTATTTTCTTATTTTTTGAAAATCCTAATGTACAGACTAATGTACCACAGACCTAAAATGCCTGGCATATAATTGTATAATTCTTTTACGAGAGATTTATATTTAATGGTTTTATGTTTATATGCTTTCCAAGGTGAGATTCTTAGTTTTTTATAACATTTTAGGTACAGCGCCTTTCTCTCCGAATATGATTTTAAAGATAGTATATCATTCAGTACCAATTCTCGAAAAGAGAGAATCTTTCTAAAAACATCCTTATCGTATAAAATGCCTTTTTGTTCTGCCCATTTTTTTGCCTCTGTTGTTATTAAAGAGATGGATGTTATTCGCTTATTGATGGGGCTGCTACTTGTTATAGAGTTGTTACGTATCTTATATATGTATGTTTCTTCCTTTACAACATACATCGTTTGAGCTAAACAAGCGAGTTGAAAACTCCACAAATCGTCTTCGTGAATTATCCCTTCTTTAAAAAGTAACTTTTCTCGTTGAATAAACTCAGTATTGTATAGCTTGTTTACGGCCATCACATACCATTGATACAAAAGATAACTTTTGCGTATGCAAGCATTTGTTAACATTTCGTGTTCTGTTACAAGCAGAGGCGGAAAATCATTCTTATTAGCACCGACAACGCAATAATCTCCAATAACAAAATCGTATTTCCTTTCTTTCAATGGTGCTGATAAAAGTGCAATACAGTTGCTTGTAATTTCATCGTCACTATCAAGGAAATAGATATATTCACCGGTTGCCGCGTAAATACCAGTATTTCTCGCAACTGATAGACCACAATTCTTTTTATGGTGTAATAGCTTAAATTTAATATTCCCGTTGTATTCACTAATAAATTTTTTAATAATAGCACAACTATTGTCCGGAGTGCAATCATTAACAATAATACATTCGATTTCACCTTCAAAGTCCTGTGCCGTAACTGATCGTAAACAATCCTCAATATATGCTTCTACATTATACACCGGGATGATAATTGTTATTTTCATACCAAGATATTTTGTATCATTTGTTAATGATTAGTTTAAAAAGGCTGTTGGCTTTTCTACAAAAGTAAATTAGTGTACGAACTGGTTGTCGAGTATGATATAACATCAATTTTTCAAAAAAAGGTATTTTGAACTTGTATGTTTTTATATCATATTTCAGTTGCTTGTGAAATTCTGTATCGGCCCACTCTGGTTTTTTCAAGCCGTTGCCACCGAATTTATTCCAAAGATGCAGTCTAATGCTGATATATTCATCTGTGAATTCTGGAAATCGTTCTTGCGGTATTGTTGCCTTCAATTCTTTCCAAAATAAATCTTCGTATTCGGATGTGTGTCTGAAATTATTGTATACGCTTTGTGCGTGTATACGATAATTATACAATGGTTCGTTGATTATTTTGATAGGTTTGTTGCTATTGAAGGCAAGCTTAATATTCATTATTGCATCCTCTCCACATATTATTTCTCGTGGTATGTCAAATGTATTTTTGTCAAAAAGTGTATTTCTGAATAATTTTCCCCAAGGGGCTCCACCTTTCAAGCAAATGTTGTTTTTAATGAAAGAACTGGCTTCAATATTTTTTTTATGTGATGGTATTTCGTAAAATGTATTGGTGTTGTTACCTGTAAAATAGCTATTGCATATTACAATATCAGCATCCTTTTCTACCTGTGAATATAATTTCTCTAAAGCAACTTTCTCTAGCGTATCGTCTCCATCCACAAAGGTGATGAACTCACAATCTTCGGCCTCTTCAACGCCGCGAGCGCGAGCGCGGGTGACGCCGCTGTTTTCTTGGTGAATAACGGTTATGCGCGGGTCTTTTTTCGCGTATTCATCGCATATTTTTCCGGCACCATCGGGAGTGCCGTCGTCAACGAGTATCAGGCGGAAATTTGTATATGTCTGTGCAAGAATGCTATCTATGCACTCTGCTATATATTTCTCTACCTTGTAAACGGGGACAATTACGCCAATGAGTCCTTTTTGCATTGCTTAAAATTCTATTCGTTCAAATGGCTTGCCATATATCTTTGATGCAGCAAGAGGGTAGCCGCTGTTGTACATTTGCCCGGTGCGCAAGAGATAAATCTTGTCGGCGTTTGCTATCATAAAGAAGTCGAGAAATGTCTTTTCGTAGGCTTCATATTCATTGTTGCTGTTCTTGCCGTCGATGTGTGTGATGTTGCCGGGAATGGTGTAAACATAATCGAGCTTGGCTGCTTTTTGCAAGAAAGTAGAACTATCCGAGTTGACTAAAATGCGCTGGCTTGGATATTTTTTGTGCAATAATTGCAATTGCGTGATATTTTTTGCAATCAGTTCATTTTGTTCCTCCTTTGATAATTTACTATGCAGTTCAACCGTCTCATTAAAATCATCAAGTAGATTCATAAAGCGAAAAGAGGTGCTAATGTACTTTGTGCCTAAAATCTCTTTCTCTCTCTCTATGCTTGCCTTTAATTGTGGCGATGGCTTAAACAGCTCATTAAAAAGGGTTGTGAAATCTCCTTGGTAGGAGAATATGGCATTTGTCCTTACGTGGAACTCGTTATGCTTTTTCTTGAACTCTTTTTGGAACCACTGTTTTTGTTTTTTTCCTTCGTAGTCGCTGCCGGTGAGGGTGTCAATGTAACAAAGGTCGGTGATGGCGGGGTTGTAGTTGAGCTCTTGATTGGTGATGCGCCAATCGATGATGTTTGGCTCAAGAAATTCGGAAAGGGTAAATGGGCTAGTGAATATAATCTTTAGTTCAAGCTTTTGCTCTTTGCAAATCTCATACACCGAGACAATGCCTCTTAATCGGTCAGCCAATCCTCCGTTTTTTATTTTTCCATCGTATATGCACACAACTCTTTTGCCGTTGAGTCGCTTTTCAGTAGCGTTAGTGGAGTATTCGTCAAGAGAAATTATCTCGCCTTTGCCGAATCTTTTGTTCTGCATCTTTACATTATTCCAATCTCGCAGTCTTTTGCTGAGGAAAACCTTGTATAATCTCCACCTGATGTTCTTTATAAGGCTATCGAGCGTCATTTGAGTATCTTTTTAAGAAGTTTACTCCTGTGTAAAAAATCTCTAAATCCGGCAGAGAGACTGTAATATGCAAGAGCTGTTACAGCTGTTATTATAATTGCATAAATGGCACCGCTGGCAATAAGGCCAAACCAATTATCGACTGGAATATGAGGCTGAATATATGTGCTACAGATGTAGTCCGTTACAAGGAATGAGGCTGCTGTCGCTAAAATATTTATGAAAAATAGTTTCCAATATTCGAGAACCGGTAGCTTAAAACCTCTTGAGAAAAGGTAATAGGGCTTCCAAATGTATATAATGGCGATGATTGAAACTAATGGACCGCATAACACGCCCGGCAGCCCATAAAAGTATCCGCCGGCAACAGCAAATGCCACCATTATAAGGCTTTCGGCATAAGGTGCCCAAACATCGGCAAAAAGGCCGCAACCATAGCAAAATTGGTCGAGCACTCCACGTGCAATGCCAAGTCCGCTAAAAGTGGCGATAATTGTAACAGTGACGTTTTCTAGGATATATTCACTGCCTAACCACACTCCAATGAATGGTGATGCGAACTTATAAATGCAGATGCCTATTATTGATGCAACAAAAATTCTGATTGCAAGCAGCTCGCGGAACACTTTCAATATTCTCTCTTTGTTGCCCTCTGCTATAAGATTACCGATGGCGGCACCGGTACTATTGATGACGCCCGAGATAAGGCCTTCTAGTTTTTGAGTTAGAATGGTGTAGTTTGTGTATAAAGCAACCATTGGCAGTGACACAAAGGAGTAGATGAGGAACGGGGTTAGTTGTCCTTGAACTAATCCGCCTACTTTGTGGGCGAAAATCTGTTTTGTGTATTTGATAATCTCGGGGTATTTCTTGAACAACTGTTTTCCTAATTTTATTTCACTCTTCAGCCACGGATAGGTTTGGTTTATCTTCCAGTTAAGGATTATTGCGTTGATTATGCCGCCAATGAGTTCAATTGCAAGGTAAATGTAGAAACTGCCAAAATAGATGGCAAGAACCATTTGCAGTATTACCTTGCTTGTGGTGGTAATTTGGAAATATCCGGTGACAACGTAGTTGCGTTGGTCGGCAGCGAGAAGTGCAGTGCGGTAGTTTACAAAGTAGCCAATCATCGAAGCCGCAAGGTAGGCATAGAATCCAAAATAGATTACACCAAGCGAAATATCGGTGTTGGGGAATATCAGTGGCAGGAACAGTGAACCGATTATGCCCAAAGAGAGAATACTTAGTCCGATGATACGATAGAGATAACCAAGGACCGAGATAATCTCATTTATCTTGAACTTGTCGCCGTCGGCAATGGGCTTGTAGAGTACATAGCCAATAGCTGTTCCAATACCCAGTTCGGCAAGGTTTAGGAATGATAGCAGGCTGCCTATTGTGCCGGTGAAGCCAATGAACTCCGCGCCAAGTTGGTCGAGCAGTATCTTGCGGGTGAAGAATGCTGTGATGAATGATGCAAAATAACATATTAGGTTAATTTTTGCATTCAGCATTGTTTTCTTCACTCTTGATTCTTTTTGCATTGTCTTTATTGTTTTTTTGAGAATTGTTTAAGTATGCCTCTTGCTATGATTGCAAAGAGGCGAACAACGGGGTTTTCGTTGACAAACAGCGTGCGCTCAACCGATGATAGTGGGTATCTGCTCTCCTCAATATCGCTTTTGAGCTCTTGGTAAAACATCGTCTTTTTCATCCCTTTGACACAACATTTTTTACCCCAGAATTTATTAAAGTTCTTTAAGCGATTCTTTATTGTGAGCCTAAAAAAACGGTTTTTCTCTTCGCTTGGTATTGAGGCTGCCAAATGCTTTTGAAACAGTTGCTCATATTCGGGGGTGCTTTTGAATGAGTGCATTGCACTGCCATCGCATTGCCTGTAATTATACAGGCCGGGTGTGTTGATTATGGCAATGCTCTCTTTTGGGCTGGCAAAGGCAAGCCTTATGTTCATTAACATATCTTCGCCCACAACAATGCTACGGGGAATATCAAAGGTGTGTGCGTTAAAGAGATTTTTGCGGAATAGTTTGCTCCAAGGTGCTGTGTTTGCTCCACCAATAAATTGGAACTCAAGATATTTATCTTTGTGCAAGCTTTTTGTGTTAATGTTTTCCTCGTTTGTGACAATATCAATGTTGTCGCTGATGGCATTGTATAGCGATTTTAAATAATCTGCAGCTATTGTGTCATCACTGTCTACAAACGTTATAAATTCGCAGTCGCTTGCCTCTTCAACGCCGCGAGCACGAGCGCGAGTGACACCGCTGTTTTCTTGATGAATAACGGTTATGCGCGGGTCTTTTTTCGCGTATTCATCGCATATTTTGCCAGCATCGTCGGAAGTGCCGTCGTCAACGAGTATCAGGCGAAAATTTGTATATGTCTGTGCAAGAATGCTATCTATGCACTCTGCAATATATTTCTCTACCTTGTAAACGGGGACAATTACGCCAATTAATTCTTTTTGCATCGTCTTATTCGTTTTTACGGGTATACGTTTTTTCTATCGTTTAAGCAGTGCCTTAATGCTTGCTTTGAGATTTTTCCACAAAATCGACAATTTGCTTTTTGCTGTGCATTGCAGCGTTGCCTCGCAAACGCCGTGCTTATTTGCCTTGCGAAAGAATTTTCTGCGTCGCTTGGGCTCGCGCACATCTCGCTCGATAGAGGGGTTGTATTTCAGTGCTTCGCTGTAAGGTATTGCGGTTTTTCTGAATGGTGGGAATTCTTGCTCTTTTCTCACTATAACAAGCGACAGGCCTTTGTCGTCGTCAATCTCTGGGCAGATGTTTTGCGCTCCCCAAAGGTCGGCAAGGGTAATGTCGCTGCCGCTTTTGCCGCTGCGGGCAGGGCATTTGTAACACGAGGGGCGTAGGCAGAGGTCGCTGAGAAAACACTTCATAAACAGGTTGTTGCCCAGCGTTTCGCGGAATTCGCACTCGTTACCATTGTTATCGGTGTATTTTATAACAAAGCTGTATCTTTTCCACCCCTCGGCCTTGTTGCGGAATTGTATGTCGTTGATTGTGGCAATGTTGTTTGCGCGGCAAATTTCGTTGAGGTATTTTTTCCATATTCGGGGGCTTGGTGTGCCGTGGCAGACAATGTCGATGGTCTTTAGGTTCTTGTACTCCTTGCGAAGAAATCTCTTTAATCCTGCTATTTGGCAGGGTGTTCCGCTAAAAAGCACCTCCTTGCCCTCTTTGAGCAGCTTCTCGGCTACCGAATAATTGTTGCCTATCTTGCTTTGTACATATTTGCTGCCGCGGAGTTTTTTTATATCGTTTGTGTTATCGACACAGATGTGCTCAACCTCCCAATGTTCGTTGAATGTTGCGCCAAAGACAACACCGCCGTTGTTGATGGTTGCCTCGGCAAGCTGTGTAAACACTCCACCCGAAGAACTCTCTTCTCTGATTGCTTGATTGTCGTTGGTTGCGGCGTAGGTGGCAACGGGGTGTTGCTCGGGCTGTTGATTAATTACTGGGCACACTCTGTTGCAAAGTCCGCAGTTGGTGCATTGCGCGGTGTCGATGACAGGGTAGACAAAGCCTTCGTTGTCGTGCTTCATCTCGATGCACTTTCTGGGGCATCGTTGAGCGCAAGCACCGCATCCGCAACAATCTTTTTTGTCGACAATCTTAATCATATATCTGAAAAAGAGATTTTTTATTCGTCAAAGTTGGCTCTGTAGCAATCGTTTAACTTGCTCAATGTTCCCCTTGCTCAATTTGCACTTTGTGATAAAATCTATGCTCTCCTCGCTGTGTAGGTCGCTGCCGGCAACGCTGTAAAGGCTGTTTGATAGTAACCATAAGGCTTTCTTCTTGACCACAGGGCCGTATCCTCCGGCAAGAGAGGCAAGGTTGAGCTGGAATTTTACCCCCTCGTTGTGCAACTTTTGATATTCGCTGTTGTCAAGGTACATATACCTTTCGGGGTGGGCTAGCAGTGGGTGATAGCCCTTGGATTTTATCTGCTGCAGCGTGTCGCGCATCTTGATTGGCGAGTTGTAGTACGAGGTCTCCGCAAGGATGTATTTCCCGTCGTTGCCAATGGGTAGCAACTCGGCGTTGTCGGCAAGCAGTTTGCGCAGATGATTGTCTATCATATATTCTGCTGCAATGCGTAGCTCGATTTTGCCGTTGTAGGCACTCTTCAACTCTTTGAAACGTGTCGCGAGTTTTTGAGGGCAGTTGGGTATATCCTCCATTATATGTGGGGTGAGCCACAGGGAACGTATGCCCAATGATTCGTATTTGGCAAGAATACGCAATGCTTCGCCCATAGTCTCGACACCATCATCTACCCCGGGAAGAATATGGGAGTGGTGGTCGGTGGCGCCGGCAAGAATATCGCTTGCTGCGATTGTTGTTTTTCTGTCAAAAGGCCACATTACTTTTTCTGGTGATAGTGATAGCCGTAGCCATAGCCGTAACCATAGCTGTAGCTGTAACCATAGCTATAACCGTATCGGCCACTGCCGCTGTGTGTGCCGTTCAAAATCATTGAAAGGCCTTTGAAACGTTTGTCGTCGTAAATATCCTGCAGTTCATATAGCATCTCGCGATTTAGCAGGCCGGCGCGGATGACAAAGAGTGTGCGGTCGCAGTATTTTTCAATAATCTGCGTGTCGGCAACAATGTCAATGGGCGGACAATCGATGAATATATAGTCGTATCGTTCGCGCATTGCCGCAATCAGTGTTTCAAAATGTTTGCTGTTAAGCAACTCGGTGGGGTTGGGTGGCGGTGTGCCAACAGTGATTATGTGTAGATTGTCGTAACCTGTGTCGGTAGTGATTATATCATCGATGTTTTTTGTGCCTCCCGATAGATATTCGCTGATGCCGATCTTTGTATTTTGCACATACTCCGATGCTGATGCGCGGCGCAGGTCGCCGTCGATGACAAGAACTTTTGCACCCTTGATGGCAATGGCTGCACTGAGGTTCATTGTCAAAAAGGTCTTTCCGCTACCGGGGTTGAATGATGTTATTATGATGACATTGCATCCTTTCTCCTTGTTGTTCATAAACTCAAAGTTTGTGCGCATTACGCGGAACGCTTCGTTTATGATGTTGCGGCTGCCGCCTTTGACAATGATTCTCTTCTCTTTAGCCGACTCCTTGTTACGGCTCTTGTAGAGCGGTATCTCGCCGATGAACGGCACGTTTATCTCCTCGAGGTCGCGACGGCCACGCACCTTCTTGTTGGTGATTTCACGAATGAAAATGATGATAAGGGGCAAGAGTAAACCAATTGTGAGTGCCAACATTATGATTGGCTTTTTCATTGGCTCAACGGGGATGTTTATACCTGTAGGGTGAACGAGGATGCGGTTGTTCGATGCCGAGAACTCTTTTGAAAGTTCTGTTTCCTCGAGCTTTTGCAACAGGAACAGATAGAGCGCATTCTTCACCTTCTGCTGGCGCAAGAGTGTCTGCAACTCTTTGGCATTGTGCGTGGTAGAGGTTAGCCTTGTTTTATTGCTCTCAATCTCCTTGTTGGTGTCGGCAATTTGTCGCTCAAGGTCTTTAATGTGGCTGTCGATGGCCGATTGTATGCCTGTATACATTGCCACAAGGTCCTTGTCGTAGTCCTTTACAACGGGGTGATTCTCGCTACTGTTTGCTACGAGTCTGTTGCGTTCGAGCAGTTTGGCATTGTAGTTGCCGATAAGGGTCTCTACGTTGCCGGCAGCGATACCGGTATTTGCAGGTATAATCTCTTTACCACCACTCTGCGTCATATATGATTTTATGAAGTTTACAAGCTCCAACTGATTGTTGAGCGATAATATGAGCTCGCGCTCCTTGCCGTTGATGGCCTCTTGTACCAAGGCGCTTGTTGTGCTCTTTGAAAGCTTTTTGTCACCGCGGAACTTGGCAATCTCCTTTTCAATGGCCTCAAGCTCCTGCTTAATGTCATCGGCACGTTTGCCAATAAATTCAATTGTCTTTATTGTAGCATAGTTACTCTCCTCAACCCATTTTTCGTTATAGATATCCAAAATGGCTGTGAGAATATCTGTGGCTCTGAAGGTGGAGACATCCTTGATGCTTAGGCTTATGACGCTTGTATTCTCTTTAGCGAGTCCTGCGCTGAGGTTTGCGCAAAGGCTGTTGGCAAGCATATCGACATTGTGCTTTTCAATGTATAAATCGGCGTTACGATACATATCAAAGGCTTCTGTCTTTTCAATGGCTATCTGCCCGATAGGGGTCAATGTTGTTTCGCCGATTGTCGCTTGCATTGCTCCATCGGCCAAAATCTCGCCATTGAATGAAAAATCTTTCAGCGTTACAGTGCTGTCTGATGTTATGACTGCGGTGAAGGTTGCAACATCGCTCTCGATAAGATCGATAGCCTTGATTTTCAATGGTCTGTCCTTGTAGATGATGCCGTTAAAGAAACGTCCTTCGCCTTTAAACCCTATTTCAAGACCAAGGCGACGGATGGCCTCCTTCATTATCTCTACCGATTTTAAGGCGGTAATCTCGTGTTCGGCGTTGGCGGTTGTGCGCGAACTGCTCATCTCTTTGAATGTGCCGCCGGTGCCGTTGCCTCCACCTTGTTCACTCTCTTTGATTAGCACTTCGGCATAACGAACATATATTGGTGGGGTCGATTTTATTTGATATATAGCAATGCCCGACGCTATGGTGAGTGAGATAACAAACCAATACCAGTTTTTCAGGCAGTAGAATATCAAATCCCTGATGGGGATAACATTGTCGTTATTTTTCTTGTTATTTGCCATCTTTTCAGTGGGGTTTTATGATTAATTGAAGCCTCTTATGAATGTTATGAGAGTGAGTGCCAATGATGTAACAGAGAACCAGAATGATATTGAACGTACAGTGTTGCCGTTTGTCGTAGATTGGCTGGCCTTTGTGGGGTTGGGCTCAACATATACAATATCGTTCTGCTGCAGATAGTAGGCTGGCGAGGAGTGCAGTTGTGCTGCGTCGTTTAGGTTAAGCGTGTAGGCTTTCTGTGTGCCATATTCCTCGCGCAACACTGTGATGTTCTCACGCTTACCCTGTATTGTGAGGTCACCGGCAAGGCTCAGAGCGTCGAGAATAGTGAAACGGTCCTTGTCGATATTGTATTTGCCGGGTCTGCCAACTTCGCCAATTACGGATACTTGCTGGTTATAGAAACCAACGATAACAACGGGGTCGAGTACTAGTTTTTTCTCTAAAATAATGCTCTTTATGTGCTTTGCAACCTCGTCGCGTGTCTTGCCCTCAACGTATATCTCGCCGAGTGTGGGAAAATCAATATATCCTCGTTCGTCAACGGTGTAGGCCAAGCGTGTCTCGCCACCGGTGTTGTTTGACGAACGAGTGAGGTTCAGTGGAAGGGTCAACTCGGGGTCTTTGCTGTTGACGTGAATGGTGAATTGGTCACCAGCCTTTAGCCTGATGTCCTGCGGTGTAGCGATTTTTACACTTTCGCCATCGTTGAGGTCCTGAAAATAGGGGACTTGCTTTTGTGAAGAGCACGATGCCAACAATAATAGTGTCAGCAGTGCGGAAATAATTTTTTTCATATTCTATGTTTTTTTTTGATTTTGTTTCGCTGTCGTATGCGCTCGCTCCAGTTCGCGCGTGCGTGTTATTATATTTGTAAATAAAATTTACTACAAATTTATTTTGCGCCTTAAAGAGACTGTTGCCGGTCGATAATTTCGATAAAATCGGTGCTTATTTCGGTTAAAGCCACCGCCGTGATTCCTTCGATGAGCATTACCACTCTGCGGTTGCGCTTGCCTTGAAGTTTTACAAAGTAACCCTCGGTGCCGTCGAAAATTCCGCCGTGAACGCGCACTTTTGTTCCCTTTTTAATGTCGACCTCCTCGGGGCGTAAATATGTGATACTCTCATTTTGAGCGTTCGTGACTGCAATAAATTGTTGCATCTGATAGTCGGGAACGATGATTGGCGTGTTTTTGCCGCCCTCGGGGCGAGTGCGGTATTGCAAGAAATTGACGCCTTGCTTCAGCGCTTTGATGGTCTCTTTTGTGGTGTGGACGAAAATCAGATTGTGTATTGCTGGAACCATTTGTCGGCCCTTTGTGCCGTTGCGTTTTTCAACAAGTGCCTCCTTCATTGGCACAAAGCACTCAATGCCTTTCTTGTCAAGAAACTCTTTTGCTATGAGTTCGCGCCGATAGGGGGCGCTCATTGCAAACCAAACAATGGCGTTCTCTTTTTCCACAATTCGTTTTAGTGTCTGTTTGCGCTGTTATTGCCACAAGGGCACACCTCTGGCTCCTTAATGGTTGTGTAATGCATTAACCATCAAGTGTTTACGCTTTTAGAAAGTTGTTTTGCTTGAAAAGCAATAAGGGTGGGGCGCATTGCAACGTGTGCTGCACACACCCCTATCCTCAAGCAAATGTATTAAAAAACATAATACATTGCAAGTTTTTTTTGTCCGTGTGATTTTTGTGTAAGAAATTTTTACTACAATCTTTATACAGGCTCTTGCGCAACGTTGTAAACGCTGTTTAGGTAACGTTATTTGAGCGTGAGGCGGGCCAGATAGTCGTAGTGTTCGCCGTCGATACATTTTTCACAGCAAAAGCCGTGCTCTTCGGCATACATTGAAAGGGTGTCAAAATCAATGTACAGCCAATCAAAAGGCTCACCGGTGATGTTTTTGTAGCGCATCTTATAGTCAATTTCTCCATAATATCCGGCTGCAAGGTCTATATCCATAGAGCCATCTTCGTCCATAAAGATGTACTTGATGTCCGACGAGTCGAGCAACACCTGTCCGCCGGGAGACAGCAAGCGCTTGATGCTGCGGAAAAAGTCGGGCAGGCGCTCAATCTTGCCGACAATTCCAATGCCGTTCATTGCAAACAGAATAGTGTCAAATTTCTCGGTGAATGTCTCGTCAAAGAAATTGATGTTGCGAGCGTCAATGCCTCTGGCCCTCATAACCTCAACCGACAGCTCCGAAATGTCAATGGCTACGGGCTCAAGGCCACGTTCCTTGATGACAATGCTGTGGCAACCACTGCCGGCTCCAACGTCGAGTATCTTGCCACGGCAGAGCTCTATGGCCTTCTGCTCTTGAATGGGCATCTCGGCAAAAGTGCGGAACAGGGTGGGGACGGGAATTTCGTCTTCGTAAAACATTGACGACAGCACTCTCAATTTTCCGGCTTTCTTAGTGTTGTAATAGTCGAAAATCGCCCTTCCCATCGGGTCTTTTTCCTTGTTGGTGGTTGTCTGCATTATTATGGTTTTTATTGCTGTGATTTGTCTATTCTATGTATGATTCTTTTTGCTACTATGCTTGGCTCAATCTCCATACAACGGTAGTCTCCGAACTTGCAAGGCTTGTTGCCAAATATCGAACAAGGGCGACACTCCAGTTGCAGCTCAATGCAATCCTCTTTGCGCTGTTTCCAGCCAAGAAACCCTGCAAGGGGTGAGGTCGCTCCCCAAATTGAAATAGCCGGAGTGCCTGCAAGCGAAGCCATATGCATATTGGCCGAGTCCATACAGACCATTGCGTCGAGGTGGCTTATTAGGCGTAATTCTCCATTGAAATTGCTTTTCCCAATAAAAGAGATTGTGTTGGGGTATTTTGCACACCAGCTATTGATGGTTTTCTCCTCCTCGGGGCCGTTGCCAAAGAAAAATAGCTTGATGTTATCCTCTTGTGACAGCAGCGCAACAACCTTTTCCATCTTCTCCAATGGGTATATTTTGCCTTTGTGGCGAGCAAATGGTGCGATGCCAACCCAGCGATTGTGCTCTTTTGCAGGGATAATTGCCTTGAAATCGTCAATATTACCTTTGCTCTCTTTGAAAAGCGATGAGAATTTGGGGGTGAAAGGTAGCCCGAGTCGTGTGAAAACGTCGCGGTAACGTTCAAAAGTGCTTTTGAGCTCGGCTTTGTTTGCGTTATTTTCTTTTGTGAGTTGTTTTTTCTCTTTGCGGCCTTTGTTGATGCTTGCAACCTTAACCTTGCCAAATAGCCTGAAGTATGTTCTCAGGATTTTTGTTCTTAATACATCGTGAAGGTCGGCAAAGAAATCGGGCTTTTCTGCCGATAGCTCCCGGTAGAGTCTATAAAGCCCGTGAACGCCTTTATAATTTGCCAAATTTATTCCGATGAAATCGAGGTTTTTTGGCTTGTTGATGAAAAATTGCCCAAACCTTTCACGGCTTACAAAAATGAAACGATGCTCGGGATAGCTCTCGCCCAGCGAATATAGCAATGGAATTGTCATTGCTATATCACCTACTGCCGAGAAACGTGTTATCAGTATGGTTTTTCTCGTGTTGTTACTTCTTTGAACCATAAAGAACCGGGTTGAGCGCGGGGTCGTTGTACATCTTCATCTGTCGGTACACTTTCATAAATTTGCGTCCGGCAGCAATGTCGTCGAGCAACTGGCCAATAGACGTTGTCATATCCTTGTACTGCTCATTCAGCACATCAAGTTTTGCTTGGCATTTTGCACGATGCTCTTCGCTGACGTCGGTGCGGTTCACCTCCTCCTGCATATGGTATATTTTAAGCGAGAGGATTGAGTAGCGGTCTACTGCCCAAGCGGGGCTCTCGGTGTTGATGGTTGCACCCTCAAGTGGTGTGATGTCCTTGTATTGCTCGAGAAAATAACTGTCGATGAGCTCTACGAGGTCGGTGCGGTCTTGGTTCGATTTGTCGATGCGACGTTTGAGCACAAGCGCTTCTACCGGGTCAATCTCGGGGTCGCGTATAATGTCTTCAAAATGCCATTGAACAGTGTCTATCCAGCATTTTAAGTAAAGATAATATTCAATACTTTTTACCGGATAAGGGTTGTTTATTGGTGTGTCAACATTGTCTGTCTTGTGGTAGTCGGCGATGGCTTCGTTGAAGATTGGCCAGCTCATCTCGGTAAATTTTTTCATAAGTATGTTTGATTTTGTTAATGTCTGTTTTAATTATACACAGGACAGGGCTGTTTTGTTCCGGTATTTATGTGCAAAGCTAACGATTTTAATTATATCTGCCAAACTTTGTTCAAAAAGTCGTTATATTTGTAAGGATAAAGTGAAAAAGAGATATGAAGGCTGTTATTGATGAAAAAATACCCTATTTGAGCGAGGCGCTGATGGCGATGGGGGTTGATGTGGTAGCTCTACCGGGAATAGATATTAGGAACTGCGATCTGCTTGATGCTCAAGCGCTCTTTGTGCGCACTCGAACAATGTGTGATGCGGCTCTGCTTGCAAACACTGCGGTGCGTTTTATTGGCACTGCTACTATTGGTTACGACCACATAGATACTGCGTATTGTAGGGAGAATGGTATCCTTTGGACAAATGCCGCCGGTTGCAATGCCGGGGCTGTGCTACAATATGTTCAGTCGGTTATCTACTCTTGGGCACGAGATAACAGCTGTTCTCTGCTAGGGCTGACTATTGGAATTGTTGGCTTGGGTGAGATTGGCTCGCGTGTAGCTGAATGGGCCGGGAGTGTGGGAATGAGAGTGCTGGCCAATGATCCGCCAAAGGCTGATGCCGGAGCGGTGGGGCTCGTGACGCTGGAGGAGATTGCCCGGGAGTGTGACATCATAACCTTTCACCCTTCGCTGAATGTGGATGGTGTGTATAAAAGTGTTCATCTTGCCGATGCGGCCTTCTTTGCTTCGTTGAGACATTGTCGTCTGTTTATCAATGCTTCGCGTGGCGCAGTGGTAGATAATGAGGCTCTGCTTGCAGCCCTTGAAGGTGGTGCTGTGCAATGCGCGGCGATTGATGTCTGGGAGAATGAACCAAAGATTAATCTTGCCCTATTAAATAAGGTATATATTGCTACTCCACATATTGCCGGCTATTCTGCCGAGGGAAAGATTAATGCAACCTCTATTGTTCTGAATAAATTTGCTCATTATACGAATTATAATAGCAAGGTTCCGGTGCCGAGTCTTGATGCTCCTCAACAACCATTGGTCAGGGCTGCCACGGAACAAGACGCTTTTCTGGCAATTTACTCTCCGCTTGAAGATACAGCAATGCTGAAAAGCGCGCCCGAGGATTTTGAAAGTTTGCGCAACAATTACAAATTGCGTCGCGAACAGTCGGCCTTTCGGATAGAAATAGTTAAAAAATAGGATAAAAAATATAGATTTAGGCCTTCTTTTGCACATTTTGTGTTATTTGTGCAATGTTTATGTGTTTTTTTTCTATATTTCTTTGTAGTTCTTAATTTTTATCTTACTTTTGTGGCAAAGATAATTTACGAATCAATCTTTAAAACTTACAATTATGTCAGAAATTGAATCAAGAGTAAAAGCAATTATCATCGAGAAGTTCGGTGTATCAGAGTCAGAGGTTACATCAGAGGCTAACTTTACAAACGACTTGAGCGCTGACTCATTGGATAGAGTTGAGCTTATTATGGAGATCGAGGACGAGTTCGGTATCTCAATCCCAGAGGATCAGGCAGAGAAAATTGCGACAGTAGGTGATGCTGTCAAGTATGTAGAGGAGATGGTTGCTGCAAAGTAATCCACTCTTCCTACGGTACTCTAACAATTCTATATGAAACTTAGAAGAGTTGTTGTAACAGGTCTTGGTGCCGTTTCGCCAATTGGCAATGACGTTCCTACAACGTGGGAAAATGCCATAAATGGTGTGAGTGGTGCAGGACCTATTACTCGTTTTGATGCCTACCTTTTCAAAACACAGTTTGCTTGTGAGGTGAAAAATTTTGACCCGACGGTTGCGATGGATCGTCGCGATCTTCGCAAGGTGGATACAGACACACATTTTGGTGTGGCTGCCGCTGTTGAGGCAATAAATGATAGTGGCATCGATTTTGAAAAGGTCGATTGCAACAGGGTAGGCGTTATTTTTGGTGAGGGTATCGGAGGCTTGGGCTCTCTTGAAGATGAGGCGCGAGCTTATGCTCTCAACCAAGAAAATGGTCCACGTTTTTCACCATTCTTGATAACCAAGATGATATCGGATATGACAACCGGTATAATCTCTATTCGCTATGGTTTGAAAGGTCCCAACTATGTAACAACATCTGCGTGTGCTTCATCGTCAAATGCTCTTATTGATGCTTATGATCAGATACGCATTGGCAGGGCCGACATTGTTGTGTCGGGTGGTGTCGAGGCTGCAATCTGCAACATTGGCGTTGGAGCTTTCAATGCTATGCACGCATTGTCTGTGCGCAATGATGACCCACAAGGTGCATCGCGTCCTTTTAGTAAGAGTCGTGATGGTTTTGTGATGGCCGAGGGTGCTGCATCGCTCATTCTCGAGGAGTATGAGCACGCTGTGGCTCGTGGCGCAAAGATTTATGCCGAGATTGTTGGTACAGGATTGACTGCTGATGCATATCACATAACAGCTCCTCATCCCGAGGGTGAAGGTGCTTGCCGTGTTATGAAGGCTGCGCTTGACGAGGCTGGCTTGTCGCCCGAGAGTGTCGACTATATCAATGTTCACGGTACATCTACAAATGCCGGTGACATTGCCGAGGCTAAGGCTATTAAAAACCTTTTTGGCGAACACGCTTACAATCTGAATATCAGCTCTACAAAATCAATGACAGGACACTTGCTTGGTGCTGCAGGCGCTTTGGAGGCTTTGCTGACAGTGCTTGCTGTCAAGAACGATATTGTTCCGCCGACAATCAATCACGCCGAGGGCGATGAGGATCCTGATATTGATTATCGTATGAACTTTACCTTTAACAAGGCGCAGAAGAGGAAAGTGAATGTGGCTTTGTCAAATACTTTCGGCTTCGGTGGCCACAATGCAAGTATTGCTTTTAAGAAAATTGAAGGCTAATAGATTATTCAAGAAGGTTATTGATAAAATAAGACTCCTGTCTTGCAAAGACAGGGAGTCTTATTTGTTGTTATATTCAATCTTGGGTTATGTGCCACGGGATATAAAATTGTATGAGATGGCAATGACTCACAGTTCTACCTCTGGTACAAAAAAGCTATCCTGCAACGAGCGCTTGGAATTTCTTGGTGATGCTGTTCTCAGCTCTGTGACAGCCGATTATCTCTATTCTAATTTTAGCCGTGAGCGTGAAGGATTTTTGACAAAGTCCCGTAGTAATCTTGTCTGTCGCGAGAGACTTAATGAGCTTGCTTTGCAAATAGGGCTTGATAAATATGTGAATGCGTGCGGAGTCGCGCATCAGCATAATAATTATATATACGGTAATGCTCTTGAAGCACTTGTTGGTGCTATATATATTGACAAGGGTTACAAACAGTGTCGTCGTTTTTTGCTTGACAGAGTCTTTAGCCGTCTTGTTGACATTGAAAAAGTTGTCAAGTCTGATAAAAATTATAAGAGCCGCCTAATTGAGTGGGGGCAAAAGAAACACATTGACGTTGAATTTCGTATCGTTTCGGAGGAGCTGCGCAAAGAGGGAGTGTTCTTTGTTAGTGAGGCTATTGTCGGTGGCGAAGTCTGTGGCATAGGCGATGGCTTCTCAAAGCGTGAGAGCCAGCAGAAAGCGGCTCGTCAGGCTTTAACGAAACTTTAAATAATCTATCTTTTACTTGATAGAGTAACTGCGGCTTTCAGCCTGTCGCCACCCATCGGCGGCGTGTCTTTACATAGAGTGATTTTGATTTCTGTTATCTGCTTAAAGCTGTCGTATAGCCTTTTGGAAATTCTGTTGCAGACATTTTCGAGCAGGTTCGATGGCTGTTCCATCTCTTTGCAAAGAATATCATAAACGTCGGCATAGCTTACGGTGCCTTCTATGAGGTCGCTCTCCGAGCAACTGCAGTCGTTAATCTCAAGCTCAAGGTCTATCGTGAACCAAGCGCCAATCTCGCGCTCTTGTTGCATCACTCCGTGGTGTGCAAAAATGTGCACGTCGCGTAGCTCTATGATGTATTGTTCAATCTTCATAAGAAAAATTTTACGAGGTTGAATAAACGTTTTTTTTACTGTTGCACTCGTTCTAAAATGCTCATTTACGCTTAGTAAACTTTGGTTTTTTAGGCTTTGCAAGCCTAAAAAAGCAAAGTCAATTCAACCTCATTGTTATAGTGTTGGTTTATCCGCATTTTGAATATCCGCATCCCGGACAGTGCAGGCAGCCCTCTTCAAATATCAACTGTTGCTTGCAGTTGGGGCATTTCTCGGCAGTGGATGTGCCGTCCTTAATGTAGCGCTTGAGCGCGCGCTCTACACCATTTTTCCAAGTGTTGATGTTGTCTGATGCTAATTCGAGTGAGGATATTAGCTTGATTACTTGTTCTATGGGCATCTTGTAGCGCAAAACTCCCGAGATTAGCTTTGCATAGTTCCAGAATTCGGGATTAAAACGTTCGGACAATCCCTCGATTGTTGTCTTGTATCCGATTTTGTTCTCGAACTGAAAATCGTAGCGTTTGCTGCCATCCTCGTTGGTGTGCTTGATGATTATGCCGTGCGTTACGTTCTTGGGCAAAGGAATTCCATCTTCATCATCTTGCTGGCCGGTAAAAATTTCGTATGGTTCTCCGTCCAGCAGGCCAATAAATGCAACCCATTTTTCCTTGTTGTTCTGGAAACGTACAACGTCGGCCTTCAGAATTGTCGGGCGCACCTCGGTGATAAAAGGTGTTGTCTCTTCACTCTCTTTTTTCTCCTTTTTGCTGTCGGCTGATACTAAAACTCCGGCTCTTGAACCATCACGGTACACGGTACAGCCTTTGCAACCGCACTTCCAAGCTGTTACATATAGCTCGTTGACAAGTTTTTCGTCTACATTGTTCGGCAGGTTGATGGTTACACTGATAGAGTGGTCTACCCACTTTTGTATGCGTCCTTGCATCTCAACTTTGGCAACCCAGTCAATATCGTTTGACGTTGCTTTGTTGTAGGGTGAACGTGCTACAATATTGTCAATCTCGGCTTGCGAGTAGCGCTTTGTTGTGTCTATGCCGCTCTTTTTCATCCACTCTACGAACTTGTGGTGGTACACAATATACTCCTCAAAAGTGTCGCCATTCTCATCGGTAAAGTCTGCGTGCACGTCGGGGTCGTTGGGGTTGACCTTTCTGCGGCGTTTGTATACAGGCATAAATACAGGCTCAATGCCTGATGTGGTCTGTGTCATAATGCTCACCGTTCCGGTTGGGGCGATTGTGAGGCAGGCGATATTGCGTCGGCCATACTTTTTCATCTCCTCGTATAGGCTTGGGCAAGCCTCTTTTAAACGGTTAATGAATGGATTTTCTGCTTCACGTTTTATATCAAAGACCTCAAATGCGCCACGCTCTTTTGCAAGGTTTACCGATGAAGAGTATACTGCAATGGCAAGTGTCTTGTGTATCTCCTCGGCAAATGCTGTTGCCTCGTCTGTTCCGTAGCGTAAGCCCATCGCTGCGAGCATATCTCCTTCTGCAGTAATGCCTACACCGGTGCGGCGTCCCATACTGCTCTTGCGGTAAATCTTCTCCCAGAGTCTCTTTTCGGCACCCTTTACCTCCTCGCTCTCGGGGTCGCTCTCTATTTTTGCCTTTATTGCCTCAATTTTTTCAAGCTCAAGGTCAATGATGTCGTCCATAATTCGCTGTGTCTTTGCAGCGTGCTCCTTGAATAGGTCATAGTCGAAATAGGCCTCGGGAGTGAAGGGGTTGACAACGTATGAGAAGAGGTTGATTGCTATGAGACGACACGAGTCGTAGGGGCACAAAGGAATTTCACCGCAAGGGTTAGTCGATACGGTCTCAAATCCAAGGTCGGCGTAACAGTCGGGGATTGATTCTCGTTTGATGGTATCCCAGAAAAGCACTCCGGGCTCGGCTGATTTCCACGCATTATGAATAATCTTGCCCCAGAGCTTGGCGGCGTCAATCTCTTTTGTATATATTGGGTTTTCTGCGCCAATGGGGTATTGCTGCGTGTATGGTGTGGCTGTTGTTACAGCCTTCATAAAGTCGTCGTCTATCTTTACCGATACATTGGCTCCGGTCACTTTTCCCTCGGTCATCTTTGCGTCGATAAATGCCTCGGCATCGGGGTGTTTAATCGATACGCTCAGCATCAATGCACCACGACGGCCGTCTTGTGCCACCTCGCGTGTTGAGTTTGAGTAACGCTCCATAAATGGTACAAGGCCGGTTGAGGTTAGTGCCGAGTTCTTTACCGGCGACCCCTTGGGGCGTATGTGCGATAGGTCGTGTCCAACACCTCCTCGGCGTTTCATCAATTGCACCTGCTCTTCGTCGATGCGTATGATGCCACCATAGGAGTCGGCCTTGCCATCCATTCCAATCACGAAGCAGTTGGATAGTGATGCTATCTGAAAATTATTGCCGATGCCGGACATTGGGCTGCCCGATGGAACGACATACTTGAATTTGTCGAGCAAGTCAAAAATCTCTTGTGCCGACATTGGATTTTCATACTTTGATTCAATCCTTGCAATCTCATTGGCAATTCGCCAGTGCATATCTTCGGGCGATTTTTCGTAGATGTTGCCAAAAGAGTCTTTGAGTGCATACTTGTTCACCCAAACTCTGGCAGCTAATTCGTCGCCATTGAAGTAGTCAAGCGCTGCCTTAAAGGCTACGTCTTGGGTATATTGCTGTTGTTTCACTTTTATATATTTTTATGGGTTATAAGTTCTAAAAATATTCTCCGAAATGGGGAATACAAATTTAAAAATCATTTTTATAAATACCAAATATTTTTATTTACAACTTGTCGTTTAATAAAAAGTTTTCCAAAAATATTTTTAAATACTTGAATATCAACTGCTTGGTTTTTTAATAAGGCTTGAAAGTTTTCCAAAAAAATATTTTGTGTTGAAAGTTTGTGAGTTTTGTTGTCTTTTTGGGGCACATATGCAAATCCCTTCCCCAGATTTTGCAGGGAGCTCCTTTTGCTACAACGGGTGATAAAACAATAGCGGCTGCATTGATTAATGCAGCCGCTATTGTTCGTTATACTGAATGTATTATGCGCTCAAAAGCGAATTGTCAATCTCTTCAAGCTCTACGCGGAACTGTTTATCGGTGTCGGCAAGGTTGGTGATTGTCTTGCAAGCGTGAAGCACTGTTGCGTGGTCACGGTCACCAATGTACTTGCCAATCTTTGATGTTGACATATCAAGATGTTTCTTTGCTAGGTACATTGCTACCTGACGTACAAGTACAACCTCGCGTTTACGCGAACGTGTGTTGATTGCATTGACCTCAATGCCATAGTAATCAGACACTTTCTTTATAATATCGTCAATTGTTATAGTCTTTTTTTCATAATCAGAGAAATCTCCAATTATTCTGCGGGCAAGGTTTATGTCAATATCGGCATTATTGATTGTTGAGTGGGCCATAATTGACACAACTATACCTTCGAGGTCGCGGATGCTTGCATTGACGTTCTCTGCGATGTAGCAGATAACCTCCTCGGGGAACTTCAAGCCGTCTCTGTATATCTTGTTGCGCAGAATGTTTTTGCGCAGTTCAAGGTCGGGCTTTTCAATCTCGGCTGTCATACCCCACTTAAATCGTGTAATTAAACGCTCTTCCATACCCTGCAGTTGTGCCGGTGAGCGGTCTGAAGTCATAATCAGCTGCTTACCGTTCAGATGCAGGTGGTTGAAAATATGGAAGAAAGCGTTCTGGGTCTTTTGAAGACCTGCAAACTCCTGAATATCGTCAATGATAAGGACATCAATGCTTTGATAGAATCTCATAAAATCATTGAAGTTTTTCTGGAGTATAGAATCGGTGTATTGCACTTGGAACAGATGCGCCGATACGTAAAGCACGCGCAATTCGGGGTGCAACTCCTTTATTTTTATACCGATGGCGTTTATCAGGTGGGTTTTTCCAACGCCTGATGAACCGTGTATAAACAATGGGTTGAATGCTCGGCCCGGTTTGTCGGCAACGCTGATGGCCACAGAACGTGACAAACGGTTGCTGATGCCCTCTACATAGTTGTCAAAGGTGTATCGGTTGATGAGCATTGAATCCAACTCCTGTACGGCCTGTTGAGGGGCTACGGGCGCGCGATTGCCGCTATTTGCGGTTCTTGCAGTGGTGGTGCAAACGGCTTCTGTGCCTACCTCCATACTAAGGTTGTTATCCTTGTCGGTTAGCACGCTGTACATAAGCTGTGTGCCGTTGCCCATTACTTTGAATAGGGTTGAACGCAATAGGTCGACGAAATTGCCCTCCAAAAACTCATATACAAAATTGCTCTTCACCTGTATGGTAAGAGTGTTACCCTCATACTTGAGCGGCTTGATGTCCGCGAACCAAGTGCTGAAGGTTGTTTCAGAGACATTGTCACGAATTATCTCCAAACATTTATTCCATTTTGTATCGAGATTCTGTGTCATCGACAGTTTGTGTTTCTTTCTATTCTAATAATTAAGGGAAATAATAAAGAGAAACGATTTGCGGATTTGTGTTTTTGAAAAGCCCTGTCGGACTTTGCCCGTTGAATTCTCTTTCCGATTAATTCCTATGCAAATATCTACAAATAAAAATGAATATGCAAGCAAAGAAAAAGGACACAAAAATTTGCATTGAATAATGGCCTGTATATCAGTATCTTAAGAATTTGCAAAAAGGAAAAGTTGTTGTTTTGTGTTATTTTTTTTGCACATTGATTTTCAATGATTTATCGCTGTTTGCACACATACCTGATATCGTGAATTGAGTGCTGAAAGGGCTCCTCTTTTGCTTGTAGTGTCGTTTTGAAATAAAAGCTCTGCTTATGGCATTTGTTTTGCTTTATTTAGAATTAATCTAAATAATGAAATAAATTTTTTTATTTAAAAAGAAATTATAGAGCCCTTTTAATGGCAAAAAATGTATCAATTTAATTTGTTTTTTTAGAAATTATCGCTTTAATTATACGGCTCGGAGATTGGTTGTTTGGCATTGTATCGGGTGATAGCTGTTAATGCCTCGCTTTATATTCTATATTACAAACAAGAGAGCGACATTGTCGCTCTCTTGTTTTATCTTGCAACCTCAAGGTTGAGTTCTTTTCTTAATTTTTCTACCAGTGGGTTCTTTTCAACCAGTATTGAGTATTGTTTGCTTTTGTCGCTGACGTGACGTTCTACAACAACCTTGTTTACAACAACCCTCATCTTCATTGTGGTGTTCCCCAAAAATGCGCTCATCCCCTCGCAAATGCGTTTTTCCTCTTTTGCAAAGAGGTCTGCTGCCATCTGGTTGTCAACCGAAATAACAAAATTGTTCGCTCCTTCAACCTTTGGGGACATAATTTTCATTCTGTCGGCCAATGCCCTCTCGTTCTCGGGCAGCAACAGCGCAAACGAGGTCCAAGCTTGTGTCAGCATTGAATCTGTTATGGTTGCAGGTCTGGTAGTCGTGGCTGCGGTAACCCTTGTCTGTTCAACTTTAACGGGCTCTGCCGCTGTGGGAGCATTTTGCGTGCCGGCGTCAATGATTGTTCTTGATCTTTGGAACATCTTTCCAAGGCTGCCTCCTCCCTCGCTCCTTGTTCTTAATTCGGCCGGTCTGCCCTGTATGGCTGACGCTGCCGGAGTGTTGTTTGCCGGAGTTACCGGTGTTGCAGCACTTGTGGGTTGTTGAGGGGTTGGTGCTGTTTTGCTTTCGACCTTAGTGGCTGCCGGAGCCGCTGTTGCTTGGGCCTGCTGTGCCGGCTGAGTTTGAGGGGCCTCTTGAGCTATTTTGTTGAATATGGGTTTTAGCATCTTGGGGCGGCGCCCCCCACCATCGTCGCTGTCGCCGTCGTTCATTTGCGAAAGCTCAATGAGTGTCAGCTCCACCTGCAAACGTTTGTTGCGGCTTGTCCTGTAGTTGAGGCTGCAATTGCTGCATAGTCTTATTGCGTTGAATAGCATTTTAGGCGTGCAACGTTTCGCCTGTTCGGCGTATCTGTTACGCAGGTCTGTACTGCCCTCAAAAAGCTCTATCGTGGCATCGTCGCTGTTGACAAGTAGGTCTCTGAAGTGAGAGGCTGCACCCTCAATGAATATATTACCCTCAAAGCCCTTGTTTAGTATCTCGTTGAAAAGCAAAAGACATTGCGAGGTTTTTTTCTCAAGGATAAAATCGGTGAGTCTGAAGTAGTACTCATAATCAAGCACGTTTAGACTCTCGATGACTTTTGTATATGTCAGGTCGCCCTGCGTGAAACTTGCCATCTGGTCGAACAACGATAGAGCATCGCGCATACAACCGTCAGACTTTTGTGCTATTATGCGCAGTGCTTCATAGTCGCAGTGGATACTCTCCTTTTCGGCAATACCCTTTAAGTGTGCAACAATGTCGCCGGTCTCGATGCGGCTGAAATCATATATTTGACAGCGCGACAGAATGGTTGGGATAATCTTGTGTTTCTCGGTTGTGGCAAGAATGAAAATCGCGTGCGCAGGTGGCTCTTCGAGCGTCTTTAGAAAGGCGTTGAAGGCTGCTTGTGAAAGCATATGAACCTCGTCGATGATATATACCTTGTATTTACCCACTTGAGGCGGTATTCTCACCTGCTCATTGAGCGAGCGTATATCTTCTACCGAGTTGTTGCTGGCTGCATCGAGCTCATATATAGAGTATGAGCGCTGCTGGTTGAATGATTGGCACGACTCGCACTGGTTGCAGGGTTCGCCGTTCTCTGTTGGGTTGGTACAGTTGATTGTTTTGGCAAAAATACGTGCGCAGGTTGTCTTTCCCACTCCGCGTGGTCCGCAGAACAGATAGGCGTGAGCTAATTTACCGCTGTGGATGGCGTTTTTTAGCGTTGTTGTGAGCGATTTTTGTGCAACTACCGACTCAAATGTGTCGGGACGATATTTTCTTGCCGAAACTATGTAGTTCTCCATTTTTTATAAATGTTGTTTTTAGTATGAACCTCGGCTGTGCGCCGCTGTTTAGGCAAAGATAGTGCAAACGGGTGAAAAATGTAAGGCTTGTTTTGATTTATTTCATCGAGGATGTAAAAATATTGAAGTAAACTTCATATTTCTCGCTCGTTTGTTTGTAATTTGCGTTTCCCGCGAATATACACTATAGCGGCAAGCCGCACTCCTTTGGGGAGCTAAAGCTCCCGTCGTCGCAAACAACGCTTTTTTTCGCGTTGTCGCTGTAAAAAATATCAAAGCAAGCTTTATATTTTTCGCTCGTTTGTTTGTAATTTGCGGTTCTCGCGAATATACACTATAGCGGCAAGCCGCACTCCTTTGGGGAGCTAAAGCTCCCGTCGTCGCAAACAACGCTTTTTCGCGTTGTCGCTTTGAAAAATATTGAAGTAAACTTGTTATTTCTCGCTCGTTTGTTTGTATATTTGTAAATCAAATGATGAATTATATGAGTTTAAATATTTTTAGTAGGCTAAAATCGCTCTTCGGTTGGATGAGGGCACACAAATATCTCACTGTTACCATTGTTTTTTTGGTTATCATAATTGTTGTCGATGATAATAATATGATTAGCCACATTAAAAACAAGGCGACAATTGATGAGTTGACCGATGATATAAGAGCTATGGAGGCCGATTCTGCCGACTTTCAGGCAAAGTTGAAACAATACACCGATGGCGACCTCAGTGTTATTGAGGATGTGGCCCGTGAGCAGGGGTTGATAAAAAAGGACGAAGATATATATATAATAAAGGAGTGAAAAAGTTTTTTGTCATATTGAATTATTTTGGCGCTATTGCGCTTTTGATGGGGTTGGTAATGCGTATGTTCCTTCCAGAGGCTTACGCTGTGGTGTATATATGTGGCGCAACAATCTTTGCTGTCACTCAATTTTTGTTGCGTCCCCGTCTTGACGGGGTGGTTGTTCGCCGCCTTGTTGCACAACAACAATTGGCAGGAATATTGCTTATTGCAGCCGGTGTATTGATGTTTACCCACTACAACAATGAGTGGATTGTGATTTTGCTTTGCGGAACGTTGATGGAGCTTTATACGGTGTTCCGTCTATCGCACGAGATTGATAAGGTTAATAACAACAAGGAGTGACAGCGTGTGCAGTCACTCCTTGTTGTTATCTCAGCCTGACGACATCTCCAACCTTGAGTGTGGTGTAACTTTGATATTGTGGGTTGAGCTTGTATAGCGCCTTCAACTTTATTCCGTATATCTGCGAAATTCTGTATAGGCTCTCGCCGCGTTTTGTGGTGTGGAATTCGTATCCTCTCATTGCTTTATTATTCTTCTTTTTGAGGTATACAATATCGCCCTCCTTGAAGGTGTACTCTTTGTGCAGGTCGTTGTATTTGCGTATTCTACGCTTTGAGATGCCTAACTCTTTTGACAGCGTTGCAAAAGTGTCGCCCTCTCCGGCAAGAATATATGGCAATCCGTTGGCTTTTAAAATCTCTTTTGGCGAGCCCGAGATACTTTGCTGTTTGTTCTCCTTTGGCGTATATTTTTTGAGACTCTTTTTTGCATCGGCGATGGTGTATTTGTCATATTTGTGAAGCCCGTAGCGCTCTATGATATTTATCAGCTTCTTGTCATACTCCCTATCCTCGGCGTAATAAGCATTTTTCAAACCTTTTGCCCAGCCTTTGTAGTCTGTTGGTGCTAGTTTGAACAGAGCATCATATCTGCTGTTCTTTGCAAGGAACAGTGAGTGGTCCTCGTAGGATTTTTCGGCATTTTTGTACACACGGAATTTGTGCCAGTTGCCATTGTCGAACGATGAAAATGTGTCGCCATTCCATCTGCTGTCGGCCTTTATACCAAAATGGTTGTTTGCCTCGGTTGCCAGTTTGCTCTTTCCTGCTCCGCTCTCAAGCAGTCCTTGTGCTAGTGTGATACTTGCCGGAATACCGAATTTATCCATCTGCTCAACGGCAATAACCGAGTATTTGAGCAGATATTTTTCGCTGTCGTTAAGGCTCTTTTCTTGTGCTTTAATTGTGTTGACGCTAAATAATATGAGCGCAATCACTAACGGCAGTATGTCTGTTTTTTTCATATGTTATAAATGTATAATCTTGTCACAAAATAAATGAATAAATTGTTTTTACGCAAGATTTTGGCTAATTTCGCACAAACAATCGGGGCTAAAAGTGTTTTTTATGATACAATAGTAACCGATTAAAAAATCAAGATTATGAAAGAGATGACAATTAATACAACGGTAAAGGTGTGTTCGGTAGACGAACTTTCACCTGCCGACAGAGAGTTGGTTGATGCTGCACGTGCGGCAACAGCCAACAGCTATGCTGTATATTCAAATTTCAATGTCGGCGCAGCTGTTCGCCTTGCCGACGGAACAATCGTCAGCGGAACCAATCAAGAGAATGCAGCCTATCCCTCGGGGCTTTGTGCCGAACGTACAACGCTCTTTTGGGCAAATTCGCAATACCCTTCATTGGCAGTCGAAGCATTAGCCATTGCCGCCCGCACCCAACAGGGTGAGCTTGAGAAGCCAATTCCCCCTTGTGGTGCTTGCCGTCAGGTAATTCTTGAGACCGAAAAACGCTTTAACAAGGCTATGCGCATAATTCTCTATGGTGCAAAAGAGTGCTATGTGATAGAGGATGGAGTGAAGGCTCTGCTTCCGCTCTCTTTTGATGCAGGTTTTCTTGAGTAGCTAATTCATTTAATGTCAATGAAAAAGATAATGTTCGTGTGCCACGGGAACATCTGTCGCTCCCCGATGGCTGAGTTTGTGATGAAGTCACTTGCTCAAAAGGCGGTCGAGTCCGGGGCGCTGCATATTGAATCATCGGCGACCAGTCGCGAAGAGATAGGAAATAAAATATACCCCCCGGCGGCGCATACATTAGCACTGCACGGAGTGGAGTGTGAGGGGCATCGTGCCCGACAATTTACCGTGGAAGATTACAACAATTTTGATATGATTGTTGTGATGGAGGATTATAATAAACGCAATCTGATGAGGCTTATCGGGTGCGATTGCAAGAACAAAGTCTGGAAACTGCTTGATTTTGTGGTCGAGGAGCCTCAACATTGTGCCGGAGCGGATATTTCAGACCCTTGGTATCACGGCAATTTTGATAAGACTTTCAAAGAGATTGAGATGGGTTGCAAGGGGTTGCTGCGATATTTAGAATTTTAATATGGGAAAAACATACTCCTCGGCCGACGAAAAAATAATAATGGGCATTGACCCGGGTACAAATATTATGGGTTATGCTTTTATTGGTGTGAACGGTAATCGTGCACGCCTTATTGCTATGGGGGTTATTGACCTTCGTAAGTGCAAGGATATGTATATGAAGCTTGGCGAGATATTTACAAGGGTGCAGGGGTTGATAGCCTCTTTTCTGCCCGACGAACTTGCCATTGAGGCTCCTTTCTTTGGAAAAAATGTGCAGAGTATGCTAAAGTTGGGGCGTGCGCAAGGCGTTGCAATAGCAGCCGCGATAAGCCGACAGGTGCCGATACACGAGTATGCGCCACTGAAAATAAAGATGGCAATAACAGGTAATGGCTCGGCTTCAAAAGAGCAGGTTGCCGATATGTTGCGTCGTATGCTGAAAATATCAAACGACGAGATGCCTCAGTTTATGGATGCTACCGATGCCTTGGGTGCAGCATATTGTCATTTTATACAGCGTGGTGCCCCTGTGAGTGAGAAAAAATACTCTTCGTGGGCCGATTTCGTAAATAAAAACCCCGGCAAGGTAAAGTAATTCTACCAATGCCGGGTGTTTTTTGTGTCAAAGCACTGTTACTGCGCGTTGTCAGCTCCTCTTTTTGCACTCTATGCGGTACGAGCTGCGCCTGCGTCTTGCGTTCCCTGTTTATCTACGCTTGAACTGCGCTATCATTTGTAGTGCGGTTACTGCACACTCATCGCCTTTGTTGCCAAGGCGGCCACCGCTGCGCTCTTGCGCCTGCTGAAGGTTGTTGGTTGTTATTAGACCAAAGATTACCGGGGTGTCGTACTCTACATTCAGTTTTGATAGCCCGGCTGTCACGCCTTCGCAGATATAGTCAAAATGGGGCGTGTCGCCACGGATAACACATCCAATGGCGATTACGGCATCGTACTCGCCACTTTTTACCATTTGCGATGCTCCAAAAATAAGCTCAAAGCTGCCGGGAACACTTGCCAAGGTTATATCATTCTTCTCAACACCATTGTCAATAAGTGTCTTTACTGCACCATCGCGCAGGGCGTATGTAATCTCATCGTTCCATTCGGCATATACAATGCCTATCTTACGACCTTTGCCATCTGCTACCTTTGTAGGGTCGTATGATGAGAGGTTTTTTAATTCAGTTGCCATATTACTTGGTCTTATTAAAAAAGGCTGTCTCATTTTATTGCGACAGCCTTTGGGGATTATTGTTTAATTATTTTACTTCGCAGCGTTGATTTTGATGTTCGCTTCGTTTGCAACAGGTGAGTTGGGATACTCGTTCTTGATTCTGTTGTAAAGCTCCATCGCTTCAGCTGTCTTGCCCTGTGCCTCGTACATTGCAGCTGCATCTCTCAAGCAAGTTGGTGTTACGGCAATGTTATTAGCCTCTTCGCCGGCCTCAAGAATAAGCTTGATGGCTTTGTCTGTCTCGCCAATCTGTGAGTAGCAGTTACCGAGTGTCTGCTTTGCCTTTGTTGCGATGATATTGTCACTGCCCTCGTACTCGCTGAGGTGTTTGATTGCCTCTTCGTACTGCTTCTGTTGTGCATACACTACGCCTGCATAGAGGTGTGCTTTGTTTGCAGCAGTTGTGCCATCGTATTTCTCGATAATCTCGAGCAGGCCGATATTGAAATCGTCACCGTTCAATGCTGTTTCAAAATCGCCCTCGAATACTTTGTACTCGATATTTGCAATAGCTTCATCAGCCTCGCTGTTGCCATTGCTTCTTAGTGAAAATGCAGCATTGATGCCGGCAATGATAATGATTGCCAAAATTACTGCGATAAATGCCTTTTTGTTTTTGAGTACAAACTCTTCTGCCTTTCCAAGCGCCTCGTCTGGTGCTATGGGTGTGTCGTTTTTCTTGCTCATAGTTATTTTATATTATTTATTCCTTGTTTTAATTGATGCTCAGCGTTGTCGCACCTTGTGTGATAGTCCTCTGAGCGCAATATCAGTGTGCAAAAATAAACAAAATATTATTAGCTTGAAAATTATATCGGTTTTTTTTGCTTTTAAATGAATATATCTTGCTTGTTTGTTCTATCTTTGTATGCAAAACAGAAAAGATGGTACGTCGAACAGGAAAGTATGGAATTGCGTAATATATCATTGTTGAATTATAGAAATCTAATGGAGGTGAATGTTGATTTTTCTCCAAAGATTAACTGTTTTATCGGTAGCAATGGAATGGGTAAAACCAATTTGCTCGATGCAGTCTATTATCTCTCGTTCTGCAAGAGTGCGGTCAATGCTTCCGATTCGTCGAATATTATGCACGATGCACCATTTTTTATGCTACAAGGCAATTACTGCAGCGATAGTGGTATTGAGGGTGAGGTCTCTTGTGGCTTGAAGCGTGGCGAGAAAAAACAGTTTCGAAAGGACGGCAAGTTGTACGAACGTCTCTCGGACCACATTGGCTCTGTGCCACTTGTTATGGTGTCGCCGGCCGATAATGAACTAATTGCCGGGGGTAGCGAGGAGCGTCGTCGTTTTATGGATGTTGTAATCTCTCAATATGACAAAGAGTATCTTCTTTCGCTCATTCGTTACAATAGGGCTCTGCAACAGCGTAACGCCTTGTTGCGTGGCGAGCGTGAACCCGATGCTGATATGCTCTCGCTCATTGAGGAGATGATGGCCGAAGAGGCGCTGTTCATAAACAACTGCCGAAAGATTTTTATTGATGAGCTTGTGCCTATATTCACAAGATTTCACAATGCAATAACCGGTGGAGACGAGCAGGTCTCTCTGAATTATCGCTCGCATCTGAATGATGGCAATCTGGTTGATATTTTGCGCAACTCAAGGAGTGATGACCGTCGTCTGGGGCACACTTCAAAAGGAGTGCACCGCGATGAGCTTGTGATGCAACTCAGTGGCTATCCGCTAAGGCGCGAGGGCTCACAGGGGCAGAACAAAACATTTCTTGTGGCATTGAAGCTCGCTCAATATGATTTCCTGCGCACAAAAGGTGGCGAGATGCCGTTGCTTCTGCTTGATGACATCTTTGACAAGCTTGATAGTCGCAGGGTAGAACAGATAATATCTTTGGTTGCCGGCGAGGGCTTTGGTCAGATTTTTATCACAGATGTAAATCGCGAGCATATAGATAATATTTTGGAGCATATAACAGGAGAGTATAGGCTTTTCGGTGTTGAAAAGGGCTGTGTCAATCTGTTGAAAGAGAGAAACGCATAAAGGATTTCACGGGCTGTTAATAGCAATGGTTTTAAACAGGTGTGAACTATTTTGAACAGAATGAAAAGGGGAGAAACAAAATCCATAGCAGAATTGGTGCGTGTGATGTGTCGTGAGGAGGGGCTTGAGACGCCTCTTAACGAATATCGCCTGATAAACGCTTGGCCAAAAATTTTGGGACAGTCGGTTTGTGCGTATACCAAAGACCTGAAAATATATAATCAGGTGCTATTTGTAACCGTCACCTCATCGGTGCTTCGCCAAGAGTTGTTGATGAATAGGCGTTCGCTTGTGGCACGTCTCAATGATTATGTAAAGGCGCAGGTGATAACAGATATTGTTTTCAGATGAACATAAAGGCTTTTTTTGCGGTTTAATAGTTTGTGGCAAAATGGCTGTGAGAAGAGATAATAATTTTAAAAGAATATTTTATGCAAAAATCAAATGTTAAAACAAGGCTCATTGTTTTGAGCTTTTTACAATTTGCTGTGTGGGGCGCTTATTTGACCTCAATGGGACGTTATCTTGGCAGTGCCGGTATGGGCAGTGATATAGGCTGGTTCTATTCGGTGCAGGGTCTTGTCTCAATCTTTATGCCGGCGTTGATTGGTATCATAGCCGATCGTTGGGTTCCTGCGCAACGTATGCTTGCTTTCTGTCACGCAGTAGCTGCTATCTTTATGGCTATTACTGGTTACATTGGAATGAGCAAGGGTGCTGATGTTGCTTTTAACGACCTCTTTTGGACATATACCATAAGCGTCGCATTCTATATGCCGACACTGGCGCTCTCTAATTCTGTATCTTATACAGTGCTCAATCAGGCTGGGTTAGATACGGTTAAGGCCTTTCCGCCGATACGTGTCTTTGGTACTGTCGGCTTTATTGTTTCGATGCTGCTCGTCGATTTTACCGGTTTTCAAAATAATTACAATCAATTTTTCACCTCGGCAGCGTGGGGTGCTTTGTTGGCTATTTATTCATTGACAATGCCTAATTGTCCGGTAAACAAGAACTCTGAGCAAAAATCATTGGCGTCAGCCTTCGGGCTCGATGCATTCAAGCTCTTCAAGCAAAAGAGAATGGCGCTTTTCTTCATTTTTTCAATGTTGCTTGGTGCGGCGTTGCAGGTCTCTAACGGCTACGCAAATACATTTATAAATGGCTTTGGCGAGATTGAAAAATATGCCGGCACATTTGCTGTGGAGCATACAAATATGCTGATATCTCTTTCGCAAATATCGGAGACTTTGTGTATTTTGCTGATTCCTTTCTTCCTGAAAAGATTTGGTATAAAGAGAGTTATGCTAATTGCGATGCTTGGCTGGGTATTCCGTTTCGGCTTCTTTGCTGTGGGTGACCCCGGAATGCCGGGCGTGTTGCTCTTTGTGCTCTCAATGATTGTGTATGGCGTGGCATTTGACTTTTTCAATATCTCGGGTTCGCTGTTTGTTGACAAAGAGGTGTCCGAGAATCTCCGCTCGAGCGCACAGGGATTGTTTATGCTGATGACTAACGGCCTTGGTGCATCTATTGGTGTGATTGCAGCACAGGAGGTGGTAAACTATTTTACTGCTAACCAGACAAATTTTGCCGGTTGGGCTACTGCTTGGTACATCTTTGCCGGATATGCGTTGGTGATTGCAGTGTTGTTTGCTTTGGTTTTCAAAGAGACAAATAGTAAAAAAGCTTAATGGTGTATGGTTGAGCTGGTTGTAACTGATATAATGTCAAAGGCCTCTGACCATCGCGCTCACGTGCTTCTGTTGAGTGAGAAGGAGGGGTTGCGCAGGATAATCGTCTCACTAGGTTTTCTTGAGGCGCAGGCAATTGCATTTGCTCTGCGTGGCATTAAAGTCGACCGGCCTTTGACGCACGACCTTTTTGGTGGCGTGGCATCGGCGTTTGGTATAGAACTGCAATATGTTTTAATTGACAGGGTAAACGACGGCACTTTCTGCTCTCAATTGTGTTATAGACGGGGCGATGAGGTGCATTTGATTGACTCGCGCACAAGCGATGCTATTGCCATTGCTCTGCGTACAGGAGCTCCAATATACATAGAGGAGGAACTGTTGTCGCGTATGTGTATCCGCGATGAACAGAATGGTGCTTTCTCTATCCCTATTACAGCTGCCGATGAGGCAACCCTCAGGGTGGCTATTGAAAACGCTGTAAAGGTTGAGAATTATGAGCTTGCGCACAAATTGAAAGAGGAATTGGATTCCCGACACGCCGATTAAATCTGCGCGTGGCATAACAAATATAGACAACGACAAATAATAAGAATGGCACTTTTTTATGTTCCTGATATTGCAAAGACGTGGGAGCTCTCCGAGGAGGAGGCTGCTCACGCTTTGCGTGTTCTGCGACTGACTGTTGGTCACGAACTGGAAATAACAGATGGTAAAGGTAATCTTTATAAGACCGCTATAGCCTCTATTGCAGGCAAGCACTGTTACGTTGAACCTTGCGAGGCTTTGGAAATGCCAAAGAGTTGGAATGGCAATGTGCATATTGCAATAGCTCCTACCAAGAATATGGACCGCATCGAGTGGTTTGCCGAGAAGGCAACAGAGGTGGGACTTGATGCTGTTACATTTTTGAATTGTCGTTTTTCGGAGCGCAAGGTTATTAAGCCCGAGCGTGTGGAGCGTATCGTGGTATCGGCGATGAAACAATCTCTTAAATACCGCAAGCCAGTGGTTGGCGAGATGATTGATTTTAAGAAATTTATTGCGCAGGAGCATCCCGGAGCAAAATTTATTGCACATTGTTATGATAGCGAAAGGGTGCTTTTTAAGGATGTTCTTGTTGCTGGCGAGGATGCAACGGTGCTCATTGGTCCCGAGGGTGATTTCAGCCCCGAGGAGGTGGAGCTTGCCGTAAAGGCTGGCTATAAACCTATCAGCCTTGGCAGTTCACGTCTGCGCACCGAGACTGCGGCGCTTGTGGCTTGTCACACCTTTATCCTAAAGAATGAAATATGACAAACCGTTATTTCATATTCTTTTCATACGACGGCGCGGCCTATCACGGCTGGCAGGTGCAACCAAATGCTGTTACAGTGCAGCAAGTGCTTGAGGAGGCTCTTGCAACATTGTTGCGCGTGCCTGTCCCCTTAGTTGGTGCCGGGCGTACAGATGCCGGCGTGAATGCCGAGTGTATGGTGGCGCACGCCAATCTTCCTTGCAACGTAGACATAGCACAGCTAATATATAAACTCAATAAGATTTTGCCGCCTGATATTGCTGTTGGTGAAATAAAGCGTGTGAGGGATGATGCTCACGCCCGTTTCGATGCGGTATCGCGCCGCTATCGTTACCGCGTGACTACGGCAAAGTCTCCATTCGCTCGCCGCTATGCCTTAAGGGTGGCACCCGGTATTGATTTTGATGCAATGAACCGTGCTGCCGAGTTGTTGTATGAATATACCGATTTTACCAGCTTCAGCAAGCTGCATACTGATGTGAAAACAAATAACTGCAAGGTGACTTATGCGGCTTGGCGCAACGTTGGCGGTTGCGAGTGGGTGTTTGAGATTGAGGCCGACCGCTTTTTGCGCAATATGGTGCGTGCTATTGTGGGCACGCTGTTGCTTGTGGGGCGTGGAAAGATGACAATCGATGGTTTCCGTGATGTAATTGAGAATAAGGCAAGGGGCGAGGCCGGGGATTCGGCTATGGGCGAGGCTCTATTCTTGGTTGATGTCAAATATCCAAATGACCTTTATCTGTGATGTGGGCATTGTTAGCTTTTATGTCGGCGGCTTTGCTTGGTTGCTACGACTTTTTTAAAAAGGTGTCGCTGAAGGATAATTCTGTCTTGGCGGTGCTTTTCCTCAATACACTCTTTTCGTCGCTTCTTTTTCTCCCCTTTATCGTGTTGTCAAAGGCGGGAGTGATAGCATCGGGGCAACTATATGTTCCTGCAATAGATGTAGAAACACATCTGTTGCTGTTGCTAAAAGCTATTATCGTGCTCTCCTCGTGGCTCTGTGGTTACATTGGTATAAAACATTTGCCAATAACAATTGTGTCGCCAATACAATCTACCCGCCCAGTGCTGGTGTTGCTGGGTGCGCTGTTTCTGTTTGGTGAGTCATTAAATCTCTATCAGTGGATAGGCGTTATAATTGCCATATTGTCGGTGTTTCTGCTCAGTCGCAGCGGCAAGCGCGAGGGGATAAATTTCACCCACAACCGTTGGGTGGCATTTGTTGCTCTGGCGGCATTGTTCGGCGCTGTGAGTGCATTATATGATAAATATCTTATGCGCTCCATTGAACCAATAGTGGTGCAGTCGTGGTTTAATATATATCAGTGCGTGCTTATGGGTGTTATAATTGCGGTGATGAACGCTGTTAATCCTGCGCAGCGTGGCCGCAAGTTCTGTTGGCGTTGGTCAATACTGATGATTTCTCTCTTTCTTGGCTTGGCCGACTTTTGTTACTTTACGGCATTGGCGCAGGAGGGCGCTCTCATTGCTGTTGTGTCAATGATTAGGCGCGGCAGTGTGATTGTTTCATTCACATTCGGAGCCTTATTGTTGCACGAAAAGAATCTAAAAAGCAAGGCTTTTGATGTGTTGTTGATATTGGTTGGACTATTTTTCCTATATTTGGGCTCAAGATGAGAAAATTATTGTTTTTTATAGTGATGTTTTTGGGTGTCGTGCCATCTACGGTGTCGGCTCAAAATATGCGTGACATTTTTTTGAATGCCCCCGATGCTATCTTCCCGTTGTTGGACAAGAGCTATCGTGCCGATTTAGTGGATTATATTGACGCTGGGATGAAGGCTAAGGTTACCAATAAATTCGATGGCGTTAGTGTGCTCGAACAGCTCGACGATGATTATATGAGGCTTGCTACTAGCGAGTCGTCTACAATTCAAATGAAACTGTTACCCACCCAAGGCGATACTATTATATGTGTGGTGAAGAGCGTGAAGGCCGAGGCTGTCGATAGTCGTATATGCTTTTACGATAAGGAGTGGAATTTGCTTGCTGTTGGTGAGAAATTCCGCGCGCCCTCTATAAGCGAGTTCTTTATCTCGCCCGAGGATGCTGCCGAGCACATTGATATTTGTGATATCTATCTGGTTGCTTTGCAACTCTCGGCCGACGATGCCTCGCTTGTTGCTGAATATACGATGCCCGCGTATATGAGCTGTGAAGATGCAAAGAGGGTGGCTCCCTGCTTGCGTAAGCTTGTGTATATGTGGAACGGAGAGGGCTTTGTTATCGAATGATGCTCACCGAGTCGATACACATCTCTGTGATATCTCCTTTATTGTGCTTCTTGAAAAGTGAACGGCTGTCCTCGATGAACAGTTGACGCTTTTGCTCGGCATAATCCCAACCTTGAATTTGGGTTGTTGCTGCCGGATAGATTGTGAAGTCGCGCTTGCCATCCTTCTCCTTTGGCGCAATCCACGTCAGCAGGTAGCGAACATTGGTGGGGCGTGTGTAGTTCATTATCTTCAATAATTTCATAGCAATCATAATGCCGCCATCGGTGCGGCGCAACGACATATTGGATACAAGATTGCCGGTAGAGTAGGCCACGACATTCTTCTCGGGCATTGTCTTTGATTCTCTTATTTCAAGCGGCTGAACAACGTGTGGGTGGTTGCCGATAATGTGGTTCACCCCCTGTTCTATAAGCCAGTTGCTAAGTTCTTTTATTTGTTGCGATGGCAGGCTCACATATTCGTCGCCCCAATGCATACAAGCAATGATAGCATCGGGCTTCTTCTCTTTTGCGGCCTGAATATCGCGCGCTATAATCTCTTTGTCAATGAGGTTTACAACCATTGGCTTGGGGATTTCCCTGCCATTTGTGCTATATGTGTAGTTGAGAATTGCCACTCGAACACCCCTCTTTTCAATGATAAGGGGGTATCTCTCCCGACGCTCTTTCTCGTTGCGGTACACTCCGCAATGTGCTATCTGCAAGGAGTCGAGCAGGGCAAGAGTGTGCAAGGCTCCGCGTTTACCTTTGTCCATACAGTGGTTGTTGGCAAAAAGCAGAACCTTAAACCCGGCCTCTTTCACTGCGTGGAGAAAGCTGTCGGGGGCGCAGAACGATGGGTATCCGCTGTATCCGCTTGTCCCAATAGTTGTTTCAAGGTTGGCGATGGAGATGTCGGCACTCTCTATGGTCTTTTTTATGTGACGGAAACAGTAGGAGAAACTATATTCTCCATTGTTCAGCCTTGCCATATTAAGTTGCGTCTCGTGTTGCATTATATCGCCGGCAAAGAGTAAATCAATCTGCTGAACAGGGGTGGGGATAATTTGCGCAGCCACTATTGTTGGCTGCGCAAAAAATAGCAGTGTCGCTAAAAATATTTTGAGCGTATATCTCATTTGTAGATTTCACGCTTGCCAGCGAGCAAGGTGTTCTTCATAAGTGACACGATGGTCATTGGACCTACTCCACCCGGGACGGGTGTGATGAACGAACATTTTGGTGCAACATTGTCAAAATCGACATCACCGCACAATCGGAATCCGCTTTTGCGTGTAACGTCGGGAACACGCGTTGTGCCCACATCAATAACAACAGCTCCCTCTTTTACCATATCGGCCTTGAGAAAGTGTGGCTGCCCCAGTGCGGCAATTATTATATCGGCCTGACGGCACTCCTCGGCAATGTTCTGTGTGTGGCTGTGGCACACTGTAACGGTGGCGTCTCCGGGCTGGCTCTTCTGCATCATAAGGTTGGCCATTGGTTTGCCAACAATGTTGCTGCGTCCCAGAACAACACATTTCTTTCCTTTAGTGTCGATTTTGTATCGGCGCAGCAACTCCATAATGCCATTGGGGGTTGCCGAAAGGAAACAGGGTAATCCTATTGCCAGACGTCCGGCATTTACCGGGTGAAAGCCGTCTACGTCTTTGCGGTAGTCGATAGCCTCGGTAACCTTTTGCTCGTCGATGTGCTTGGGTAACGGCAACTGCACGATGAAGCCATCTACGTCGGCATCCTTGTTAAGCTCGTCGACCTTCGCCAGCAGTTCCTCCTCGGTTACATCAGCCTCGTATCGAATGAGGGTAGAGGTGAAACCGCACTCTTCGCAGGCTTTTACCTTGTTGGCAACGTAGGTCTCGCTACCGCCATCGTGTCCCACGAGTATAGCGGCAAGATGTGGGCGCTTGCCTCCATTCTGCAGTATATTGTTTACCTCTTCTGCTATCTCCTTTTTTATTGCTGCCGAAACAGCTTTTCCATCGATTAGTTGCATAGGACTTGCTTTTTGATTATTCCCAGAGAGTGTGTGTCCGCTCTGTTTTTAGAATTTGAATTTAGACATCATATTGCTCATCTTTCCGCCGGCAAAGCCTTTCATTGTTTTGCGTATCTGCTCAAACTGCTTCATCAAACGGTTGACCTCTTGCAATGTTGTGCCGCTTCCGCGAGCTATGCGCTCCTTGCGCGAGTTGTTTATGATATCGGGGTTGGCGCGCTCTTTGGGGGTCATTGACTGTATAATGGCCTCTACGCCCTTGAAGGCGTTGTCGTCAATATCGAGGTCTTTGATGGCTTTGCCCACTCCGGGAATCATTGCCATAAGGTCCTTGATATTACCCATCTTTTTGATTTGCTGTATTTGGGTGAGAAAATCGTTAAAGTCGAATTGGTTGCGTGCGAGTTTGCGTTGCAACTTCTTTGCCTCCTCTTCGTCGAACTGCTCTTGTGCACGCTCAACAAGTGAAACAACGTCTCCCATACCAAGGATGCGGTCGGCCATACGGTTGGGGTGGAACTGGTCGATAGCCTCCATCTTCTCGCCGGTACCGATGAATTTGATGGGCTTTGTTACCACGGTGCGAATTGACAATGCCGCACCGCCGCGTGTGTCACCATCGAGTTTTGTGAGGATTACGCCGGTGAAGTCCAAACGGTCGTTGAACTCTTTGGCGGTATTCACTGCATCCTGTCCGGTCATTGAGTCTACTACAAACAGCGTCTCGGTTGGTTTTACTGCTTCTTTGATGGCTGCAATCTCGTTCATCATTGCTTCGTCGACAGCTAAGCGGCCGGCGGTATCTATGATTACAAGATTATAGCTCTTTGCCTTTGCCTCTTTGATGGCGTTAAGGGCAATCTGTACCGGGTCTTTGCTCTCGGGCTCGCTGTATACGGGCACTCCGATTGTCTCGCCAAGAACCTTCAACTGGTCGATGGCTGCGGGACGATAAACGTCGCAGGCTACCAGCAATGGGTTGCGGTTCTTCTTTTTCTTGAGGTAGTTGGCCAATTTTGAAGAGAAGGTTGTTTTACCGCTACCTTGAAGACCCGACATTAATATCACGGCGGGGTGGCCTTCGTAGTTTATCTCGGCTGTTTCGCCTCCCATCAATGCAGTCAACTCATCGTGTACAATCTTTACCATCAATTGGCTGGGGTGCAGTGACGTGAGCACGTTCTGGCCAATGGCCTTGTTCTTTACCGTGTCGGTAAAGGTTTTTGCAACTTTGTAGTTTACGTCGGCATCGAGCAGTGCTTTACGCACGTCTTTTAGGGTCTCGGCAACGTTTACCTCGGTAATTCGTCCCTCTCCTTTGAGTATTTTCAATGAGCGTTCAAGGCGCTCGCTTAGGTTCTCAAACATTTTTTGTATCTATTTTTTGTTATTAATTTCTCTTTATGCTTATGATGCCACCGGTTGCTGTGTCGAACAGAACTTTCACTGCATTGCTTTTGCTGAACAGGGTTTTTGAAAGAATTTCTGTGATTCCGAATTGTGCAATGGCAATCTCTTTTTCGATGAAGGTCTTTGTTCGAGTGTATATATCTATCTTGGCGCGGCCGGGGATATTGTAGCTGATACCTTCGGGCTTTGTCGCTTTTTTCTTTGTGTCGTCTACAACGGGGTGCTCTACTGTCTTAAGGTCTTTGATATTATAGTAGATAGGCTCTCCGGCATAATTTCTCTTATCCACCACACCTAGTTTGTGCGAGAAACGGAAAAGCACTGCTTTTGTGGTGTCGCGCAACTCTTCGGGCGAAATTGTGTAGCTGTATGTGTGATGAATGGTGTCGGTGCGGCCGATAAACATCTCTGTCAAAGCTCTTTCTTGCTTGTCGAGCTCTTGTAACAAGAGTGATATAGCTGCGCCGTCGCTTGGCATATTTTCGGCTTGTCCGCGTGTTATTGCAAGCTTGCTTTCGCGTATTGCATATATCTCCTTTGCTGTCAGTTCGGCCATCTTGGCTGTTGACGTTGCTGTGAGCATCTCTTCGGTCATATATTGCAATGCATCGACTCTGCTGTTGTTGCTGCTCTGCTTTTTCTCTTTGTTGTTTGCCGGCTCTTCGGGGATATTGGTGTTTATGGCACTGATTATGCCTTTGTCGTTGAGCCTGATATTGCTCGCAGCATTGCTGTTGAGCTTGATGGTGAAAGCTTTTTCTTTGCAGGGCGTTCCCTCGCTCT
Source organism: Bacteroidaceae bacterium (assembly GCA_045647745.1). Taxonomy (GTDB): domain Bacteria; phylum Bacteroidota; class Bacteroidia; order Bacteroidales; family Bacteroidaceae; genus HGM04593. Next base: position 4,818 of record JAZRMQ010000064.1, on the reverse strand, counting down.
CGCACTCTATATTGGCAATCTCCCATCGGTTGCTTGCCTCGGTGATGGCATTCTTGATGTGCAAAAATCTCTCGGCATAGCTGTAGAACTCACCCGGTGTCTGTGTTACACAGCTGGCCTCTACGGTGATATTTATTTTTGTATCGGGCAGATGGTATGTCACTCCGTCGCTTGTACCCGGGAAAAAGGTATTTAGGATGGACTGTGCCACACTGGGCGTTGCCAATGTCAAAATAATTGCTGTAATCAGTTTTTTCATCACTCTTGTATTGTAGTTTTTATTAAGCACAAAAACTCTAATTTGCCGCGAAGATAGTAATTTGTTTTTAATTTTGCCCCTAAAAGAGGCCCTAACTTATTTATAAGGTCTTTATTTATTGCTACATTCAATAAAAAGCCACAAACTTTGCGGTTTTTCCGTATCTTTGTTTTATTTTTGTGCAGTACTAACATAAAAGCATATTTTCAATATGTCAACAGTTAAAATACACGATAGGGAATTTGTAAAATCAATCTCTCGCGAAGAGATTGCTGCCCGCGTGAGTGCGGTGGCCGATAGAATAAACAAAGATTATGCCGGCAAGCGCCCTCTGTTGCTTGGTGTGTTGAATGGTTGCTTTATGTTTATGTCGGATTTAATGAAGAGCCTTGAGATTGAGTGTGAGATCTCTTTTGTAAAGTTGTCTTCTTATCAAGGTTCGGAAACAACAGGCACGGTAACGCAGGTTATTGGTCTTTCCGAGTCAATTGAAGGGCGTGACGTGATTATTGTGGAGGATATTGTTGATACCGGCCTTACAATGCATAAAATGCTAGAACTTTTATCCGAGAGTAAACCGGAATCTCTTGAAATTGCCTCACTCTTTGTGAAGCCTGCGCGTTTGCGTGTTCCTGTGGATGTAAAGTATTCGGCATTTGAAATACCCGATAGATTTATCGTTGGCTATGGTCTCGATTACGATGGTCTCGGCCGCAACCTTCCTGACGTGTACGATGTTAAAGAATAAAAGAGTTTTATACAATGCTTAATATTGTTATTTTTGGTGCTCCGGGCAGTGGCAAGGGCACACAAAGTGAAAGAATTGTTGCAAAGTATGGTTTGAACCACATTTCAACCGGTGAGGTTCTGCGTGGCGAGATTGCTGCCGGCACCGAGCTTGGCAAAACTGCGCAGCAGATTATTGACAAAGGACATCTTATTCCCGATGAGTTGATGATTAGTATTCTTGCTTCAAAGCTCGATTCGTTGACAAGCGGCAATGGTGTTATCTTTGATGGCTTCCCTCGTACAATAGCTCAGGCTGAGGCTTTGAAGGTGATGCTTAACGAGCGCGGTCAGGATGTTACCGCAATGATTGAACTTGATGTTCCGGAGGATGAGCTTATGGCGCGTCTTTTGAAACGCGGTCAGGAGTCGGGTAGAGCTGACGATAATGAAGAGACTATAAAGAAACGTCTGGTGGTTTACAATGAGCAGACTTCTCCTCTCAAGGAGTGGTATAAAAATGATGGCAAGCATTGTTATATCAATGGCTTTGGCGAGCTTGATCGCATCTTTGCCGACATTGTGGCTGCTATTGACTCTAGAATGTGATAATAGAGGGGGCGCGCCAATTGCTCCCGTCGCAAAGTTGTCGCTATCGTGGTAGTGGCAACTTTTATTTGTATGATAGCCCGTGAGGGTCTTAAAAATGTTTATCATTATGGCTGAATCAAATTTTATCGATTATGTAAAGATTGTGTGCCGTTCGGGTCGAGGAGGTCGAGGAATGGCGCATTTGCATCGTGCTAAATATATTCCTAATGGTGGCCCCGATGGCGGTGATGGTGGCAAGGGTGGCGATATCATCCTGCGTGGAAACCGTAACTATTGGACATTGTTGCATCTTAAGTATCAACGTCACATCTTTGCCGGCAATGGCCAGAATGGTGGTATTAATAAAAGTACCGGAGCCGACGGTGAAAGCAAAATTGTTGATGTGCCCTGTGGAACAGTTGCTTATAATGCCGAGACGGGCGAGTTTCTTTGTGATGTAATGGAAGATGGTCAGCTTGTTACGCTGCTCAAAGGTGGTCGTGGCGGCCTTGGCAATGTGCATTTTGCGACTCCTACTCGTCAGGCTCCACGCTTTGCGCAGCCCGGCGAGCCAATGCAAGAGATGACGGTTACTCTTGAATTGAAATTGCTTGCCGATGTAGGTCTTGTTGGCTTTCCTAATGCGGGAAAGTCTACACTGCTCTCTTCAGTCTCGGCAGCAAAGCCCAAAATAGCCAACTATCCTTTTACCACGCTTGAGCCAAATTTGGGAATTGTCTCTTATCGCGACAATAAATCCTTTGTGATGGCAGATATCCCGGGTATCATTGAGGGAGCGAGTCAAGGCAGGGGCTTGGGATTGCGTTTCTTGCGTCACATTGAGCGAAACTCTTTGTTGCTGTTTATGGTGCCGGCCGATGCTGATGATATTAAAAAGGAGTATGAGGTGTTGCTTAACGAGCTTGCGACATTTAACCCAGAGATGCTTGATAAACAACGTGTGCTGGCGGTTACAAAATGCGATTTAATCGATGAAGAGCTGAAAGAGATGTTGTCTGAAAATCTTCCCGAGGATGTTCCTTGTGTGTTTATCTCGGCGCCCACCGGCGAGGGTGTTCAAGAGTTGAAAGATGTTCTGTGGGCAGCGCTTAATAGTGAAGAGAATCGATTGGCGGCTGTTAAGCGAGAAGAGCTGGTGCATCGTAATTATGACCGCAAAATGCTTGCTGCTGATTTTGCTGATTGGGAGGCTGATTTTGAGGATTGTGCAGACGTTGACGACGATGACGATTTTAATTACGAAGAGTTTGATTTTGACGAAGAGTGATTTTATTTCAGTTGTTTCACAATATACAATGGCGGGTTTTCTCGCCATTGTTTTTTTTGTCGGCTGTTCTGCACGCTTCCGGTTTTATCTCTCTTTACCTTATATTATATAGTAAATGCGTTGTTGTTGTGGAGTGAATGTGTGGCGATAACGCGTTTGCTTTTATTCTGTTTTTTGAAAAAAGAGCTCTTTTGAGTGGTGTAAAATAAAAATTAAGATTTTTTAACATTGAAAATGTGGCTTTTGAGTGGTTTTTATCGCCCTTTTTTGTGAAAAAACGGCTTTTGTGTTCCTGTTTATGCTAAAAAAAGGTCTTTTGCTTTTTTATTAGAAAAATAATTTTTACCTTTGCAGTCCAAAATGGACTATAGTGTTTTGAAGGGTCCAGATGCGTTGAAATATTTAAAAACAATATATAATAATTAAAAATTTAACAAAATGCCTACAATTCAGCAATTAGTAAGAAAAGGCAGAGAGGTTATTGTAGAGAAGAGCAAGTCGCCCGCACTCGACAACTGTCCACAGCGTCGTGGTGTGTGTGTACGTGTTTACACTACAACTCCAAAGAAACCTAACTCTGCGATGAGAAAGGTTGCTCGTGTGCGTTTGACAAACCAGAAAGAGGTTAACTCTTACATCCCGGGTGAAGGTCACAACTTGCAGGAGCACTCAATCGTGTTGGTACGCGGTGGCCGTGTTAAGGACCTCCCCGGTGTACGTTATCACATCGTTCGTGGTACTCTTGATACCGCAGGTGTAGCAAACCGTACACAGCGTCGTTCTAAGTATGGTGCTAAGCGTCCTAAGGCTAAGAAGTAATTTGCCTTCAAGCGTAGCTGAGTGATCCCGGCTTGTAAAAAACGGGATATGACTCAATTAAAACATATTTTTAACTAGTTTTGGTTTGTTGGAAGTTATAAAGGTTGAGTAAATGCCTCGGTGGAGGCGTTGAAGAATTTCAATAACACAGCCACACAAAACATTAATTTTCGCAAAAGAAAATGAGAAAAGCAAAACCAAAAAAGCGCGTGGTCCTTCCGGATCCCGTTTTTAACGATCAGATGGTTTCTAAATTCGTTAACCACCTGATGTATGATGGAAAGAAAAACATTTCGTACACTATTTTCTATGGTGCTCTCGAGCTCGTTGGTAACAAGATGAAGAACGAGGAGAAAACTCCACTTGAAATTTGGAAGCAGGCTTTGGAGAACATTACTCCAAAAGTAGAGGTTAAGTCACGCCGTATCGGTGGTGCTACTTTCCAAGTTCCTACTGAAATCCGTGCAGATCGCAAGGAGTCAATCTCAATGAAGAATATGATTTTGTTCGCTCGCAAACGTGGTGGCAAGTCTATGTCTGAGAAACTTTGCGCTGAGATTATGGATGCATTCAACAATCAGGGTGGTGCTTTCAAACGTAAGGAGGATATGCACCGTATGGCTGAGGCTAACCGTGCTTTTGCACATTTCCGTTTCTAATCCTAACAGCTTAAGAAAATGGCAAACGATCTACAATTTACCCGTAATATCGGTATTAGTGCTCACATCGATGCTGGTAAGACTACTACATCGGAGCGTATTTTGTTCTACACCGGTCTTTCTCACAAAATTGGTGAGGTGCACGATGGTGCTGCTACTATGGACTGGATGGAGCAGGAGCAGGAGCGTGGTATTACCATTACTTCAGCGGCTACTACTACATTCTGGAACTGGAACGGAACTCAGTATAAGTTCAACTTGATTGTCACTCCGGGACACGTTGACTTTACAGCAGAGGTTGAGCGTACGCTTCGCGTGCTTGACGGTGCTATCGCTGCTTTCTGTGCAGTAGGTGGTGTTGAGCCTCAGTCAGAGACTGTATGGCGTCAGGCTGACAAGTATAACGTTCCACGTATCGCTTATGTTAACAAAATGGACCGTTCAGGTGCGGACTTCTTCTCTGTAATGCGTCAGAT
>JAZRMQ010000063.1:0-32414 GCA_045647745.1 Bacteroidaceae bacterium | reverse complement strand
TGTGGGCAAAGATGGATTCGAACCACCGAAGTCGAAAGACAGCAGATTTACAGTCTGCCCCATTTGGCCACTCTGGAATTTGCCCTAAACCTTGTCACTATTTCAGAAAACGCATTTGCGACAACTTCATAACGAAATGCGCTTTCTTTGTTTGAGCCTCTTGTCGGATTCGAACCAACGACCCCGAGATTACAAATCACGTGCTCTGGCCAACTGAGCTAAAGAGGCGTTATCATTTGTAGCGCTGTTACCGTTGTAAAGCGAGTGCAAATGTACGGCTTTTTTTTTAACTACAAAACTTTTTCTACTTTTTTTTTAAGAAAGATGCAATATTCGTGCTTTTTTACCCCAAAAAGCCGGCATAAAAACACAAAGCCCACACTTTAAAAGAGAAAAATCGAGCCGCCCAACAATATTAAAGGCGGCCCGATTGATTCAAACGACCTATCACCCCAAGGGGTTGAGAGGATTATCTATTCTTGTTCTTTTCGGCTTGCACTTTCACTGCATCTATTGCTCCAAGAAGTGCATCCTCAAATGTGTCACTTGTTTTTGAGGCGAAAAGGTCGCCACCGGCTGCCGAAACACGCAATGCCACCTCTTTGTTATTGGCGGTCTCTGGCTTAATAAGCTTCATTGTCACCTCAAGAGCTGTTGCACCCTCGCAAAGCTTATCCAACTTTGCAACCTTTTTCTCCACAAACTCCATCAACTGCTGTGATGCATCAAAATGAACAGATTGAATTCTTGTTACCATAATTAAACCTCCTATATTTAGAAACTGTTTAAAATTACCATAAAAATACATCAAGTTAGTTAAAAAAACAAGTTTTAACTCTCTTTTATCCGTTTTTAACTACCATCATAACAAACGCGACAGACACCTTGTTCTATTTACCGGCCCTCGGATGAGCCTTTTCGTAAAACCCTTTTAAATCCTCAAAGCTTAGATGAGTATATATCTCAGTCGTCGCCAACTGACGATGCCCCAACAGTTCTTTAACAGCCCCTATCTCGGCATTATTATTAAGCATTGCTGTTGCAAAAGAGTGCCTGAGCACGTGAGGACTTTTCTTTTTGACAGAAGTGACACCCGTAAGGCGTTTATTAACCATTCTGTAAACGCTGCCCGGATTAATTCGGCCGCCCCTTTTCGAGAGAAACAGCGCCCCATCGGTCGATTGAGCAAAAGCCTCACGCTCTGCAAGATAGGCTACAAGAGCTCTCTTTAACCCCGAAGCAAAGGGAATAATCCTCTCGCGATTGCGTTTTCCCAGCACCTTTATCACATCGGCCTGCATATCAACCGAAGAAACATTCATCCCGACAAGTTCCGAAAGTCGAACACCCGTTTCGTAAAACATCTGAAGAATCATCTTATCACGACAGGCTTCATAACCCTCGCCAAAAGAGATTTTGTCAATAAGAGTATTCATATCCTCTTCTTTGACAAAGGACGGCAGTTTTTTCCGGCATTTAGGGCCTCTTAAATTAGAAACAGGATTTTCTTGCACTCCACAATTGGCGCGAAGATAGGAAAAGAAAGAACGCAATGCACTCAACCGACGGCACACCGATGCCGGCGCAGCGCCCTCGTCCATCATTGACGCCACCCAAGAGCGAACGACATCTGCATCAGCCTCTAAAAAAGAAAGAGACTCATCCAACCGGGCGACATACTCCTTAAAAGCAAGGAGGTCATTCTCGTATGCCCGCAACGTGTGAGCCGAGTAAAGCCTCTCAACTTTTAAATACCCGATAAATGAGCCTATAAACATATTCGTTGCCGAAAGAGATAGTCTTTCGGCAACGAATATAAATCAGTTTTAATTAAAAAACAAGAAAAATCGGAAAATTATTCCTCATTTGCGCGAAGCTTCTGTACGTAAACAGCGTGCTCCATTTTCAATCTCTTCAACACTGAAGGTTTGTCGAACTGCTGACGTGCGCGCAACTCCTTAACAACACCGGTTTTCTCGAATTTTCTCTTAAATTTCTTGAGAGCTCTCTCAATGTTCTCGCCCTCTTTAACAGGTACTACAATCATTTCCTATTTTTATTTTTAGTTTATATTATTTTTCACTTTAGACAAAATGCAGCGCAAAAGTAGATACATTTTCTCAAATGGCAAAACTTTTACACTGTTTTTTGCATAAATCTTATAAAACTTTCATTTGACGGGAGCAGCAAGAGTGTATGAAAGAGCTCCACCCAAAAAACAACAAGCCCTCTTTGAAAAACAAAAGAGCGGCTGATATCAGCCGCTCTAATATTGTTGAGCATTTTAAAAACCAACTCTTTTGTTTACAAGTTCCCAAACGCCATTCAACGGAAGTTCAAGAACCACAGCAACACCAAAGCTCGTTTTTAATCAAACACTCGCCTTTAACCTTATTATATATTAGAGGTTAGGATTAATGCTGCTCCACTCTGATATTGCAGGAACAATATTCAAAGTAACAAGCTCGTCACGCATCTTGCAGAGGTGAGCGTAGCTTGCATCAAGCTTAGCAATCTCCTCTTCTGTGCCAACAGGCATCTTATAAGAGCAACCGTTTACATCGAGAACAGTATCCATAGCCATCATAATGTGGTTGTATTTCTCGTTAGAAACGTATGTACCGGCAGGGTAACGGAATGTCTCACCACCCATAACTGAGCGAATCATCTCAACAGAGAGGTAAGATGGGCTCTGGAATGAAGAACGACCACGCAATTTGATGATAGCCGCACCACCCTGTGTTACATCTTTCTTCATCTGCTCCCACTCCTCTTCGGGGAATTCTGCAGTACCGATAATATCAGTTAAAGGCTTACCTGCAATCTTAACAGCGCTACCGAACACTGCCATCTGCTCGCCGTGACCACCATAAGTTGCACAACCGGTAACCTCGTTCATCATCACGCCAAACTTCTTAGCAAGAGCATTCTGCAAACGTGTAGAGTCAAGACCTGCGAGTGTTGTAACCTGACCGGGTTTCAAACCAGAGTAAAGCAATGTTACAAGACCTGTCAAATCGGCAGGGTTGAAGATAATAACAACGTGCTTAACATCAGGGCAGTATGTCTTGATGTTCTTGCCAAGCTCCTCGGCAATCTTGCAGTTACCAGCGAGCAAATCCTCACGTGTCATACCCTCTTTACGTGGCGCACCACCTGAAGAAATAATATATTTAGCATCTTTAAATGCCTCGGCAACATCTGTTGTTGCAGTGATATTCACTTCGTCAAAGCCACTCTGACGCATCTCCTCGGCAACACCCTCGGGAGAGAATACATCATACAAGCACAAGTTCTTTGTCAAGCCCATCATCAAAGCCGACTGAGCCATATTGGAACCAATCATACCGGCAGCGCCGACAATTACCAATTTCTCATCTGTTAGAAATTTCATAACTTTAAAATTTTAAAGGTTTGTATTAAATAATATGTTTTGTCTAAAATTAACTTTACAATCCAAGGTGTTTAAAAATTCTAGCCGTTGCACCCGCGTTGGCCGACACCAAATCACCGGCAGCTTTTCCTGCGCCAGCAAGCAAAGCCTCATCGGCCGCAAAAGCGTCCATCTTCTCTGCAAAATCACAAGTTGCAATAATTTCAAGACCGCCGCCACAAGCTTTTAGCATCTGCACCTCCTGAAATTTACGATTGTTCGGGCCAAAGAATACAGGAATTCCATAAACTGCGGCCTCAAGCACATTGTGAATACCAACGCCAAAGCCACCACCCACAAATGCCATATCGCCATAACGATATATCGAAGATAACAGTCCGTAACAATCAACAATAAGACAATCGGCTGCACGCACCTCATCCATCGTAGCCTTTGAATAACGCGCACAGGCACCTTCATACTGAGAGATTATAGAAGCAATGCGCTCCTCATTAACCTCGTGCGAGGCGATAATCAATTTCCACTCCTTATGAGCATTGAAAAATGGCATATAAACAGCTTCGTCACAACCCCAAGAGCTACCCACTACAAAAACTTTTCTATCACCCTCGACAAAGGCATCCACCAAAGGCAATTGACGCGCCTGTTCAAGAATTTTCGCCACACGATCGAAGCGGGTATCACCAACAACTGTCGCATTCTCCACTCCTACAGATTTCAAAAGAGTCTTAGACTCCGTATTCTGCACGAAAAGATGCTCAAGGCTGTGCAATGCTAAACGATAGCGACCGCCCCAAGATTTAAAGAACACCTGTTCCTTGCGGAAGATTGACGATACGCTATAAGCAGGGATTGCACGTTTCTTAAGCTCAAGCAGGTAGTTCAACCAAAATTCATATTTTATAAAAAACGCCATTTTGGGGTGCACCAAATCAAGGAAACGTACCACATTGCGCTTTGTGTCAAAAGGCAAATAACAGACTATATCGGCCTGTTGATAATTCTTTGCCGGCAGATAACCCGATGGAGAGAAGAATGTGAGCACCACGCGGTATTCGGGATGCTCGGCGCGCATTTTCTCAATCATTGGGCGTCCTTGTTCAAACTCACCCAATGACGAAGCGTGGAACCAAACATAATCCACCCCCGGCTTTATCTTTTCCTTCAAAGCAGAAAATATCTCGCGATGACCGGCAAGCATCTTTTTAGCCTTTTTGTGGCCAAAGAACGCAACCAGCTTCACAAAGAAGATGTATATGTATATTCCAAAAGTGTACATTTTATCCCAAAACAGTTATTGCACGACGCAAACGCGACAAAGTCTCCTCCTTACCAATAAGGCCAGAAATGTGGAACATTTGAGGACCTTTACCCTCACCAACCAAAGCCAAGCGGAAGGCATTCATAATCTCGCCCATACCATAGCCTTTAGCCTCAATCCATTCGTGAACAGCCTTATCCTGATTCTCGATTGAGAAATCATCTAGCGACTCAAGCAAATCGACAAGTTCTGCCATCTTTTGAGCAGAATCCTCTTTCCAACGTTTTTTCGCAGTTTTCTCATCGTAAGAGACCGGAGCTTCAAAATAAAAACTGCTTGCCTCCCAAAGTTCGTGCACAAAATTCACACGTCCCTTCATTAAAGAGACAATCTGCTCAAGATGCTCTAATGTTGTCTCAATGCCGTGCTCTTTGACAACATTCATAAAAATCTCTGCAATCTCCCTGTCGGGTTTCTGCAAAATATATTCGTGGTTAAACCACACCATTTTTTTATAATCGAAACGTGCTCCGGCCTTGCTGCATTTTGAAAGGTCAAATTTCTTTACCAGCTCGTCCAAAGACATCATCTCGACATCATCTCCCGGATTCCATCCAAGGAGAGCGAGGAAATTCACTACAGCCTCGGGCAGATAATCGCTCTCACGGAAACCAGCCGACACGGCACCACTTTTTGGGTCGTTCCACTCAAGCGGGAACACCGGAAAGCCAAGGCGGTCGCCATCGCGTTTGCTGAGCTTACCGTTACCCTCGGGCTTGAGCAGCAAAGAGAGGTGCGCAAATTGCGGCATAGTCTCTTCCCAACCAAAAGCACGATAGAGCAATACGTGAAGAGGTGCCGAGGGCAACCACTCCTCGCCGCGTATAACGTGAGTAATCTCCATTAAATGGTCATCGACAATATTGGCAAGGTGATATGTTGGCAGTTCGTCGGCCGATTTATAAAGAACCTTATCGTCTATAATAGACGAATTGATAGTCACCTCGCCACGAATAATATCGTTAACAACAACCTTTTCACCCGGCTCAACCTTGAAACGCACAACATACTGATGCCCCGATTCAATGAGCGCCTCAACCTCTTCGGCCGTCATTGCCAATGAGTTGCGCATAGACAAGCGGGTTGAGGCATCATATTGAAAATTGTCAATTTCGGCACGCTTGGCTTCAAGTTCCTCGGGGGTGTCGAAAGCTATATATGCTCTGCCGGCATCCAACAATTGCTTTACATATTTTTTGTATATCTCGCGACGCTCCGACTGGCGATAAGGGCCATAATTCCCGCCAAAAGAGACTCCCTCGTCGAACTTTATTCCCAACCAACGGAACGACTCAAGGATATACTCCTCGGCGCCGGGCACAAAGCGGCTGGAATCGGTATCCTCAATGCGTAGCACAAGCTCGCCGCCGTGCTGTTTAGCAAACAAATAGTTGTAAAGTGCTGTTCTTACACCACCAATATGCAGTGGTCCTGTTGGGCTTGGAGCAAAACGGACTCTAACTTTTCTTTCAATCATAGTGTTTAAATATTAAAAATTCAATACCATTCTGTGGCGTTGCAGCGCTGTAAACAAGCACAACCACAACTATCCCAATTAACAGTATATTCAGTACAAAAATAGCACAACTTACGCTGTTGACAAAATAAAATCACACATTTTTACATTAGGGCAGGCAAAAGCACCACTAGAGGAACGGCACTACTCTTTACAATGTTTTTAACGCGCTATAAGGGCAACCAACATTCGTTTACCGAGCACTATTACAAAATCGAACAAATTAATTTTGAATTTAGCCATTTTTTTAAATACATTTGTAGAATAAATTGTTTCAGTTTTTGATTATGGAGAGTAAGAACAAAACATTAGGTAACACTATAAGCAGCACAAAAGATTTCATAGTAAAATATGGAAGCAGAATATCTAAAGGGCTGTTGGTTGCTCTGTGCATAGGATTAATAATCTATTTTATGCCAAGAGAAAAGAGTGTTTTTTACGATTTTAAGCTAGACACCCCTTGGATACACGAGCAACTGAGAGCTGAATTTGATTTTGATATTCTAAAAACAGACGAAGAGTTACTAGCCGAAGAGGATAGCTTAAAAGAGCACTTTATCCCTATATTTCAACAGACATCTGTCCCCGAAGAGTTTTACGATGCAGCTGTGGCAGCATCATTTGCAGGGGAGAATGTAAAAAGCGAACAAAAACTATTTTTCGATACTCTCAAGGGATTCTTTGAGCAGGGTATAATCGCCGATAGCGACACGGTTTATTTGAACTACAATGTACACAACAAGATTTTCACCCATCGAGACAGCACAGAGAGAAGACATCTGGAATCGAGAGAATTCATCACCCTCTCTCGAGCGAAAAAAATCCTACAGAGCACCACGCCCGACTCGGCCGGTCTTATGGCTTTTGTCAAGCCAAACTATAGATACAACACAAAAGCCAGTCAGGCAGAGCTTGAAAAACAGACAAAAGCGATAAACCCTGTATACAAACGTATAAAAGAGGGGCAAAAGATTATAAATACAGGAGATATTGTCGACAAGGAGGCCGAAAAAGCTATAAAAGCATATCTTGCACAAAAGAAGATTAAAGAAAAGACAAAATCGGCAAGCAACTGGCAACACATACTATTGGGGCAGATTATATTCATTATTGTGTGTATGGCTATTCTGCTGGCATATATAAGCATCTACAAAAAAGAGGTGCTTAACAACGCCAACAAATTCATATTCACAATTATATCGGCGACGGTTTTCCCTGTCCTTGTCGGAATAGTCACTGCGCACGGTGGCATAAGCACTTTTATCCTACCGTTTGCCATTTTACCAATCACGCTCTGCCTGTTCATTGACGAGAGCACAGCCTTTGTCACCAACTGCATTTCGTTGATTATGTGCTCAATTATGCTGGGGTCGCCATACGAATTCCTTTTGCTCCAGATATTGGCAGGAAGCAGTGCCATTTTAAGCCTGAGAGAACTATCTTCAAGAGCACAAATGTTCAAGTGTGTGATAATAACATTCTTCACCTACGCCGTCATATACCTTTGCTACAAATTGGTGAGCACAACCGGGCTATCAAAAATGAGCACTCTGATGTATGCTTATTTTGCTGTCAGCTCTATACTCACGCTGTTCATATACCCACTGATGCTGATTATTGAGCGCACATTCGGATTTATATCCAGCGTCACACTCATTGAGCTATCGAACCTCAACAGCAAGCTGTTGCAGAGAATGTCACAGGAGGCTCCGGGAACATTCCAGCACTCTATGCAAGTTGGCAATCTGGCCGCCGAAGCAGCCATTGCCATTGGAGCAAACTCGCTCGAGGTGCGCACGGGAGCTCTTTATCACGATATTGGCAAATTAGAAAATCCCGTATTCTTTACCGAAAATCAAAATGGTGGCATAAGCCCGCACAACAGCCTAACGCCCATTGAAAGCGCCCAAGCTATTATAAAACACGTCACCGACGGACTCTCCACCGCCGAGCGCGAGGGGCTACCCAAAAAGATAAGGGATTTTATAACAACCCACCACGGATTGTCAAAAACCGGATATTTCTACATTACATACAAAAACGAACACCCCAATGAAGAGATTGACGAAAAGCTCTTCACCTACCCGGGGCCAAAGCCAACAACAAAAGAGCAAGCTGTGCTAATGCTGGCCGACTGCGTAGAAGCTGCATCACACAGCATCAGCGAGTATACCGAAGAGAACATCAACAAGTTGGTAGACAATATTGTAGAGGCTAAATTCAGAGAAGGAGAGTTAACACTGAGCCCGCTCACATTCCAAGACATAAGCAACATAAAAGAGGTGTTTAAGAAAAGGCTTATGGCAATATACCACACACGTATCAGCTATCCGGCGGAGAAGAAACAGTAAAAACTCCATAATAATAGAAAGAACGTTAATTCCGCCAAGGCTTTAACGTTCTTTTCCTTATAAAAGACAAAAAGATGAACGGCATATTACACTACCTTTGGAAAAGCGGTCTACTGCAAAACACCGAGTTACAGACAAGCGACGGCAGCAGTCTGACCATTATTGCCCCCGGATACAGCGATGGCAAGCAACCTTTATTCAAAGAAGCAAAAGTAAAAATCGATGATAAAATCTGGTGTGGCGACGTTATCCTGCACAACAAGGAGTACACAAGCGACACTACAATACTATACGTGACCTTAAACGAGAAGGCAAAAGTGGCACAAAGCAAGAATAGCGTGAGCCGACTAAACATCGAATGTCCCGAGGAGTTGATTCGCGAGTTTAACGCAGCCGAACAACACGCCTGCACGCTACCCTGCGCCGAGAGCATCACAAAGTTGCCAAGCATACAATTTCACAACCACCTGTCGCGTTTGCTGACAGAGCGCATCGAGGAGAAAAGAAAAATTATAGAACGCATTTTCACACAGTGCGACCAACGATGGGACGACACCCTGCTGAAGGTTGCTATCCGCAGCTTCGGCTTCGGCATACAAAGTTCCGTATTCGAGGAGTGGGCAAGCACACTAAACACACAAGCTTTAGGAAAGCACCACGACAATCTGACACAGATTGAGGCAATCCTCTTTGGGCAGGCAGGACTGCTCGACGAAGAGAGTATTCCTTATTATTATAGAGACAACGCTACAAAATGCAGCTATTTTAATGAGCTAAAAAGAGAGTATAAATTCCTTAGCAACAAATTCGGCCTCGTAAGCATCGACTATAAAATGTGGGGCAACAGCAATTCAACCCCGCATCTGCGCATAGCAAGAGTGGCAAGCCTCTACTACCTCAACAGGCTTACAATATCTGGAATTACGGCAGCGAACACCCTCACCGATATGTATAAACTATTCAGCCACCCCTTGAACGGGTATTGGCAGAACCACACCTGTTTTGGAGGCACAGAAACCATTGGCAATGGCTGTATGAAACAAAAGCAGGTTGATGTAATCATAATAAATTCGGTTATCCCAATGCTACACATATACGGCAAACATCGTAAAGAGGAGAGATTTTGTGAGATGGCCGAAGATTTGCTGCACCAGATAGACCCCGAAGAGAACAGCATCATAAAAAGATGGCGCGAGCAGGGTGTGAAGGTTGATTGTGCAGCCGACTCGCAAGCTCTGTTACAATTGAACCGCAGCTATTGCAGAATAAAAAACTGCACAGGTTGCGCCTTTGCCTACCATTATATAAAGGATAGAATTACCGGTAAAGAATAAGCACATTTCCACTGTACAAATAAAAATTCAAAAGGTGCTCCCAGTTGGGAGCACCTTTTGAATTTTATCTAAATAATCTGTCGATTACTTCTGAGCTTTTTTTACCTGCTTTGCAACCATTGCATAAGCAATTGGAGCTGCAATGAACAGTGATGACAATGTACCGAATACAACACCAAGAATCATTGCGAATGAGAAGCTGCGGATGCTATCGCCACCAAGAACGAAGATACACAACAAAACAACCAATGTACTGAACGATGTATTCAATGTACGCGCAAGTGTAGTATTCAACGAGGTGTTGAAGAGGTCGAGCTTGTCACGCTTTGGATACAACTGGTTGAACTCGCGCACACGGTCAAAGATAACCACCTTATCGTTGATTGAGTAACCGATAGCTGTCAAAATAGCACCGATGAATGTCTGGTCAAGCTCGAGCGACATTGGCAATATGCCGTGCAGCAATGAGTAGCAACCCATAATCATAAGCACGTCAACAGCAAGAGCGAATATTGAGCCAACGCTATATGCTACATTGCGGAAACGAACGAGAATGTAAACAAAGATAGCAATCAGGGCCAAAATCACAGAAACCACAGCGCCCTCGCGAATATCATCAGCGATGCTTGCACCAACCTTCTGAGAGCTCTTGATTGAGCCACCCTTATCATCCTGTGTATCACAGAATCTCTCGAAAGTAACATCTGCAGCAAGCAAACCGGCTTTCTTTAATGTATTGTAGATTACCTCCTCAACCTTCTTATCTGAATCGGTTGCCTGATCGTCAACAAGGTAGTTTGTAGAGATACGCAACTGGTCGCCGCTTGTACCGTATGATATAACCTGAACATTTGCGTCTTTAATCTCCTCCTTCAACAGCTCACGAACCTCGCTGTCAGAAACCTTCTGCTCGAATTTCACAACGTAGTTGCGACCGCCGGTAAAGTCGATACTCTTTGCCATACCACGCAGAGCAAACGAAGCAATCATTGCAACAGCCAACACAGTAAACACAATGCCAACCTTTTTTGCCGATGCAATGAAATTAAACCCAGTCTCCTTGAAGAACTTGCTTGACAACTTGGTTGTAAATGTAAGATTTGTCAACTTGTTCTTGTTGAGGAAACGCTCGTATACAACACGTGTAACGAATACTGCTGTAAAGAATGAGCACAACAGACCGATAATCAATGTTGTAGCAAAGCCCTTGATAGGACCTGTACCAAAATTGTAGAGGATTACACCGGTGATGATAGAGGTTAGGTTAGAGTCAAAAATTGCCGAGAAAGCATTTTTGTAACCATCAGAGAGTGCCATACGCACGTTCTTGCCGGCGCGAAGCTCCTCTTTTGCACGCTCATAGATGAGCACGTTTGCATCGACTGCCATACCAAGAGTCAACACAATACCGGCAATACCAGACATTGTTAGCGCAGCTTGGAACGAAGCAAGAATACCCAATGTAAAGAAAAGATTGAGCAACAATGCACCATTCGCAATCATACCCGGTACAACGCCGTAAATAGCGCACATATAAACCATCAAAAGGATGAATGCAATAACAAATGACATCAAGCCCTGCTGTATTGAAGCCTCACCGATAGAAGGACCAACAACATTGCTCTCAACGTCCCTCATAGGAACAAGCATCTTACCCGAGCAAAGCACGGTAGCAAGGTCCTGTGTCTCCTCGATAGTGAAGCTACCGCTGATAACACTATGACCACCGGCAATGCGGCCTTCGGGCACCGGAGCGCTGTATACAAGGCCGTCCAACACAACAGCAATAGGACGTCTGCTCTTTGCACACTCCTCGGTCAAGTTAGCCCAAGTGTGAGCAACAGCACCATTCATTGTCATATTTACACAAGGCTTGTTGTTCTGGAACGCAGCTGTTGCCTCGGCAATAACATCGCCCTGCAATGGAGCTACACCATCAGCATCCTTGTCTTTAATAGCATAGAGAGTAAACAAGCCACCCTTTGAATCGGCACCCCAGCAGAGGTTCAACTCGCGTGGCAAAATCTTACGTGGGTTGGCAGCATCCTTCTCCAAAGCCTTGCCAGCTGCAAGCACCTCGTCGATTTTTGTCTTGCCCTCACGATTTACATAAGCAACGATGCAACCGCCGCCATTGCCAACAAGGCCTGTCAACGGATTAACAGTCTCGCCCTTGCTCTTTGCAACCTCTTCACCCAACTGCATCAGTTTAGGAAGTACTTTTGCAATCTCTTGATCGGTATATGTCTCCCAGAACTGCAAGTTTGAAGAACGGGTCAAAAGCTCAATCACACGTGTCTTGTTCTCAACACCGGGAAGCTCAACCATAATACGGCCCTGACCACCGGCTAGTTTTTGGATATTGGGCTGAGCCACACCAAAGCGGTCTACACGCGAGCGTACCACATTAAACGAGTTATCCACAGCATTGCTGAGCTCTGCACGAAGAACCGCCTCAACCTCCTCGTTTGTAGAATTTTGAGAAACCTTGTTCTTCAGAGCGCTTGAAGCGAAGATTGATGCCAAGCTCTTACCCTCGGGCAAGTTTGCGATGAAAGCACCAATAGGGTCGCCATTCACGTCAGATGCAGCCTGAGCCGCTGCGATAGCAGCCTCAACGCCCTCATCTACACTACCGCTGGCAAGTGACTTAAGGAATTCGGGAACAGAAACCTCCAATGTAACGCTGAGACCGCCCTTCAAATCAAGACCAAGACCAATCTCTAACTCACGACACTGCTGGAGAGTATATATACCCAACCAAACTTTCTTCTCTTTGTTAGCCTCGAGATACTCCTCCTTTTTAAGGTCGAAATAAGCTCTCTGCTCAGCCTCTGTTACGCCATCCTGCTGCTCAGAGACCCAACTTGCAGTCTGCTCGGTTGCCCACTTCTCAACCTCGTTCTTCTGACTGCTGGTCACGAAAGAAAAAGAGAGGTAGAACAAGCACACAAGTGTCAGCAATACTGCAAAAACTTTTACAAATCCTTTGTTCTGCATTTTAATTAAATTTTATTGTGATTTATTTTGTTCCTTTTAAAAACGCGCAAATATAGCGTTTTTTCTTTAAAAAAAAGCATTATTTCTCGCATTTTCTTTATTTTATAATACAAAGAGAGCGAAAAATGCACAAAATAAGGAACAAACGGACACTATTATGCAAGCAAACACAATATATGGTATACGTTTTTCGCAAAAAGAGATTGCCTGCGTCACCCCCCCCAAAAAAAGAATGTCGTTATTTTGACGAAGCATTGAAAAGCCGCTTTTTCTCCTCATCGCTCAACGAGGCATAGCCACCTTTCTTTATTTTCTCAAGGATGGCATCAATCTCGGCCTCATCAGCCTTTTTAGCAGCATTGTATTCATAATCAGCCGCCCGCCTTCCGCCGGTTGACGTATATGTAAACTTTCGTTTTTTACGTTTAAAAAATTTGCCACTGAAAAGCGATTTAATCCAATCAACAGGGCGATTGACAACATCTGTAATATCAATTCCTTTTCCAAGCAAAAGTGCAAATATATAACCGGCAAAAGCTCCGCCAAGATGAGCAAAGTTCCCGCCAGCATTATCTCCTGCAAGCAATAGAAGAGAGAAGAGCACGGTAACGACAGCAAAAGTAGAGAGCCTTACACTGCCAAACAGGAACAGATTAATCCGATACTCAGGAGAACGCACCGCCGCAGCCGCCACAATAGCCAACACCGCAGCCGAAGCACCAACCAAATGCGCCGAACCAACCACATCGGCAAAATAGGGGAAAACATTATAGGCCAGCACAAAGAAAAATGCGCCAAAAAGACCGCCCAATATATACGCACCTACAAAATGCCTGATAGAGAAGAAATTAAGAAATATTCTCCCAAAAACGTACAGTGCAAACATATTCCAAAGAATATGCATAAAACCACCGTGCACGAACATATAGGTAAACAGAGTCCAAGGCTTATGCAAAACTGCTGTGAGCGAAGCCGGCAGTTCAACCCAAGATTTCACCACAGCAACAAGCGACGGCGAGTTCAAGAGAACCGAAAAAACCCCGATTAAAACGAGAATTATGTATACCGAAACATTTGCATAAATAAATTTTTGCACAATGCCGGCATAACTGAATTTACGAATAAAATCCTTAAACATAAGGGCCTCCAATTTTACGTTTTTTGCGCCAATACAAAATCAGAACAAGACCAAACAACATTCCACCAAGATGAGCAAAATGCGCAACGTCGTCACTACTATTAAAGACGCCCAACAACAGCTCTATAACAGCATATCCAATGACAAATATTTTTGCTTTAACGGGGAATGGGAAAGGAAAAACAAACATTTTCTCGTTGGGGAACAACATTCCAAAGCCCAACAATATTGCATACACAGCACCCGAGGCGCCAACGGTTGTCCAGAGGTTCAGGAACTCACCCATAGGCATAATGCCCACCGATGGAATTTGCACAGTCTTGTAATTGGCCAATCCCTCCTGCACAAAGCTTATATACTGCACAAGTTCCTGCAACAGACCGGCACCAATGCCGGCCACAAGATAATAGAGCAAAAAACGTTTGGCACCCCACACGCGCTCAAGCACACCTCCAAACATATAAAGCGCAAACATATTGAAAAACAGATGCGCAAAGCCGCTATGCATAAACATATACGTAAAGAGCTGATAAGGAGCGAAATCATCAGCTTTGAAAAAATGGAGTCCAAGGATACTTGTTAAATTTATCCCCTGCTTCTCCATCACAATTGTAGCAAAGAACATCAATATGTTTATTGCCAAAAGATTTTTGACAACATCGGGTAATTTATTCATAATTTTTCTGTTTCACACCGCGCAAAGCAACACTACTTACAGCAGATATGCCCCTGCAAAGATAGCATAAAAAGCGACAGAGCACACTGTGGAATTGCTAATATTAGTTTATTATTTATTATTAAAGTGGATTTTCAGCCAAATTATCGCCGCAAAATTACCGGTATTTATTATATTTGCAAACTATTGTTGCTTAACAAAACATAAAAAAGCGAATTTAAACAAAAAATAACATAAAAATGAATCTCGAAATTACATTAGCACAAAGCGTTGCCGAAGCTATCAAAAAGCTATATGGCGCTGATTTTGACACAGAAAAGATACAGTTGCAAAAGACACGCAAAGAGTTTGAAGGCGATTTTACCCTTGTTGTTTTTCCGTTCCTTGCACTTTCCAAGAAGCGCCCCGAGGAGACAGCTCAAGAGATTGGCGAAGAGCTGAAGAACAGCCTGCCCATCATAAGCTCTTTCAATGTGGTAAAGGGCTTTCTTAACCTTGCCATTGCCCCAAGCTATTGGGTTGAGTTGCTGAAGCACATCGATGCAACAGACAAATGGGGTACAGTAGCAGCAACAGAGGAGTCGCCTCTTGTTATGGTTGAATACTCATCACCAAACACAAACAAACCACTTCACCTTGGCCACATACGCAACAACCTATTGGGATACGCCCTCTCAAACATCATTGCAGCCAATGGCAACAAGGTTGTAAAAACAAACATTGTAAACGACCGAGGCATTCACATCTGTAAATCAATGCTCGCTTGGCAAAAGTGGGGCAACGGCGAGACTCCTGCAAGCAGTGGCAAAAAGGGAGACCACCTCATTGGCGACTATTATGTAGCCTTTGACAAGCACTACAAGGCAGAGCTCTCTGAGCTAATGGGAAAGGGTATGAGCAAGGAAGAGGCCGAGGCAGCATCACCTCTGATGGCCGAGGCTCGCGAGATGCTTGTAAAATGGGAAGCCGGCGACAAAGAGGTTCGTGCTCTTTGGGAGCAGATGAACAACTGGGTTTACGAAGGTTTTGACGAGACCTATAAGCGCTTGGGCGTAGACTTTGATAAAATCTACTACGAGAGCGACACCTATCTTGTGGGCAAGGAGACTGTCCTTGGCGGCCTTGAAAAAGGTATCTTCTACCGTCGTCCGGACGAGTCGGTGTGGGCCGACCTTACAAACGACGGACTCGACGAAAAATTATTGTTGCGCAGCGACGGCACATCGGTGTATATGACACAGGATATCGGCACAGCACAATTACGTTTCCGTGACTATCCCATTGACAAAATGGTGTACGTTGTGGGCAATGAACAGAACTATCACTTTCAGGTACTCTCATTGTTGCTCGACAAGCTTGGTTTCTCTTGGGGAAAAGGCCTTGTACACTTCTCGTATGGTATGGTAGAGCTACCCGAGGGCAAGATGAAGAGTCGTGAGGGAACCGTTGTCGATGCCGACGACTTGATGGACGAGATGATTAATACCGCACGCGAAACATCAGAGGAACTTGGTGGCAAGCTCAACGACCTCACAGCCGAAGAAAAAGCTGAGATTAACCGTATCATCGGCCTTGGAGCATTAAAATACTTTATGTTAAAGGTTGATGCTCGCAGAAATATGCTCTTTAACCCTAAAGAGTCTATTGACTTCAATGGCAATACCGGCCCATTCATTCAATACACATATGCCCGCACACGCTCTATCGGCCGCAAAGCAGCCGAGGCCGGTGCAAAGACAACCTTCACTGCACCAGAGAGCATTAGCGAGAAGGAGTGCAACATCATTAGAATGCTCAATGAGTTCCCTGCCGTTGTGCGACAAGCCGGCACAGACTACTCTCCTTCGGGCATTGCCAATTATGCTTATGAACTCGCAAGAGAATACAACCAGTTCTACCACGACTACAGCATTCTGCGTGAGGAAAACGAAGAGACAAAGGC
Source organism: Bacteroidaceae bacterium (assembly GCA_045647745.1). GTDB lineage: Bacteria > Bacteroidota > Bacteroidia > Bacteroidales > Bacteroidaceae > HGM04593. The sequence continues at coordinate 15,742 of JAZRMQ010000063.1, read as the reverse complement.
GTTCCGTCTGTTGCTCACCGACAATGTTGGCAAGGTCATCAAGACTGCGATGAACCTGCTTGGCATTGAGGTTCCTGAAAGAATGTAAAAACCGCGAGACACTGCAACTGCAGCGAAATTATGAAAAAGAGACGCTTTTATGTTGTTTGGAACGGCCTGACACCGGGCGTTTACGACTCTTGGGAGGAGTGTAAAGCACAGATAGCCGGTGTCAAGCAAGCTCTTTACAAGGCTTTTGACACACGCGAGGAGGCCGAACGGGCCTACTCCTCGGCGCCGGGAGAGTACATAGGAGCAAAGAGCACATCACACAAGCCCGGCGGCGAGCTGCCGGCTTGTGTGATTAAAAATGCCTTGGCCGTAGATGCTGCCTGTAGCGGCAACCCCGGAATGATGGAGTATCGTGGTGTCTACATTGCAACCGGCGAGGAGATTTTTCACTTTGGTCCCATATTCGGCACAAACAACATCGGCGAATTTCTTGCTATAGTACACGGACTCGCACTGTTTAAACAAAAAGGTATAGACCTGCCTATCTACTCCGACAGCTACAATGCGCTTCTGTGGGTCAAGGGCAAAAAATGCAAGACAAAGCTGCCACGCGACAACAAAAGCGAAGAGTTATATGGTTATATCGACCGCGCCGAGAGGTGGTTGAGTGAAAACAGATACAGCACGACACTCATCAAATGGGAGACCGATAAATGGGGCGAAATTCCTGCCGATTTTGGAAGAAAATAGTTAATTAGAGCCACTATTATTGTCGTTACAAGCCAGCAAAAAAGCATCAGCACACATATAATTTCTATGAATTTCAAAGACCTGACTGTGGGAACATTCAATCGTTGCAAAGATATTTATCGCAAAAGTTTTCTTAGCAAAAGAGCAAAAAGCAGAAACCTATTTGCAGCAATGCTATTGAATGTATTATTGTCATACACCTCACTGGCTATCTGTCAAATAATATTCATACTCATCAACAGCGATAAATATTCAGCGGCACTAAATTGCGACAACATACTGCCGTTGACAAGAGGCTTTTTGACTTTTGCTACACCAAGCGTTTGTTACCTCAACGCAATATACCTTTTGTTGACGCTATTTCCCTTTCACTACAAAGAGGGAAAAACAATGCAGCGCATCTACAAACTGGCATTCATAATCCCAAATGCTTTGGGAATAATTGCCAATCTATGCGACAGCATATATATACAATACACCGGGCGCAGAACAACGTGGGATGTCTTTAACGAGTTCAGCAACGATGGAAACATTGGCAAAGTCATTGGCCTTGAGATGATAAACAGTTGGTGGCTTGTGATTATTGGCGTGATGCTGATTATTGCAGTTTACAAGCTCTACACGCCAGCCACAAAGAGTTTCAACAAACCTTTTGCACATTATATCAGCGTCTTTAACCGAACAGGCAGATATTACATTTGGCACACTGCGATGCTTTTGATTGTTGCCCCGCTAATGGTTATTGGCATACGTGGCGGCATTGGAAAAACAGTCCGCCCCATCACACTCAGCAATGCAACGGCTTTTGTAACCAGCCCCGATGAAACAGCGCTTGTCCTGAACACCCCGTTCACAATCATTCGCACAATAGGCAAAAAGCCCTTTGAACAAAAAACATACTTCACTGATAGCGAATTAGAGAGCATATACACTCCTGTCAAGCATTTTGAGCACATTACCCCCAATAAAAAAAATATTGCGGTACTCATTATTGAAAGTTTTGGCAAAGAGTATATCGGAGCCTATAATCCGCGTTTAAACGGTAGCCTGACACCATTCCTCGACAGCCTCATCAAACGCAGCAAGAGCTATCTGCACTCCTATGGCAATGGCAAAAAATCAATAGACGGAATGCCATCTATACTATCAGGAATTCCAATGTTTATTGCACCATTCATCTCTTCGTCGGCATCACTTAATGATGTAAGCAGTTTAGCCGGAGAGCTTGACAAAATTGGATATAACAGTGCATTTTTCCACGGAGCGCCCAATGGCTCAATGGGATTTATGGCCTATGCAAAAGCCTGTGGCTTCGACGAGTATTTTGGAATGACAGAGTATAACAAATCGCCCAACCACAATGGTATGGCCGATTTTGATGGCACTTGGGCTATTTGGGACGAGCCTTTTATGCAATATTATGCCGAGTGTATGAACGAGATGAAAGAGCCGTTTATCACAGCTTTATTTACAGCCTCATCGCACCACCCTTTTAATATCCCCGAGGAGTATAAAGCTGTTTTTCGCGGAGGTGACGACCCCTTCTTGAAGTGCGTGCAATACACCGATTATGCTCTGCAGCAGTTCTTTGACTATGCCGAGAAACAACCTTGGTACAATAACACTCTATTTGTAATAACAGCCGACCACACAAATCACAGCGTTGAGGAGCGTTACAGAACAGCATCGGGCGAGATGGAGGTTCCTGTGATTTTCTTCTCTCCAACCGGCGAGACACCTTTTGAACCCGGCATCGACACAACAACAATAGCACAGCAGATAGATATAATGCCAACCGTGCTTGAATACGCAGGTTATAACAAACCATTTATAGCTTTTGGAAAGAGCCTTATATCAACCCCGGCCGAAGAGAGTTTTGCAGTAAACTATGCCAACGAGGCCTACCGGTTCTACAAGGGAGAGTACATCTTATTGTACAACGGAGAGAGTGACAAGCCTTTGTCAATATTCAATCTTCGCAAAGATATTCTGATGAAAAACAACCTTTTGAACAACAACAGCGTTCAAGATGATATGATACGTGAGCTACAAGCCATCATACAGCAATATATGAGCCGTATGACTGAGAATAGACTGATTATAAAGAACGACACAAAAAACCAAAGAGAATGTCAACCATAATCTATCCATCTCCCATCTTCGGCCCGGTAAAAAGCCGACGCCTAGGTGTTTCGTTAGGCATCAATCTGTTGCCTGCAGACGGCAAAGTATGCACATTCGACTGCATATATTGCGAATGTGGGCTCAATGCAACAAGAAGAGCTAAGGCCGCGATGCCTACACGTGAAGAGGTTGCAAAAGCACTCGAAGCAAAGTTGACAGAGATGAAAAACAACGGACAGCTACCCGACGTGCTTACATTCGCCGGCAATGGAGAACCAACAATACACCCGCACTTTAAGGAGATTATAGACGACACCATAAGCCTGCGCAACAAATTATGCCCGGCAGCAAAGGTAAGCGTGCTCACCAATGCCACATTGATTGCTCGCGACAATGTCTTTGAGGCGCTAAAGAAGGTTGATAACAACATCCTCAAAGTTGATACCGTAGACAATAATTATATCTCCATCGTTGACCGCCCTACCGGAAAATATGATATAACCTCCATAATCGAACGAATGAAGGCTTTTGAAGGCAAGGCTGTTATACAAACAATGTTTCTAAAAGGAGAGGTCGATGGCAGAAATATAGACAATACCGGCGACCAGTATGTCCTGCCGTGGATTGCAGCCGTAAAAGAGATTGCTCCACGAGAAGTTATGATATACACTATTGACAGGGAGACCCCTGTAAGCGGCCTGCAAAAAGCAACCCACGAGGAGCTTGACCGCATTGTCAACCTCCTAAAGAGAGAAGGCATCAAAGCCTCTGCATCATATTAAAGCTCCATTGCAACCAGCACAAGCGTATATCAGAACAAATTTGTAATGCCGTAATAAGAGGCTGCAATAAAGGCATACCTAAAGAGCTTGCCAACAGTCATCACAGCTATCACCTTAAATTTATTTACACGCATTATACCCAACACCACCAGCAGCACCTCGCCAAGAGCCGGCACAAAAGATAATGCAGCCGTCCAATAGCCATATTTCTGTATCAACAAATCGGCCCTTTTCATTCTCCTGTCAGGAATTCGGAGCAACCTTTGCACTGTCTCTTTATTTGTCAGATAGCCAAGCATAAAGCAAGAGATACCGCCAAGAGTGTTACCAAATGTAGCAACGACAGTAAGCCACACAGCGCTCAACCCCAAGCTCAAAAACAAAAGCAAAAGAAACTCACTTGCTATTGGAAGAACAGAACCCGAAAGGAAGGACAATATACCCATTCCCCAATAGCCATAATCCTTAAAAAAATCTACCAATGCATCAACCATAGCGATTGTGTTGCTATTGCAACCATTATTAAGTTAATAAAAATCAGATACACATTTGACATTTTTGTCTCTTTCTTCGCAAAAATATACGAAGCCAATATTGCCACAAACGGCAGCTGGCACACAAGAAACAGACCGGCGCCACCACCCACGATGCAGAAAAGCAGCAACAGATACACATTTGCAACAATAACAAATGATATTCTGCGACGCAATAGCGGCTTTGCCGGCGAAGAACTGCCCACAAATGCAACCACGGCAGGAAGTAACACCGCAAGCACCAGCACTATCAGCAAAAGGTGCAGAAGAGTAAATCCCGAAAAGGCAATACTAAAGCCCTCTGGAACACCCTCTATAAAAAGCTTTAAAGCGTTGCTTACAGCGGGAGACAGATAAGCCGTTCCCATCACAATCCAAAAAGGAGTAATCAACCCTAAAAGCGATGCAGCCATCCCTCTTGCCGAGAATATATTTGTCAATAAGCAAAAGAGCAAATAGAGCGGTATGAAAAACAGCGAGTAAGGTGTGACAAAAGTGAGCGCTCCCAACAACATAAACGATGTAAACAGAAGCCCCACCGGATTTACGCTATATTGACAGAACATCAACAATATAATGGAAATCAAAAACAACAGTGCAGCAAAAGCTATCACAGGATTTCCATTAACAAATGTGCAAACTGCAACAAACCACAAATACAACGCGCCCAACCATTTTACACCACGGTCGAAAAAAGCCTGTCTCGACAACAGAACAGCTGCAAGAACATATATCAGAGCAGATATTGCACGAGACAAAAAAGCACCCAAAAATGCAGGCACCGCCGGCTGTGCAACCGAGGCAACCGAGGCCGGCAGCCAAGCGGCTGATAGCATAACAAGCAGTGATAACACAAACAAAACCGTCGATGTATATCTGCCAGAAGCGAAACAGCCGTGCAGCATTTTCTTACAAGTCAAAACCTATATCCCCTCTGAAATATTTTTTCTCATATTTTATGGCATTGGCCGAGCGGAAAGAGCGCTCAAGAGCCTCGGCACGTGTTGCGCCATAGGAAACGGCAGCGATGACACGTCCGCCGGCTGTAACAACCTTGCCATCCTTCTCGGTTGTTCCTGCGTGGAACAAAATGCTATCTTCCACATTCTCAAAGCCTGTCATTTCAAAGCCCTTGTCGTAGTGCTCGGGGTAACCACCCGAAACAAGCATCACGCACACTGCATTGCGCTCATCAAACTCAACTGTCGTGCCAGCCAAAGTGCCCGCTGCAACCTTTTCAAAGAGCTCTACAATATCGCTCTTCAAACGCAACATCACCGACTCGGTCTCTGGGTCACCCATACGAACATTATACTCAATGACCATTGGCTCGCCTTCAACGTTTATAAGACCGAAGAAGATAAATCCCTTATAGAGCAAATTATCCTTTACAAGGCCGTCAACAGTAGGCTTAATTATTCTATCCTCAACCTTTTTCATCCACTCTTTTGTGGCAAAAGGTACTGGTGATATTGACCCCATACCACCGGTATTCAAGCCTGTATTACCCTCGCCGATGCGTTTGTAGTCCTTTGCTTCGGGCAGAATTACATAATCTTTGCCATCAGTCAGCACAAACACCGAGCACTCTATACCATCGAGAAACTCCTCGATAACAACAGTTGCCGAAGAATCGCCAAACATTCCGTCAAACATCTCATCAAGGCTGCTCTTAGCCTCTTCCAAAGTTGGCAAAATCAGCACACCCTTACCTGCGCACAAGCCATCGGCCTTGAGCACATAAGGAGCTTTCAACCCCTCAAGGAAACGATAAGCGTCCTCTTTTTGCTCTGCTGTAAACGCTTTGTAAGCTGCTGTTGGGATATTATGACGCTCCATAAAATCCTTGGCAAAACTTTTGCTGCCCTCAAGTTCTGCTGCTGCCTTTGTGGGGCCAATAACAGCAACGCCTCTCAATTTTTCGTCAGCCGCAAAGTAGTCGTAAACACCCTTTACCAATGGGTCCTCGGGACCAACAACAACCATTGCAATATCATTGGCAAGCACAAACGCTGCAATAGCATCAAAATCGCACACTGCGATGTTTACATTCTCGCCAACCTCTTTTGTACCGGCATTACCCGGAGCAATATACAATTTGTCGACTTTAGGACTTTGAGCTATTTTCCAAGCGAGAGCGTGTTCACGGCCTCCGCTACCTAAGAGTAATATATTCATAATGCTTTAAATTTATTCATCTAAAATTTATTTTTTATCCCTTTTACCTCCGCGCAAAGGTTTAAAATCGTTCTTATAGGGCGATTGGCGTTTGCCGTCACCCTTGCGCTCGTATGGTTTGCGTCCCTCAAATGTGCCCTTGCCACCAAACTTTCCTCCTTCGCGGCGGTTTTCACGTGGAGCACGACGCTCGTCGCGTGAGTTGAAGCGTTCGTCGCGGCGGCCTTCACGTGGAGCACGACGCTCATCGCGTGAGTTGAAGCGGTCGTCGCGGCGGTTTTCACGTGGAGCACGACGCTCATCGCGTGAATTGAAGCGGTCGTCGCGACGCTCGGTTCTTTCACCATCGTTACGTTCTCTTCGCGCGGGTTTTCTACGAGCCTTATTAAAGTATGACTCAAGCTCGCGACGGCGACGCATTGACTCATCGTCAATCTCGCTTGAATAGTTTGCGTCGTTATTTAAATTCTTTGCAGAACGCTCGGGACGCGGTTCACCATTGAGGCCTGTAAGGCGTGACTTGCGTTTCAATGGAGAGAAGTCTTTTTTCAATTCGTTACCCTCATCGCGGAAGCCCTTATATTTACCTTGAAAAAGTTCATATTTGCGGAATTCGCAATCAAGGTCGCCATTATAGAGCGGGATACGCGCCGATGCCTTGAGACCTATTTGGTCAAAGCAGTCGTAGTTATTACTTATCACCCACGCCTCATTGCCTTGGAAGGCGTGCTTCAGGCGCGCACCAAGATCTTTGTACACCTGTAAGAGTTTTTCGGGGACAAGGCGCTCACCATAGGGTGGGTTGACAATCATAATAGCCGGCTCTGCGGGCTCTTCAAAATCCTTGATATCTCGGCACTCTATCTCAATGCACTCGTTCATCATTGCCGATTTAACATTGCGACGAGCACAAGCAACCATACGGCCGTCGATATCGTAACCATAGATTTTGTGTTTAAATTCACGCTCAGCCGAGTCATCCTCATATATCGATTTAAAAAGAGCGCTATCATAATCTTTCCACTTTTCAAAAGCGTAGCCCTGACGGAACACACCGGGAGCAATGTTACGCGCGATGAGAGCAGCCTCAATGGGCAAAGTTCCCGAACCGCACATCGGGTCTATAAAATCACTCTCGCCGTGCCAACCTGTGAGCATAATCATTCCGGCGGCAAGCACCTCATTGATTGGAGCACGACCGGTCTCAACACGATAGCCACGACGATGCAAGGACTCGCCTGAGCTATCGAAAGCCAAAGTACAATCCTCGCCGGCAATGTGTATGTGGAAAACGAGGTCGGGGTTATTTAGGCGCACTGAAGGACGCTCGCCATACTTCTCGTTGAAATAGTCGGCAATAGCATCCTTAACACGATAGGCTACAAATTTGGAATGACGGAACACCTCGCTGTAAACAACAGCATCGACTGAGAAGGTTGAGGTTGTATCGAGATACTGTTCCCACTCGACCGACTTGACTATATCATAAACCTCATCGGCATTAGTTGCCTTAAAGTGAAGGAAAGGTTTTAAAATACGAACTGCGGTCCTCAAGTGAAAATTAGCCTTGTACATCATCGTCTTGTCGCCTGTAAAAGAGACCATTCGACGTCCTATCTGCACATTATTTGCACCCAATGCAACCAACTCCTTTGCAAGAACCTCTTCCAACCCTTGGAAGGTCTTTGCTATCATTTCAAATTCACCCATAATGTAATAACAATAACACTGGAGACTATCCCCTATAAATATTATGCAAAGGAACAAAAAAAAGCAATGCAAATCAACAAAAGGAGTTGATATTTGCGATTAAATGAGCTACATTTGCACTACCATTTATCAGAGCCATTACAAACAATGAAACACAAAACCCCTATATCATCATTTTTCATCTTCGCAACCCTCATTTGCACTATTCTATTTTTATCGAGCAACAAGATACAAAATAGCAGCAATGCCAAAAGAGAGATAATCAACATTTTCCCTCCCGAAATTCCATCGTATGCAATATTTGCCGGTGACACAATAGACCTGACCCAACAGGACCGCCGCGAGCGTATGGACAAGGAGATGCTCTCCTTCACATATTCACACATAAACACAATGCTCATTATCAAACGGGCAAACCGGTTGTTTCCCACTATTGAGCCTATTTTAAAAGAGTGTGGAGTACCCGACGATTTTAAATATCTTATGATTATCGAGAGCAATGGTGACCCCGAGGCTGTTTCGCCCTCGAAAGCCTGCGGCCTGTGGCAATTCCTTGAAAAGACAGGGCGCGAATGTGGGCTTGAAATAGGCGAAGAGGTTGACGAGCGCTATCACACCGCAAAGGCGACACGTGCGGCGTGCAAATACCTAAAAGAGTCGTACGAGATGTTTGGTGATTGGCTCACCGTTGCAGCAAGCTACAACACCGGCCGCACAAACATCAGCAAGCGAAGAGAAAGGCAAAAAGAGGAGAGAGCAATAAACCTTGTTCTCCCCGATGAAACATCGCGTTATATATTCCGCCTGATGGCAGTAAAAACAATCTTTGAAAGCCCCGCAAAATATGGCTTCATTATGCGCAGCAGCGACCTTTACCCTGCCGTTACAATTGAGAAAGAGGTTGTTATCAGCGACGCAGTGATAAACTGGCCCGATTTTGCAAAGAAGCACGGACTGACCTTTATGCAACTGCGCGAAGCGAACCATTGGATAAGACGTACCACGCTGAACAACAAGGCCGAGAAGGCCTACAAAGTGTTAATCCCCGACAAAGAGGCACTGCATTACGACCCTGAAAAAACAAAGGCTCATAACCCCAATTGGGTGGTAGAATAAAAAAAGACTGTGACAAGAAGTCACAGTCTTTTTTATCCCATTAACCAAGCAATTAATAGTTCTCGGGCTTAATCTGGAAATAAGCCTTTGGATGTGAACATACAGGGCAAATTTCGGGAGCCATTTTGCCAATATGCAAGTGACCACAGTTGCGGCACTGCCAGATGCACTCCTTGTCGCGGCTGAATACAAGACCATTCTGCACATTCTCGAGCAATTTCTTGTAACGCTCCTCGTGAACTTTCTCAACCTTTGCAACAGCGTCGAACATTGCTGCAATCTCCATAAAGCCCTCTTCACGAGCCTCCTTAGCCATTGTGGGGTACATATCTGTCCACTCGTAATTCTCTCCGGCTGCAGCATCTACAAGATTTTCGGCAGTGCTACCAATGCCGTGTACAAGCTTGAACCACATTTTTGCGTGCTCCTTCTCCTGATCGGCTGTCTCTTGGAAAATTGCAGCCATCTGCTCAAAACCATCTTTCTTAGCTTTGCTTGCATAATATGTATACTTGTTACGTGCCTGACTCTCTCCCGCAAAAGCAGCCCAAAGGTTAGCCTCGGTCTTTGTTCCTTTCAATGATTTATCCATAAGTTCTGTTTTTATTAAAAGTGTTAATAATATTCCGGTTGCAATTATCTTAAATTTATTCCAAACGACAAAGCCATTCGATTACTTTTTTTATAAAAAAAACAAAAATGGGCGCCCTTTTGTTCAAAGAGGCGCCCATTACATAATTCATATAGTGTTTACTTCAAACAACTGCAACGTGGCTTAATTTGCTTAAAGAAGTCGTTACCCTTGTCATCAACGAGAATAAATGCAGGGAAGTCCTCGACCTCAATTTTCCAGATAGCCTCCATACCAAGCTCGGGATACTCAACGCACTCAATGCTCTTGATATTGTTCTGCGCAAGAATAGCAGCAGGGCCACCAATTGAACCAAGATAGAAACCACCGTGCTTTTGGCAAGCATCGGTTACCTGCTGGCTGCGGTTACCCTTTGCGAGCATAATCATTGAGCCACCATTCTCTTGAAAGAGATCTACGTATGAATCCATACGACCAGCAGTTGTTGGTCCCATAGAGCCACAAGGCATACCGGCCGGAGTCTTTGCCGGACCAGCATAGTAGATGGGGTGGTCTTTGATGTACTGTGGAAGCCCCTCGCCACGGTCGATACGCTCTTTCAGCTTTGCGTGAGCAATATCGCGACCAACGATGATTGTACCATTGAGCGACAGACGTGTAGCAATAGGATATTGTGACAACTGAGCGCAAACCTCTTTCATTGGACGGTTGAGATCAACACGCACAATCTCGCCCTCACCGGCATTACGTAGAGCCTCGGGGATAAGTGTTGCGGGCTGGTCGTCAAGTTTTTCAATCCAAAGACCATCTTTGTTAATCTTTGCCTTGATATTGCGGTCGGCCGAGCAGCTTACACCCATACCTACGGGACAGCTTGCGCCGTGACGTGGCAAACGCACAACACGAATATCGTGTGCAAGGTATTTACCGCCGAACTGAGCACCCAAGCCAATATTGTGAGCCTCTTTCAACAACTGCTCTTCGAGCTCAATGTCGCGGAAAGCACGGCCTGTCTCATCGCCGGTTGTCGGCAGGTCGTCATAATAGTGTGTCGAAGCCAATTTCACTGTGTGAAGGTTCTTTTCGGCCGATGTACCACCAATCACAAATGCAATGTGATAAGGAGGACAAGCAGCAGTACCCAAGCTCTTCATCTTTTCAACAAGGAAAGGCACAAGTGTAGCCGGGTTCAAAAGAGCTTTTGTCTCTTGGTAGAGATATGTTTTGTTAGCCGAGCCACCACCTTTTGTCACCATAAGGAACTTATACTCCATTCCCTCGGTAGCCTCAATATCTATCTGAGCAGGAAGATTACACTTTGTGTTAACCTCATCGTACATATTCAAAGGAGCGTTCTGGCTGTAACGCAAATTCTCCTGTGTATATGTATCGAACACACCGCGTGAGAGAGCCTCCTCGTCGCAGAAGCCAGTCCACACCTGCTGACCCTTCTCGCCGTGGATAATTGCAGTGCCGGTATCTTGGCACAAAGGTAGCTGACCCTTGCAAGCCACCTCGGCATTGCGCAGGAATGTCAACGCAACATATTTATCGTTGTCACTAGCCTCGGGGTCGTTCAAAATCTTTGCCACCTGCTCGTTGTGAGCACGACGCAACATAAATGACACGTCACGGAAAGCTGTGCGCGACAAGAGTGTCAAAGCCTCGGGGGTGACTTTTAGAATTGGTTTACCCTCAAACTCGCCCACAGACACACCCTCTTTTGTCAAAAGATAATACTCGGTAGTGTCCTTTCCGTGCTGGAACATATGGGCATACTTGAATTCAGGAATTGCTGCCATAGTTTTTGTATGTTAATTGGTTAATGTTATTCGTTTTTTAGTCATTTACCTCTTCATCGTATGTCTGATACAAGAAATCATTATAAGGATACTTTTGCACGTGCAGTTCGCACACTTTCTTGTATATGATATCTTTCAGATTTTCAATATTCTGCTTTTCGCGTGCCGAAATAAACAGGCAATTATCGGCAAGTTTGTTCATCCAAGTCTCCTTGAGTTCATCAAGAGTGATATTTTCCTTTGTCTTTGGCGTGAGGTCATCCTCCTCCTTTTGAACGTAGGTGAAGGCATCAATCTTATTAAAGATAACCATCAGAGGCTTATCGCCGCATTTTAAATCGGCGAGTGTCTTTTCTACAACCTCTATCTGCTCCTCAAATTCGGGGTGCGACACATCAACGACGTGAAGCAATAAATCGGCCTCGCGCACCTCATCGAGAGTAGATTTAAACGACTCCACAAGGTCGGTCGGCAATTTGCGTATGAAGCCGACTGTATCGGAGAGCAGAAAAGGTAGATTTTCTATAATAACCTTGCGCACGGTGGTGTCGAGTGTTGCAAAGAGTTTATTCTCGGCAAAGACCTCGCTCTTAGCAAGCAGATTCATAAGTGTCGATTTTCCAACATTGGTGTAGCCCACAAGTGCCACACGTATCAAACGTCCACGATTCTTACGCTGAATGCTTTTCTGGCGGTCAATCTGTAAAAGTTGCTCCTTGAGCAACGACATACGACCGAGGATTATACGGCGGTCCATCTCGAGCTGTGTCTCACCCGGACCGCGCAATCCCACGCTACCGCCCTTTCCGCTACCGCCACCGGAACCACCTCCCTGACGTTCAAGGTGAGTCCACAAGCGTTGCAGACGGGGAAGCATATATTTATACTGCGCAAGCTCAACCTGCACTTTTGCGTGCGCTGTCTGTGCGCGCATTGCAAAAATATCAAGAATAAGTGATGTGCGGTCGAGTATCTTTATCTTGATTTCCTTTTCGATATTGCGTATCTGCTTTGCCGAGAGTTCATCATCAAAAATCACCATACCAATCTCATCATCAGTATCTTTCAACATCTCGACATAATCGGCAATCTCTTTGAGTTTACCAGTGCCCACATACGTTACAGGATGCGGATGGTCAATGCGCTGTGTAAAGCGTTTCACAACCTCTGCGCCAGCAGTCTGCGCAAGAAATTCGAGTTCATCAAGATACTCATTTGTCTTGCGCTCATTCTGTGTGGAGGTAATCAAGCCTACCAGAATTGCAGTCTCTTTTTTGGTTGTCGATATAACAAATTCTTTCATTAAATTATCTTCTTATCCAAATTTATGCGAAGGTAACAATAAACGAGCGAAAAAAATAAAGCTTGCTTTGATTTTTTTTCCGCGAGCGAAGAATGTATGTGCACAGAATGTGAAGATACAAATAAGCGAGCTAAAAAATAAAGCTGCTTTGATTTTTTTTCCGCGAGCGAGGAATGTATGTGCACAGAATGTGAAGATACAACATTTTGCCGTATTGGCAAAAATGTTCTCTCTATTGCTGTCATGCTGTTCGCGTTTTTTTGTTAAATTCGCGGTAAAATAGAGAGATACAATGGCAAAGGATGTTGATATAAATGCCAAATCGCCGCTTATGCGTTACCGCATATACCTCAAGCTTGAGAAATCACTCAGGCCCAAGACTGTAGAGGCTTATCTGAGCGATGTGGACAAACTTGCGGTTTTTGTTGCCGACTGCGGCGGAAACCTGCTTGAGGTAACTCTCGAGCAGTTGCGCGAGTTTCTTGCTTCACTTGCCGATGTCGGCATAAATGCCCGTTCACAGGCGCGTATTCTCTCGTCATTGCGATCCTTCTATGGATTCCTGAAGCTTGACGGTTTCATCGGGGACGACCCTACCGAACTCATCAAGTCTCCAAAGATTGGAATGCATCTGCCCGACGTGCTCACCTTGCAGGAGATTGATGACATTATAAACAGCATTGATCTCTCAAAGAAGGAGGGACAGCGCAACAGGGCGATGATAGAGGTGCTCTATAGTTGCGGCCTGCGAGTGTCGGAACTGTGCAGCCTGCGTATGTCCGACCTTTACCTCCACGATCAGTTCATACGTGTCACCGGAAAAGGCGACAAACAGCGTCTTGTGCCAATTTCGGAGCGTGCAATTGCAGAACTTGAGGCATACTTCCCCGACAGGAACATGATTCCGATAAAGCCGGGTTATGAGGATTACGTCTTTGTCAGCGAAAGGTTGAAGAAACCTTTGTCGCGCATTATGGTCTTCCATTTTATAAAGCAACTTGTTGCGGCGGCGGGGATTGAAAAGACCGTAAGCCCTCATACTTTCCGTCACTCCTTTGCCACTCATCTGCTTGAGGGGGGTGCAAACCTGCGTGTAATCCAGGCCATGTTGGGGCACGAGAGCATTGCGACGACCGAAATATATACACATATCGACCGTACCCGTTTGCGTGAAGAGATAATAGAACATCACCCACGTAACCGCAAGTTGTGAAAAATATAAAATATTTTGTTTAAGTCTGTTCTTTGATTTTGACAATTGCTCCGGTCGGATTAACTTTGCGGAATATTTGGGAATAGTATTCCCTTGTTCAAACGCAAAAACGATAAAATAATATCAGATGTTGAAGAGATTATCACTAATGTTTGCCTGTGCGGCAGTTGTTTTAATGAGTTCATGCAGCTCCAAGATGGGCATGATGAAACAGGAGTATTTTACCGTAACCCCGGGTGTGCTTGAGGTAGTAGGCAGTGAGGTGCCTGTCGAGGCCAATGGAAAGTTCCCTCCAAAAGTGTTCAACAAGAAATCGGTGCTTACAGTTACTCCGGTTCTCAAGTATGCAGGTGGCGAGGCCATGGCAGAACCTGTGACTTTCCAGGGTGCCGATGTACGTGGAAACGACCGCGTGATATCATATGACAATGGCGGAAGCTTCAAGACAAAGTTCACGTTCGACTATGTTCCCGAAATGGAGGATGCAGAACTTTATCTGCGCTTTGTTGTGAACAAAGGACGCAAGACATACGCCCTGCCCGAGGTTAAGATTGCCGACGGATGTGTCGCTACATCACAACTTTATCGCCAGACAGTCGCTACATCCAATATTGCCATTGGTGAGGATGCTTTCCAACGTGTCATCAAGCAGGCGAAGCATGCAAACATCATGTTCCTTATCCAGCAGACAAATCTGCGCTCATCGGAACTTGCTTCGGGTGAGATTAAGGAACTCAAGGCCGCGATGTCCGATATCGCTGCAGACTTTGAGAACAAGGTGCTCGAGGATATCGAAATTTCGGCATACGCCTCTCCCGACGGCGGTTTCTCGCTCAACGACAATATCGCAACAGGTCGTGAGCAGAACACTGCAAAGTTTGTAAAGGGTGAGATGAAGAAGGCTAAGCTTGACGGTTATGTCGACAGCAAGTATACAGCCGAGGACTGGGAGGGTTTCCAGGAACTTGTTGCAAACTCAGAACTCCCCGACAAGGAACTTATCCTTAGAGTGCTTTCAATGTATGACGACCCGGAGGAACGTGAACTCCAGATAAAGAATATCTCATCAATCTACAGTGAGCTTGCCGATGAGGTGCTTCCTAAGCTTCGCCGTGCAAGAATCTCTTTGAATTATCAGATTATCGGACGTTCCGACGAGGAGATCAAGGAACAGTATGCAAATGATCCCAAGGTTCTCTCTCTTGAGGAGATTCTCTATTCATCTGTTCTGACCGATGATGCAGCAGAGAAGAAGGAGGTATACAATACCGCTATAAAGCTTCATCCGGGCGACTACCGTGCATACAACAACCTTGGTGTACTTGCATACAATGCCGGTGATTACAGCACTGCCGACTCATATTTCAAGAAGGCTCTTGCCGTTGACGGCAATGCGCTTGAGGCACAGCTGAATCTTGGCTATCTTGCATTGCTTGAGGGTGATGTGGCTGCTGCAGAGTCTCACATGACAGTTGGTGTTGATTCAAAGGCTGCCGAGGAGGCTTTCGGAAACCTCTTCATCGCACAGGGTATGTACAGCCGTGCAGTATCTCTGCTCGAAGGTAAGAATACCAACAGTACAGCACTTGCACAGCTCCTGAACAAGAACTATGGCGAAGTACGCGAGACACTTGACAACATTGAGAAT
>JAZRMQ010000062.1:0-24636 GCA_045647745.1 Bacteroidaceae bacterium | reverse complement strand
AAAATGTATTACCTTCGCAGCCGAAAGATAAAAACAGTCGCGCGTGTGGCGAAATTGGTAGACGCGCCAGACTTAGGATCTGGTGTTTTGCGACGTGTAGGTTCGAGTCCTATCACGCGCACGATTGGACAAAAGAGGAATTTTACAACAAAAAATTCCTCTTTTTTTGTTGTAAAATCGACAACGACGGCAGCAGTTGGTCGCAGGCTGCGTGGCGAAGTCACGCCCTGCGGGATGCGATAAGGCGGCATTGGCAATTTAAAAGATATAATCGACAATGCGAGCAGCAAAAGGTCACGAGAAGCACCGCGACAGTGGTGCCGCGTGGGTTGCGAAAAGCGAGTGTTGTCAATTTTCAAAAACAAAACCGACAATGCCGACAGCGGTTGGTCGCAGGCTGCGTGGCGAAGTCACGCCCTGCGGGATGCGATAAGGCAGCGTTGTCAATTTTCAAAAACAAAATCGACAATGCGAGCCGCGGTTGGTCGTACGAAGCACGGATGAAGTTCGTGCCTTACGGGTCGCAAATAGCGAGTGTTGGCAATTTTACTATCAAAATCGACAACGCGAGCAGCAAGAGATCACGCGAAGCACCGCGCCAGTGGTACCGCGTGGGTTGCGAAAAGCGAGTGTTGGCAATTTTCAAAAACTGAATCGACAACGCGAGCAGCAAAAGGTCACGCGAAGCACCGCGCCAGTGGTACCGCGTGGGTTGCGAAAAGCGAGTGTTGTCGATTTTCATCACACCCAAGAGGAAATTGGTATTTCACAAGCGGCATTGAATAACTATTTCAGCAAGTTGGGAGATAGTGATGAACCCATATATAAAAACAAAAAGTGCACCATAAGAAAAGGTACACTCTATGTTAAACCCACCACAAGGGGACGTAAGAAGCAAGGAGAATAAGATTGAAAAATTGATAATTTACTTTATCAAAATTAGTAACTTTGCTAATAAATACGAATGGTATTACAAAATAGGCTTATGATACCTAAATACTCTACAACTGTGGAGGTTTTGCAGAAATAATGACTTAATCATTCGGTATAAATCATAAAACATATTACATTTGCAAAAACACAACAAAAACACTTGCCTATGAAGCATTGACAAATTAAAGACATATAGACAAAGAAGCGTTAGCTTGTATTCTTGCTTATCGAAATTCGCCAAATTTTAATTAAGCCACAAGAGTAAAAGTTGATGCTCACGTCATTATATGGCGTGGGCTTTTACTCGTATATGTGGCATAGGTGTTTGGCGATACCTCGATAAGCGTAGACGAAGTTTTAGTCCGCGCTTTCTTTTTCTGTCTATTTTCACAATCAAGGACTATTCGTTTTTAATCACAGTCTAACTATATTTAAATTAGAGCAATAATATGAGTAACTTTTTTGGATTTGATACAGCTGATAGTTTTTATGACAAGCGCAGGCATATAAATTTAGTATATTATACGATGATGTATTTGAGATTGTTAAAAGGAGATAACACACTTATGCTTAATATAAAGCGAATTTTATCTCCTAACAATGATACTCTCACAAGAGCTAATATGATGTGTAGTGAAATTTTAACAGATTATGAAGTTTCATTTTTGAATTATTTGAAAAACAGATATAGTTTGTCAGAAAATGACTATGTTACCATTCTAGCAGGAGAAACTCTAACACAAGGAATAGTTAAATCTCCAGCGGGTTATACATCTAATACTAATTGGGAACTAATTGTGCAAATGATGTATGCAACAATGTTGAGTGGTTCTTCGTACCAACACTTGGTTCAACGATTGGTAAGAGAGTTTTTTATACCAATGTGTTCAGGAATGAGAGGCATCACATTGCAAGGTTCAACATTTCGTTTAATAAGTGAAAACTTAAATACTTGTTTAAATAGCGGAAAGAGGCAATGGTCAGACCTGCCATATATTGAAAGATACGTAATTGACAGAATTGTATAATCTATCAACTTATGCAATATGGTAGATTTAGTTTTAAAATCTTCTCATCATCAACGCTATCAGTTTGGCATACCTGTTATGGGGTCACAATTCTGTAATCGCTTAATAAAAATTGAGAATAAGATTTTCAAAGAAATCTTTAATGGTCTAGATGTAACGCCCAAAGAGGGTTTTCTCGTCACAATGTACAATATGGACACGCCTACTCCTACCCCTCAAATGCAACCTAAATTGATGGAAATGATAGTTGATACAGGCGACAAAATAATGTTGCGTGGTATTAAACTTAAAGCATTTGGAAATATTGTATATGATAACAAAGATTATGGGATAACGCTTCATTTAAAAAACAGAAATGTTATAAAATGTGTGTTACATATGTACGACAGGAATACAGACATCGAATATGATGAACTTATTTAATAAAGCTTTAAAACACGATTGCCACCGGCTACGCCGATGGCAATCGTTGTATTTATACCAATCAAATATTTTTGTAAACTGAATTTGTATTAAACTAAAAATATTTATCATACTCCTCTACAAGGCTATTTCCAAAGTTCACAGCAGCTCCCTCTATCTTTTTATAAGCACCCACCACTGTATCTTCAACCGCTTTATAACCATTTACCACTCCGTTCTCAATCGCTTTATAAGTATCCACTACACCATTTTCAATCTCAACATAAGTTTCAACAACTTTTCTTTTAACATCTTTCTTCATAGATTTTCAAGCATTTTAAATTACCAGCGCAAAGGTAGTTTGCACTGCAAGATGAATAAAGGGACACCATTCGCAATAGTTGGAATAAAAGTCGCATAGATTTTGTTTTATCACAGCTATATTGCTATTTTTGTTGAACAAAAGTGCAATGTTTTCAAAAATTGCGACATTATGACCAAAAAGTTATACGATGTTTTAGAGCGTTATATCGACAGGGCAAATGAGGGCTCCATTTATGTAGCCGATGGTGAATTTGCAATCATCGACAACCCCACATTCTCCATTATGCCCAACCACCCCTATCGCAATCCATTGGTTATTGGCGTATATTGTACATCAGGGAGTGGCAAAGGACGAATAAACACAAAGATTTTTGATTTGACACAGAATAGTCTTATGATTGTTCTGCCGGGACAGATTACCGAATTGATAAACATAAGCGTTGACTTTTGCGCAACATATATTATTATGACCGACAGCTTCACAAACAGTTTAGGCATTGGTAACACCTTCTCACTCAACCAAATAGTCACATCATCACCATATATACACCTTAAAGAGAGAGCTAAAGACTCCTTAGAGAATTACCTAACAATGTGTCGCGGCCTCATACCCCAAAAAGAAAATCCTCATCGCTTGGAGATTTTACAATTACTAACAAGAGCCTTTTTTCTTGGATTGGGTTATTTTATGCACAAGGTAGAAGAAAAAAACAGCGTCGAGAGCCGCAGCGAAGAATTGACTAAAAAATTCATCGAGCTTGTTGAACAACATTATACAAAGCACCGAGAGCTCTCATTCTATGCCGAAAAGCTAAAACTAACAGCCAAGCACCTATCGAGAGCCGTCAAGGAGGCAAGCGGGAAGCACGCTACCGAATGGATAGAGAAATATGTTATTTTGGATGCGGTAACACAACTGTTATCTACAACAAACAGCATAAAAGAGATTGCATATAATTTAAATTTCCCTTCGCAATCCTGCTTTGGAAAATACTTCAAGCGTATAAAGGGGTTATCGCCAGCAGCCTATAGAGAGAGGTATACAAAAACAAATAAACTGTAAAAAGAGCGGTGCAATAATAGTGCCACCGCTCCTATAAAAACGATATTCCACCAACCGATATTATCACAAGCCCAACCAATCCTTCACTTTCAGAAATTCCTGTTCAAAATTTGGTGTGAGCACTCCTTTGCCAATAGCTTGCATCAGTTCATCAATATCCCAAAAGCGCCCACCATCAAGCTCATCGCTTGGAGCAATAGTGCCATCATACACTGCACTGTAAACAAACACAAGCTCTTTTTCTCGTTCACTCTCAAAAATATAACTATTCAAAAAACGTGGTTCGCAAGCCGTGATGCCAAGTTCTTCGCGCACCTCCCGACACAAGGCAACCTCCACCTCCTCGCCATAATCGACGTGCCCGCCCACGGCTGTATCCCACTTGCCGGGCTGAATATCCTTCCACAGCGGACGATGCTGCAGATAAAGACGCCCCGCAGAATCGAACAGGTGCAGATGAACCACCGGATGTAATAATTTTGTACCACAATGACACTCACCACGAGTGGCACAGCCAACCACTTCACCCTCTGGGTTCACTATGGGTAGCAACTCGGCGTTGTTATCTTTTTTCATAATCCATTTTTTACAAAAATAGAGAATATCTTTCATTTTGCCGGGCTTATACCACTCTTTTTTGCAATTCAGGTACCAACATAGAGGCAAAAACACTTTTTTTCACCTTTTACAGCATTTTTTTCGATAATTGTAAATAAAAATTTTGAAAAAACATTAATTTAGCACATTCAAATATTAGAACAACCTATAACGCAATAACGCTATGAGAGCAAAATCTACGATAATCAGGTTATTATGCCTTTTATTGTGCCTCACTTACAGCTTTGATGCATTTGCACAAGCCAACCACACGATTGTGGGTACTGTTATCGACGAGCTTGGGATACCATTACCCGGTGCCAATGTCGTTATTATGAAAGACAAAAAAATGGTAAAGGGTGCAAGCACAAACATCAATGGCGAGTTCAAGATTGATATAACCCTTACCGATGGCGAGAAAAAAGAGATTGTGTTCAGTTATATGGGTTCAAAAACACAAAACATAAAACTGACAGCACAAAACATAAAAAAGCCGTTCAACATTCAACTGTTTCCCGACAACGAGATGCTCGAGGAGGTAACAATTGTCGAGGATGGTTACGCACGTTTGCCACGCAAAGATATGGTGGGTGCGTTCACCACAGTAAAGGCCGACGATATTATGATGCCGGCCTATCAGAGCATCGACCAGATGTTGCAAGGTAAAATTGCCGGTATGTCGGTTGTAAATACCTCGGCACGCGTTGGTTCATCGCCAAAGATTACCATTCGTGGAACAGCAACAATATTGGGTAACACAAGCCCACTATGGGTTGTCGACGGTGTGGTACAGGAGGACCCACTATCCATTGATATAAGCTCGGCCATCACCGGCGATATGAAAGAGCTTATTGGTAACCAAATCTCTTGGCTCAACCCACAGGATATTGACAATATCACAGTGCTGAAGGATGCATCGGCAACAGCAATCTATGGTTCAAAAGCATCGAACGGAGTTATTGTCATCACAACCAAGAAAGGAACACCGGGACGCGTCAATGTAAGCTACAACACCAACGTCTCGGTTAGAGAGCGTCCGTCGTATGCAATTTATGATTTTATGAACTCTTACGAGCGCATCCAGTTCAGCAAAGAGGCCTATGAAGCAGGCGTACGCTATATGAGAGAGCCATTGCCACAGGTTTACACTTATGAAGGACTTATGGCAATGTTCAACAACCGCGATATTACAGAGGAGCAATTCTCGGCCTATCTACAGCGCCTAGAAATGGTAAACACCGACTGGTTCGACCTTCTCACACGTAACTCGGTTAGCCAGAGCCACAATCTTAGCATCTCGGGCGGAACAGACAAGCTCACCTACAACGCCTCTGTCGGCTATCAGGACAACAAGGGTATGGAGATTGGCAACGACAACAATCAGATAACTACTCGTTTGAGTATGAACAGTCACGTAAATGACAAACTGAATATAAATGTTCAACTGAACGGTACCATAAGAAATTCATACGGATATGCCGGAGTAAATCCTTATTCATATGCAATGAACACCAGCAGAGCAATCCCTGCGTATGAGGAGAACGGAGAACCAGCATACTACTCACAATACTACGGATACACATACAACGGCAAATTAGGTAATTTCAACCAATACTCATATAACGTTTTCAACGAGCTGGAGAATACAAGCTCCAAGAACAGCGGTACGATGTTCAATGCCTCGGCAAACATATCGTATAAAATACTCAGCTGGCTCACCTATCAAGGAACGGCAAATATGGCATTGAGCAGCAATAATAGCGAGAGCTTTATTGGCGAAAAATCGTCGCAGGTGGAACAATTATATCGCGGCTACCCTTATGGAACAGAGGAGCCCGGTTCGGAGAAATATAATGCAGCATTGTTGCCCCACGGAGGCGTGCTCAAGCAGGCTGTGTCGCAGAGCGTGTCATACAGCACATCGCACCGCTTACAATTTGCAAAGGAATTCAACGAGAACAACCGCCTCAATGTAATGTTGGGAATGGAGGTTCGTTCATCAACCGGCGTCAGCGATGGAAACACCGTTTGGGGCTACCTTCCCGAGCGTGGCGAGAAGTTGATGCAACCCACACTGCCCGAGAATTTTAAGCCAATAAACCAAGATGCCTCAATGGGCTTGGGAGTACTTGAGCAACTATATCAAGGCGCGTGGAGCAAAACATCCACAGTCACCAACTATATGTCATTCTTTGGTATTGCAGCCTATTCGTTTATGAATCGCTACGTTGTCAACCTGAACATTCGTTCCGATGCATCGAATCGCTTTGGTCAAGATGTAAACAAACAATTCGACCCAACGTGGTCGGCCGGTTTTGCTTGGAAGGTTGCACAAGAGCCTTTTATGATGAAATATGTCAGTTGGCTCGACCAATTAAATTTGCGTGCCACATATGGTATTCAAGGTAACGTTGTCAACTCAATAAGCCCCGATTTGATTGTGGCCTACCAAGGATTATTATCAAGCTACAACGAATACTACCTCTCAATATCAAGCCTTCCAAACAAGCAGTTGAAGTGGGAGCGCACAAAATCGGCCAACTTTGGTGCCGATATTTCACTCTTTGGAATTACAATGAACTTGGAGTACTATTGGCGCAAGAGTAACGCTATTATACGTCAAAATGTGGCACAAGAGTATGGTGTAGTTTCAATGCCTTTGAATGGAGGTCTAATCACCAACGAAGGTGTTGAGTTCAGTATGAACTACACCCCTATCCGAGGCAAAGATTTTGCTTGGACTATAGGTTTTAATGCGGGTAAAAACTGGAATAAGTCGCAGACAGATGACCGCACAGCAAAAGCCGATGAACTGAACCACATTAACTATTTGAATGGCAGCAGCGACCGCCCACTGAAGAAAGGTTATCCTTTGTCGGCGTTCTGGTCGTACCAGTTCACCGGCCTTGACGGCAAGAACGGTTACCCGACATTTGCCCACACCACATACGACGAAATAGCGATTGACGGCAGCGTAGACCCTACAACATTCCTTGTTTACTCGGGACAAAGCGAGCCCGACTTCTCGGGAGGTTTCAACACCCGTCTGCGCTGGAAAGGCTTTAACTTTGGAATTGATTTTGCAGCAAGCTTGGGAGCAAAGAAACGCCTGCCCAACCCCTACTCATCATTCGCCCAATGTAAAATGCCCGATATTTTCAGCAACCTTTCAAAAGAGCTGAACAACCGTTGGAAGAAACCCGGCGACGAGCTACACACCAATATACCAGCACTTTACACATCGATAGAGGAATTAAATCAGCTCGACCTACCCAATGGTCACGAGGCATACATCTACGATATGTGGGGGCAGTCTGATGTGCAAGTAGCCGATGCATCATTCTTGCGTTGTACACAGATTTCCCTCTCGTACAGTTTGCCACAAAAAGTATGCAAAAAGATGCGACTCTCACACGTGCAGTTCAGCGCAAACATCAACAACCTGTTTGTGATAGCAAGCAAGGAGTGGAAAGGATACGACCCTGAACTTGGATACACAATCCAACCACGTATGTATTCATTGGGACTTAGTTTAGGACTATAAAAATTGTATAGATTATGAAATTGATGAAAAATATATTCGTCGCAGCACTCGTTGCACTTACACTCACCGGATGCGAGGATTTTCTTGAGCCAAATTCCAAAAGCGAATTTGTCCCCAAAGATGCGACATCATTGAACGAACTTTTGCTCGGAGTAGCCTACCAGCGCAACGATTCAAAAGGTTTTAGCGCCTTCCTTGCACTGCTTGACGACGACATAGAGGCAATGCCATATCAAAAGCCAAATTCAGGATTTGATGCGAATAAATATCTTGCAAGCTTCACTTGGCAACCCGATATGTTCAATATGATGGAAAAATCTTATGCAAGCAGTTTTAATCTATACGAATCCTACTACAAAGTTCTGCTTGGCGTAAACGCTGTTATTGATTACTTGCCAACAGTGACAGACAGCGAGGATATGATTAATAATGTTAAGGCACAGGCGCACGCACTACGCGGCTTCTACTATTTTAATCTTGTAAATATTTTTGGCCAGCCATATAATTACAACCCCGAAGCCTTGGGTGTTCCTTTGAAGCTAAGCAGTGGTATCGAAGCCTCTGAAGATGCATTGAAGAGAAAAACCGTCGCCGAGGTGTATGAGCAAATTTTGAGCGACCTGCACATAGCCGAAGAGTCTTATAAAAAATTACCCGAGGCTGAAAGATGGAAGCCAAGATACCGCACAAGCTTGCCAATGGTGCAGCTGATGCTCTCGCGCACGTACCTTTATATGGAAAACTGGGAAAAGGCTGCCGAATATGCTTTAGAGGTAATGAACAACAAAACATTCAAGCTATTGGATTTAAATAACATAGACCCCTCGACCGAAGAGTTTATGTACTACCCCACATACGACTCACCCGAGACCATCTGGGCCTATGGAAGCCCGACAGATATGTTTGTATGGACCTGCAACGAGCTTGGGACACAAAATGTCAACAATAACAATAAAAAGATGCACCCTTATTTCAAGGCATCGGAGGATTTGATGAATACATTTGACGACGTCGACCTGCGCAGGGATAGATACATAATAAAAATAGCATTCGACACCATTAAACAGAATAAAGAAATTATTCCGGTGTATAGCAATATGGCTTATGGTAAGATTTTTGTAAAATCGACCAAAAAGCCCAGCGACTCCCCGGGCATCTTCGGACGCAGCCTGCGCCTATCCGAGGCTTATCTTAATTATGCCGAGGCACAAGCAAACATTGGTGGCGAGGGCATTGAAAAAGCAACAGAAGCACTCACCACATTACGCGAGAAGAGATATAATCCACAAGAAGACTTTGAGGTTTACATCACAGACCAAGAAGAGCTTATAGAATTTGTCAAGCAGGAGAGAAGGCGCGAGCTTTGTTTCGAAGGTCACCGTTGGTTCGACCTGCGTCGTTGGGGAATGCCCGAGATTAAGCATATTTGGCACGATGACGAAAACACCTCCTTTGAATATACTCTCAAAGAGAAAGATTTAATGTACACTGTACCTATCCCCGAAGAGGCGTTGCAGGAGAACAACAAACTACTGCAAAATGAGCTTCCCGGCAAACGTTCAGGAGTACAGATTTAAAAACAATGTTACACTAAATAGGCAACTCTAATGGAAAAGTTTATTAAAACAACAATATTTGCACTCGCAGCCTTGGTATTATTCAGTGCTTGTCGTGATGCAGAGGAGGAGATTACCCCATCGGGAAACTACTCGCCTATCCGCGGCGGTTTTCCACAAGGTGACAGCGAATACGACCAGATAATCTATCAGATAAAGCAGGAATATGGTGTCTATTTGCTCTATAAAGATGTGACAGAGGAGGATATGAACCGTACTTGGGTGTCGGAGGGTGCCGGAAACATAATTGTAGCTGGAGATAGTGCCGACCGCGACAAAGGTGCTTGGGATTTACCTATCGAGCATCTGCCATTTTATGTCAATTTCTTTCAGAACTACATCTTCCCAAACATTACAAAGGAGTTTGCAAAGACCACTTTGCCGGTGAAGATATATATGATACACAATTTGCGTGAAGAAGAGCGTAAATTTGGTGATGACAGTGAGAATAACAATAGCAGTACCCCCGATGCAAGTAACACGGGTGGCGCTTCAAGGAAAAATCTGCACATTGGAACATTCGACAATTGGATAATCAGTTTTCCCGAGGATGTCATCAATGGCGAAGACTCGGAATATATCCTCAGACAACAACGCTGTATCTTTATGACAAATATCATAAAAAAATCCATTAATGATGAGAAGATTGTTCCACCCGAAGGCTTTTGGGAAAAATACAATCTAACCACAAGCAAGACTTGTTACGACGATGGAGACCACACAAATTGCTCTATGATTAATGTCACCGACAAAAATGCCGACAATTATCTTTATAAATTCGGGTTCGTTGATGTCTTGGAAGAGAAATTTGGAACAGGCAACAGCAAGGAGGTCATAAAGAATGTAAATATCAACGGAAAAGACCAGCACGCCAGCAACTGGAAAGCGACAAAAAAGGATAACACTTGGGATATGTTCCAAGCATATATAATGAACGCAATGTGGTTCACCCCCGAGGAATTCCACAGCAGATACCAGACACAAACAAACACCTTAATAAAAGAGCAATATGAATTAGTGGTTGACTATATGATGAACAAATATGGTATCAACCTGCAAGGCATTGCTTACGGCGTAAAGAAATAACAGAAACACAGCTATGAAACTTCTTTTTAAAATATTCGTAATAGCCGTTGCATCAACGTTTACAACAGCCTGCAACAGCTCAAAGAACGAGGAAAACACAGGCAACGCACTACCAACAGAGGTTATTGCACAATTTGACTCTCTTTGGCAACGACAGTTCAACGATGCAGGCAGCATCATTGCCCTGTACGACTCAATTAAGCAGGCAACAGCCGAGGAGGAAGAGAATTTACACACCCTGAACCAATGCCATTTTGTGTGGAACAGCGGTGAATATATGTTCAGTTGCCGTGGAAAGAATGGCGACATTTTTGAACTCCCCAAGCACAGCACAAAACTTTCGTTTGATGATGGCATTATTTCACAATTTACATCAAAGAGAAAGATTGACAAGTTTGCCGACCACTATTTCACATTGCAGGCAATGAAAAAAGGCAGCAGCTTTGACGAAGCGCGTGATGGCATCACTGCTACAGTATTCTATCCCATCAGAGCGCTCAACGACAACGACTACAACAAGTTGCACACCATCTTCAACAGCAAAAACAACGAATTACACAACAAATACCTCGAAAGGCTTAAATTTCCGCTAAACAACAGCGGCTGCACCGATGGTTTAAAGAGCGTGCAACCACTCATTGAAAAGAATGTAGCCGACAGCGAACTAAAGAGAGAGGTACTTGCAATGTACGAACTATTTACACGCATTATGCCCGGCAACCCGGCACCTCTTTCAACACTCAAAGACATCGAGGGCAACGAGCACACATTTGCCGATTACAAAGGCAAAGTCCTTGTCATTGAAGTGTGGGCAACGTGGTGCCACAGCTGTCTTGCCAATATGCACCGTTTCTTGGGAATGCGCTATTGGTTCAGAAACGAAAGCGATGTATGCTTTGCCGCAATTTCAATCGACCGTAGCGAGGACAAAGCACTGTGGATTGAGACCATTGAAAAGCACAAAATGCAGAGCTTGATAAACCTCTTCCCCGACTGTGCCGAACAGTCACAATTTGAGAGCGATTTTCAAATTTCAAGTGTACCGCGCTACATAATCATTGGCAAGCAGGGCGAAATAGTCTCGGCACACGCCCCCACCCCCGGCCCCGAGATGGCAGCAATGATTGAGACAGCACGCTTTGCAGAATTCTACACAGGCCCCGGCACCAATTTTCAAGATATAACACTCGAAGAGGCTATTGTAAAAGCAACCAATGAAGGCAAACACATCTTCATTGAGTGCCACACTCAAGGCTGTACACCTTGCAAGATGATGAAAGACAAGGTCTTTGCACACAACAAATGCGCCGAGTATCTGAACAAGGAGTTTGTGAGCATAAGCGTTGACAATGAGAGCGACATCGGGGCACAAATATTAGAGAAATTTGGAGTGCAGATGTACCCCACCTACATTATCCTTGAGCCCGACGGAGAACTTGCCGACATAATTATGGCAACTGAAACGGATATAGATCTCTTCATAAAAAATATAGAAGAGATAAAAAATAAAAAATAATCGATACAAGACAGCAGGTCGGCACACGTGTGCCGACCTGCTGTCTTGTAATATTTAACACAAACAACACCTTATGTTTATCAATAATTTACTAACTTTGTAGCTCTAAATATTTTGACAAAAAATAAAACAATATTAATATGAAGAAATTTTCACTTTCACTTTTTGCAATTATCTGCACTTTGACAACAGTTAATGCAGAGACCTACACACACATTTTCAAACAATACGATTTGACAACCAATGCCGAAACTGTATCACTCAGTGACATTGAATGGACAACAACCGAGGCAACGGCAATTGGCTGGAATAACGCAAAAGGCATAGAGATTGGAGTAAAGAACAATGGAACGATGTTCTACAGTCTGAGCACATCAGCTTTTGCCAACCTAAAAATCAGAAGCGTAACGGTAAAATGCAGCCGTATATCCTCAAGCGATGTAAGAATGAAAATCACTGTTAACGGCCAGACCTCTGAGCTGTTCGAACCCGGAACATCAGACACTGATTGCACATTCGACTGCGAGGACACAAAAGGCGATATATCAATCGAATGGAATGCGACCACACATCGTGCATATTACATAAAGTCAATCACCATCGATTACGTACCTAACAACATCAATGTTCCTACCCCCGAGTTCAAGACACCTATTGCCATATACGCCGACAAGGTGATGGTAACAGCTATATGCGAAGATGAAGAAGCAATCATCTACTACACACTCGATGGCACAGACCCTGTTTATGAAGAATGGGAAGACAGCACCAGTTCAACCAAAAGTGCCAAGTACCCCCAGATGGACTTTGACCTAACCGCTACCACCACCATCAAGGTGATTGCAGTGAGAACCGATGGCGAAGCAGCGTTCAAGAGCGGTATTGCCGAACAGACATACATTGTTTCGCGCACAATGCCATATATCACAGCAAGCGAAATTGTTTCGGGCAGTAAATATGCAATGGTTGCAGCCGACAGCGCAGCCACATACAATTACAGCAATGAGGCACAAGGCACTTTGCCATCAAAGACAGCAAAGAGCGTAAACAGCAAATATATCGAGACCGTTGAGTGCGCAGGATTTACATTCACAGCAATCGACGGCGGCTACACAATACAGGACGAGCGAGGAATGTATGTCTACCCCGCAACAACTGATGCAAACTTTGCTTTTGCAACCGAAAAACCGGCAACAGGCGCAGTTTGGAGCATCGCAACCGACGACAATGGCATCGCAACAATCAGCTGCAATGGCTATGTTATATGCTACACAGCAAGCAGTGCAACATTTGGTTGCTACCCTGCCGACCAACTCACCGATGAGCACACACTCCCCCAATTGTATATGCAGCGCGAATATCCGCAATACACAATCACCCCTGCAACAGGCAGCTTTTTGGATAAGTTAGAGACCATCATCGTTGAGTGTCCAGAGGGAATCAAAGCAACCGACAATCTGGAGATTGTAGCCGACGGCTTCAAGACAGTGTTCACAATAAGCAAACGCGACAACAACACACTTGTGTTCACAGCCAATGAGCCCATTGTTTCAGAAAACAATTACGACCTGAGCATAAACATAACAGCAGGAGATATCATCATCTGCCCCGATGTTATGGAAATGTCACTCCCTATACCCGTGCGACACAAACTGCGCACAATGGTAAAATACACCATCAACGGCGATGCAGAGGCAGCTACAATCGAAGAGGTAACACCGGCCAATGGCTCTACCGTTGAAAAATTATCACACTTTATTTTCACATTCAGCTACTTTGCCGACCACGTTCGTTACCCCGAGCACTCACCCAAACTATATCTCGAAGGCAGCGAGGAGCTCATCGCAGTTGAAAAGACATTAACAAAAGAGGATGGCAATAAAATTGGAATGCAACAGGCTGCACTCAAAACTATCGAGCCTGTTACTGCCAACGGCACTTATATTCTTGAAATTCCTACCGGATATTTCGTCGATGGTAACGGGCTGGCAGTCGAGGGTATAACACTCCGTTACATTGTAGACAGCGCCGCTTCAATTGAAGATATTGTTGCTAACGATGAGGGTTGCTGGGTAGTTTACAACACCGGCGGTGTAAAGGTTCTTGATACAAAAGAGGCAAACAAAATTAAAGAACTGCCAAGCGGTATCTACATTATAAACGGCATTAAGGCAGTAATCAAATAAAAAACATAAGATAGCTGTCAATGAAGGATGCCACGGCATCCTTCATTGCTTTTTACAATACAAAAGAGAAAAGACACACTAATGACAAGAGTTATCAAAAGCACAGCAACAGCACTCTTTGCTCTCACCCTCAGCCTCACAAGCTGCATAGGCACATCATCCGATAATGCCTGCAAGAACGATGAAGCAACATTGAGCGAGGAGCCACAGAAGGAGATTGTGATAAAATACGGCCTGCCAATAGAGAGCTATAATGTAAAATACGACACCATCAGACAAAAACAGACTATAGCCGAACTCTTATACAACTTTGGGTTCAATGCCAACCAAATTCACAAGCTCACACAGTGCCCCGACAGCATCTTCAACGTGCGCAAGATACGCCCCGGACAAGCGTGTGCCCTATTGTGCGAGAAAGATAGCACCGGAACACCAAGATATTTCATATACGAAGAGAGCCCAAAATCATATATAACATTCGATATAGCCAACAACTATCAAGCCGAAAGAAAACGCAAGCCTGTTGAGTGGCGAGAGAGCGAGGTTGCCGGCAGCGTAAAATCATCACTTTGGGTAGCAATGGAGGAGAATAATGCCTCGCCACTACTGGCCGTAGAGATGTCGCATATCTTCGGTTGGTCCATTGACTTTTTTGGCATACAGCAAGGTGATGAATTCCGTGTGATATATGCACAGGAATATGTCGAAGATACTCCACTCAACAACTACCGCATCTTGGCCGCATCATTCAAAGCATCAAACAACCTTGTATATGCCATACCTTTTACACAGGCCGGAGAGGAACTATTTTACAACAGCGACGGCAACAGCCTCGAGGGCGCATTCCTAAAAGCACCGCTCGACTACTACCGCATATCGTCAAAATTCTCGAACAGCCGCTTTCATCCGGTACTCAAGCGCACCCGTGCACACCACGGAGTGGACTACGCAGCGCCTAAAGGAACACCCGTCTATGCCATCGGCAGCGGTAAAGTCATAAAAAAAGCTTATCAGGCAAATGGTGCGGGCTACTATCTGAAGATACGCCACAACAGCACATACACAACAAGCTATATGCACCTCTCGGGATATGCCAAGGGGTTGAAAGAGGGCGATTATGTAAAGCAGAAACAGGTCATCGGCTATGTGGGCTCAACCGGACTATCGACAGGCCCGCACCTCGATTTTCGCGTATACGAAAATGGCAAGCCCGTAAACCCGCTGACAATAAAATCACAGCCCAAAATGCCCATCAGCAGCGAAAACAAAGAGGCTTTTGCCACTGTGTGCGACTCGCTTGTCAAGCGCCTCGCCGGCATACCTTTGGCAACAGGCACAGCAAGCAACGACACCATCAATTAAGCCACATAAATAAAGAACTTTGCACAACTTAACAAGCTATTGCTTTGAGAGCACAAAATAATTACTATTTTTGCAACGGCACAAGTGCAACAGATTATTACTACAATGAAAAACAGAGATTTTAAAGTAAGCATACTTGTATCGACATACAACTGGCCCGAGGCATTAGAGATTTCTATCAGAAGTATGTTGAAACAGACTGTCCTTCCCGACGAGATTGTCATTGCCGATGATGGCTCCGACGAAAAGACAAAAGAGCTTATAACCCGCTTGCAAAAGGAGAGCTGCGTGCCCATCGTGCACGTGTGGCACCCCGATGAAGGCTTTCGCAGAACAACTATCCTGAACAAAGCCATTGCAAAGATTACAGGCGATTATATTCTGCAAGTAGACGGCGACGTAATTCTTGCGCGCCACTTTGTGAGCGACCACATAGAGCTTGCCGAGAAGAACCATTTTGTTTGCGGTAGCAGAGTAAAGCTCAACTCAAAAATCTCGGAAAAAGTTTTTGCCACCGGAGTTTTTCCGCCCCATTTTTGGGAGATGCCATTAGGCTTTATGGCAAACAGCTTTCGCTCGCGCCTTCTGCGTCGTTATATGGCAAAACGCTATGCACGCGAGATTGACCACCTGAGGGGCTGCAATATGGCATTCTGGAGAGAGGATATAATAAAAATCAATGGCTATAACGAAGAACTGATGCAATGGGGACACGAGGATGGTGAGCTAGCCTTCCGCCTGCACTTTGCAGGAGTGGAGAAAAAAGCCCTCAAAGGCGGAGGATGCGTGTATCATCTGCACCACGCCGAATCATCAAAGAGCAACGAGAGCCGCCATCTTGCCGAGCTTGAAAAGGTGAAGAACGGCAAGCTCAAATGGTGCGAAAATGGCATTGACAAATACCTATAACAAAAAATCATAAATCCCTTCAGAATTCTGAAGGGATTTATTTTATCTTCTTTTCTTGGGATTTTCAGGGAACCACCCCTTCTCGACCCTTTTCTTTTGCTGAAAGACCTCGCCGAT
Organism: Bacteroidaceae bacterium; assembly: GCA_045647745.1. GTDB lineage: Bacteria > Bacteroidota > Bacteroidia > Bacteroidales > Bacteroidaceae > HGM04593. Next base: position 7,953 of record JAZRMQ010000062.1, on the reverse strand, counting down.
ACTCCAAAAAGAGGAGAATGCCACAACCCCCAAAAGTATTGAAACGATGAGGTTCTCAACCAGCAACGATGCTGTTGCCGACAAAATGCCAAACAGCAGAAAAATCCACCAGCTCTTTACCCCAATGTAATATTCAGCCTTTATAACCAACGGATGAAACAGTCCTATAATCAAGAATGTAGCTACTCCTATAATTATTCCCAAGAAATTAAAATCCATACTATAGTATTGTTCTGTTTATGATAATAAACACTCGATACAGGCCCAGTGTTTTATTATAGAACCCGTATCGAATATTCAGTAAACCTTACCATTTAACTAACCTGTGTGTACGCACAGCACCATTCTCCTTAATGACAAGAATGTATGCACCTTGCGGCTGACCGGCAAGCGATACAGCAGCTGCGCCCTCCGACACGACAGCCTTGCCCACCGACACTCCGCCAAGATTGTAAACAGCAACATTTGTACCCTCGGCACCGGTACAAATAACCATCTGTGCAGCCTTGTCATACTCAACCTTGCAACCATTCACTCCAATCTCATCAATAGCCGTCTCGGCACCATTTATCGTGCTCACACGCAGTGTGTGGGTAAACGTTTGGTAAGAAGGACAATGATATTGGCTCTCAGTGCCGGGGCCACAACTACCATTGCCCAAGCCACGCTGCATATAATCAAACGTAGCATACACCACACCCTCCTTTTTCAAATCCCAAGGGTGAAGCTCAGGGGTAAGATACTCGCGCTGGTCATAGTGTGAAAGCGAGAACGACACCTGTCCATTAGTCTCAATCCTTATTGTATTGCCATTTTGAGGATTCCACATTTTAAGGTCACGCAACGCCATACGATTACCGTGTGACTGTGGATGAGGATACATCTCGAACATATCGTCTATTGTGGTTGTGTAACGGCCGAGGTAAGAACCCGTTTGCCTGTCGATATAATTCTCCCAAGGCCCCTTGGCATAATACTCAACATTCTCATACCCTGCCGGGAACAGCATATCAAGACCAATGCGACGCAAGCCCGAAGCCTGTGGTTTATACTCAACTTTAATATCCACTACACCACTCGAATACACGGAGTAGGTTATCACATAAGGGCATTTGTTATGCATCGCTTCAACGGTAACATTGCAGGTTTTTCCATCGCCCGAGCGCGCACTGCTCACCGTTGCCGAATTTATAGAGGCTACATAGTCTCCAAATTTGTGTTCACCGTATGGGCTCTCGTTCTCAATCCAGCGGATATTGCTGTATATAGGATATCTACCCGGTTCAACAACCTTAACACCATTAGCAACCCACTCGGTGATAAAGCCTTCAGCATCTACTTTAAAACTGATTTTGCTGTTCGAAACAGATACGCCATTGCCCTTTTCAACCGTCAGAGGTTCATCGCCTTGAGTAACCGCCGACAGCGCCTTTCGCTCCTGCAATATAAACTGTTCGCTCGCCATTGGGTAACCGGCCTCGCACCACGCCTCGGCTTTATTCTTAAGCAGTTCAACATTCAAAGCATATTCGCAATCACTCTCCCTAGCAACGTCGAAAGGCAGTTGCAGCGTAGCAGTCTCACCCGGAGCAGTTGATGGCACGGCAGCAGTTTTCTGCTCTACAATATTTCCATTGCACAAAAGCGAATAGCGCAAAGTAAAATTATCGAGGTCAATAAAATTATATTTATTCTTTATCTGGAGCACGCCATTGCCATAAGTAAATTTCACATATTGGTAAACCTTCTTCACCTCGGTGAGCTTTGCTGTCCAAGCACGGTCGGCAGTAATCACTCCGTTGTTGCAGAAATTACCCTGATGAGGGCCGGGATAGTCGTAGCCGGTGGTATAATGCGGGAAGCCATTTTTCTCAAGCTCGCCCTTCTTTATAGCCTGTGGGTCATATATTGACTGGTCTACCCAATCCCAAATACAACCACCGATACCATAATTGCTACCCTCTATTATATCCCAATAATCCTGCAAGTTACCTACGGCATTACCCATTGCGTGAGCATACTCACAAAGGAAGAACGGCTCACCTCCAATGCTGTAATTACAATGGTCGCGTGTGTAAGCAAGGTTAGGATACATTTTTGAATCCATATCAGTATTCTTTGGCGAATTCACATTAGAGTAGCCCTCGTAGTGCACAGGACGCGAATCAAGAGCCTTTGTTGTAGAGTATGTTGCATCAAAGTTCACACCCACTCCGGATTCATTTCCAAGCGACCAGAACACAACAGATGGGTGATTGCGGTCGCGTATCACCATACGCACGGTGCGGTCTACATACTGAGCCTGCCACGTTGGGTCGTTTGAGATACTATTATCCTTTTTGTCGGTCCAGCTCTTGTGACACTCCACATCAGCCTCGTCCATAACATAAAGTCCATAGTAATCAAACATTGCATACATTTTGGCCGCTCGTGGATAGTGGCTTGTGCGCACCAAGTTCACATTAGCCTGTTTCATCAACTCAACATCCTTGAGCATTGTGGCAATATCCATTGTACGGCCATAGAGCGGATGAGTATCCTGTGTGTTCACACCCTTAAAATAGACACGCTGGCCATTAATGAGCACCACGCCGTTCTTTATCTCAATGTGGCGGAAACCATATTTTGTTGAAAAAACCATCTCCTCGTTACCATTGGCATCCTTTTGACGAACGACCACAGTGTAGAGAGCCGGACTTTCACAGCTCCAAGGCAAAAGAGACGCAAGAGACTCCAGAGTCACATTTTTCTTCACATTTGTGACACCGGCAGCCAGCTCCACACTTTCACTTTTTGTTGCCACAACATTGCCATCGGGAGTAATAAGTTCCACCTCGATACTCTTTGTCACAGCCTCGTCGTCACGATTATCAATTTCAAGCGCAACATTCATAGAGCCACCGTTGAATGTCGAATTAAGTTCAGCAGTGATATAGTGGTCGCGGACAAAAGCCTTGGGGGTTGCATAGAGATAAACATCGCGGTGCAGGCCACTCATATGGAACATATCCTGCCCCTCGAGATACGAGGCATCGCTCCAACGGAACACCTGAACGCAAATATTGTTCTCGCCTGTGCGCACATAAGCACTCAGGTCAAATTCGTGGTCATTGTTACCACCCTGTGTGTAGCCAACATATTTACCGTTCACCCACACATACGCAGCACTGTAAAGGCCATCAAAATGCAGAAACACATTCTTTGCCTCCCAACCCTCGGGCAGAGTGAATGTGCGACGATAGGAGCCTACGGGATTATCGCCAACGCCCTCAACCTTATTGGTTACATAAGGAGGATTATTGAGGAACGCATATTCCACATTCACATACAGCGGAAGGTCATAACCCTTCATCTCCCAGCAAGAGGGCACCTCTATATTATCCCAAGCTGAGACATCGGCATCATTGCCCCAAAAATCATCTTCGCCCGGGCGCTCCGACGGCTCGGGCACAAGATTGAATTTCCAAATGCCGTTGAGCGACAGATAGTCGGCCTTTTCGGGAGTGAGCCACGCTTTATCGTAGTTCACATCAGATTTCATTGCATTTGTAGAGGTATATGGAATAAATGTTGCGTGCGCAGCCTCCTTATTCTCCTCGTACACCATTTGGTCCTCCCAATAGTTACCCTTTGGACCGGCAGCAACAGTAAAGAAGAATTTGCTATTGTCACCATTCTTGTCGGAGGATGCAATTAATTTGCCGTTATTATTACTTATATAGTATTTTACGTTCTGACGCACGCCGGTAAGATAGAAATATCCGTCACCGGCATCCTCAAGAATCACATTCTGATTTTCATTTCCGGCATCTGTGGTATATACAAGCGGTATCCTATCACCATTGAGAAACATATCCATTGAGAGGTTGCAGCTGTTCGAGGTCAAAATAATTCCCGACTTTCCATTAGCAATTTTCCACGTTTGAGAGTTGTCACCCTCCACGTAGGGTTTCATTTCAATGAGAGCCGCAAGTTCACCACTGGCAGGAGCTGTCAACACACTCTTTGTAGCAACATTGCTGATGACATAGCTTTTACCTGCATACACCTTGGCAAGAGAGAATTCTTTGCCTGTATTGTGAAAAAAGTAGAGTATATTCTCGGCCGCATATTCGGTTAACATCATAGGATAGCCATCGGCCGACAATGCAAGAAATTGGTAAGGGTTCGATGAATTTGCCATACGGTTGTAACCATCGCCCGGAGCCACAATCTTGAAACGTTGGTTCGGGTTCGTGGGCTCATAGTTCCACTGAACAGGATGCCCCACACCGGGAGCCATATCAAGAGCCTTGCCCGACGTTGGATTCACAAAGGAGAAAACTCCATCTATCTCAGTGGGATACATTGCCCACTCTTGTCCGGCACTGGCAGCATTATTCTCGGCAAAGACTATGCGCGCATCATTATTGACATTATCACCATTGGAGAGGAATTTTCCGTTGGCAAAATTCTCTATACGATAAATTGTAACTTTGTCAACCGTTGGCTTCAGATCCTCGGCCGCAAGCTGTTGCAGCGGAAGAAGAAATGCGAGCACTATCCACAAAAATTGAGATGTTTTTTTCATATAAAACTATATTTAACCTTTATTTTCTGCATCATAAATTAAAATTCACAACAATTTGTTGTCAGATACAAAAATAGCATAAAATAGTGAAATCAAAAGAATAATTTGTGGTTTTCACATTGTTCGTTTACTTTTGCATAACAGGACAAATAAAAACACAAAATATGAAATTCATCAAAAGATTTATTCAAGCAACAACAATAGCACTGCTTTTTGTTGCGCCAACAGTTTCTAAAGCACAATACACCCCGACAGCCGAGAACCTTAAAGCACGTCAGGAGTTTGCCGACAGCAAGTTCGGCATCTTCATTCATTGGGGCATATACAGTATGTTCGCTCAGGGCGAGTGGTACCTGCAGAACTACCCGATAGACAAACAAGAGTATGCCAAGGCTGCCGACGCCTTCTACCCCCACCGTTTCAATGCTAAAGAGTGGGTTGCCGCAATCAAGGATGCCGGAGCAAAATATATCTGTTTCACCAGCCGTCACCACGATAGTTTCTCAATGTGGAACACCGAGCAGAGCGACTACAATATCGTAGACGCCACTCCATTTGGCCGCGACGTTATAAAAGAGCTTGCCGAGGAGTGCCACAAGCAGGGCATTAAGCTGCACCTTTACTACTCACACATTGACTGGGCACGCGATGAATACCCCATCGGACGCACCGGACGCAAAGTCATTGGGCGCGACTATGATAAAGCCGACTGGCCGGCATATTACGACTTTATGAACAAGCAATTGACCGAGCTTCTTACCAACTACGGCGAGATTGGCGCTATCTGGTTCGACGGAAAGTGGGACCGCGACAACGACAGCATACCCTTCAATTGGCAACTCGATGAGCAGTATGCACTCATTCACCGCTTGCAGCCCCAATGCCTCATTGGCAACAACCACCACGAAACACCCCACCCCGGCGAGGATATTCAGATTTTTGAGCGCGACCTTCCCGGCGAGAACAAGGCCGGGCTGAGCGGACAAAGCGTGAGTCGTCTGCCGCTCGAGACCTGTCAAACGATGAATGGAATGTGGGGTTACAAGCTCGTAGACCAGAACTACAAGAGCACCGAGACACTTATCAGATTGCTTGTGAGCACATCGGGCAAAGGAGCAAACCTTTTGCTCAACGTGGGCCCGCAGCCCAATGGTCAAATTCCGGCTGCAGCTCTTGAACGAATGAAAGAGATTGGCGAGTGGACACGCGCTAACGGAGAGACAATATACGGCACAACAGCCGGCGATATTCCGGCGCAGGAGTGGGGAGTGACAACACGCAAGGGCAACCGCCTGTTTGTACACATTTTCAACCACACCGCAAAGGAGCTGACCCTGCCACTGCACTGCAAGGTAAAAAAAGCGTTTACATACAGCGACAAACAACCTGTGAAGTTCAAAAAGACAAAGGAGGGAGTAAAACTGCTGTTCAATGAAGCCCCCGCAGGCATTGATTATATCGTAGAATTGATAACAAAGTAATCTATCTGAATTCCACTATGGCAATACTTGAAATTTGTGCCGGCAGCGTTGAGAGCGCCGTGGCAGCACGCGATGGAGGAGCAATGCGAATAGAACTTTGTGCAGCGCTGGAGGTTGGAGGAGTAACACCTTCGGCAGGGCTCATTGCCGAGGCGCGCAAAATAGAAGGGCTCACGCTCAATGTTATAATACGCCCGCGCGGCGGCGATTTTCTCTACAATGAATACGAGATAGCTTGTATGGAGCAGGATATTCGCACCTGCAAGGAACTTGGCGCCGACGGCGTTGTCATTGGAGCTTTGACAGCCGATGGCGACATTGACACCAAAGCCTGCGAACGCCTTATAGCGGCAGCCGATGGAATGAGCATCACCTTTCACCGTGCATTCGATATGTGCAGCAACCCACGCAAGGCGTTGGAGGAGCTGATTGCCCTTGGCTGCAACAGAGTGCTAACCTCGGGACAGGCAGCAACAGCCGAGGCCGGAGCACCACTTTTAAAGGAGCTTGTAGAACAGGCTGCGGAGCGCATAATCATTATGCCCGGCTGCGGAGTGAGCAGTGCGAACGCAGCAGCCATCCTGCAAGCAACGGGAGCGACAGAAATTCACGCCTCGGCACGCAAAAATGTTGGCAGTGGAATGTTGTTCCGCCACAGCGGAGTATCGATGGGCAACCCCGACAGCGATGAATATGCCCGCAAAGAGACCGACGTAAACGAGGTGAGAGCTATTGTAAACAGCATACTATGAAACAACTAAAGGAGCGCATACTAAAAGACGGCAAGTGCCTCGAAGGGGGAATACTCAAAGTAGATAATTTCATCAACCATCAGATGGATGCAAAGCTGATGATGCAAATGGCAAAGGAGATTGTCTGCCGTTTCAAGGGAACAGCCATTGACAAGGTGGTGACAGTTGAGGCCAGCGGCATTGCTCCGGCAATAATGGTAGCATATCTTATGGACGTGCCCGTAGTTTTTGCCAAAAAGAGGGTTCCAAGCACTATGGAAGGAGTCTTAAAGAGCGAAGTTTATTCATTCACAAAAAACCAATCATACAACATTTGCCTTTGTGATAGTTACCTAAAAAAGGGAGAGCGTTGCCTTTTTGTCGATGATTTCCTTGCCAACGGCAATGCAGCCCTTGGCATTCTCGACCTTGCCGCACAGGCCGGTGCTGAAATTGCAGGGATGGCGTTCCTCATTGAAAAAGGATTTCAAGCAGGCGGCACAATGCTCCGCGAGAGAGGGATACACATTGAGTCCCTTGCAATCATAGAAAGCCTTGACAATTGCGAGATAAAGATTAAGGATTAAAATTTAAATTGAAGGCAACCGCGTGCGGTTGCCTTAATTTTAAATTATCAGTTTCAGAATTTTACCAAATTGCACTCACTTAATCAGTACTTTCGCCTCTCGCAACAGTTTGGCGTTCATTGACTCGCTTTTTATTTACGACCCGCAGGGCACGATTAATACCGTGCTACCTGCGACCTATCGCTAAAAGCTTCGTCGATAAAAACAAGGTTACCTTACAAGAACCTTTTTACCATTGACTCGCTTTTTATTTACGACCCGCAGGGCACGATTAAAACCGTGCTATCTGCGACCTATCGCTAAAAGCATCGTCGATGAAAACAAAGTTACTTTACAAGAACCTTTTTACCACCGATAATGTAAACACCTTTTGTTGGGTTCTCTACCGCACGACCGCTGAGGTCGTAGTAAACATTTTTGCTCTCAGCTCTCTGCTCGGCAACCTCGTCAATGCCGGTAAAGTCCATCTCAACAATGTAAAAGAATATATTCCACGGTTCTCGCTTTTCATACAAAGATTTTGTACCATTGGGAACGTACAACGTTGCATTGTCATATACTGCATCGGTAAATATATCATTACT
>JAZRMQ010000061.1:0-11322 GCA_045647745.1 Bacteroidaceae bacterium | reverse complement strand
CTACGCCGTTGCGAGGCTAAGATATTTCCTAAAGCACGCGGCTCCCGTGTGAGAGACTAAAAAGTTATATCCAAATAAAAACCCCCGCACCCAAATGGTGGCGAAGTTTTTTTATTGTCTGTCTGATTCTCAATAAATCTCGAGCTCGTCAACGAAAATAAATGCAGGGAGGCCTCTTGCTGGGTGCCACGCCGGCATATCTCTGTCCGATAAGGCTTTTATCTTTATATAACGAGCCTTGGTGGGCTCAAACTCAACCTTGTGGCCATAAATTTTATTCTCATCCTCGGCTGTCAGGTCGGGGTATGTGCTGTCAAAGACAACTGCGTAATTCTCGCCATCGTTTGATACCGACACTGTTATTCCCAAAAGGTCGAACACCCAATCGCCTTTGTCGACACTTGTGTTGAACGAAACACAACAAACCTCCTCTTCTTGCTTTAGGTCAATAACAGCCTCAAGGTCGGTCTCACAAAATCCCAACCAACGGCCGGTGCGGTAGTTAGGTGTGCCTTTTAATCCGTCGACCAATGTAATTCCACCCTTGAAGGTGTAGTTCTCGTGAATGGGTTGCAACAGAGTGATAGGCTTTGCTGTCGCCTTGTTGAAAAATATCTCCTCGGTCAAAGTTCTTGTAACCCCACGAGCACCAATGCCCTTTGCCTTTAAAATGCAGGCGCTTGATAGTTCTAATGGGGCAGTGTAAAGCGTTGATGCTGTTGTTGGTTCGCTGCCGTCGAGAGTGTAGTAAATAGGAGTGTCGTCAATAACTTTCAGAGTTGCCGTTATAACTCCACGCTCGGTGTCGGTGCCAAATTCCGGTTCAATATCAAGAATGTGCTTGGCATAGTTGTAGTTGTTCAGTTCATATAGCTTGAACAGTGGCGACAAACGCTGCTTGAAATTGTTGAAATCCTTTTTCTGCGGCTCGCACCACTGCACCTCGCAAAGTGCTGCCATACGGGGAAGTTCCATATATTCAACGTGGCTGAATGTGTGGATATACTCGCTCCATAGGTTCGCCTGCACGCCTATGATATGTTTCTGCTCCTCGGTTGTCAACGACTCGTGCATAGGCTCAAAGCTGTACACCTTTTCCACCGGTACGTAACCGCCAATAGCCAAAGGCTCGTCGTCGGTGTAGGTTGTTTGATAGTAGTCGAAATACATAAAGCTTGTGGGCGACATTATGCAGTCGTGTCCCTGCTTGGCTGCTTCAATGCCACCTTCAATGCCTCGCCAAGAGTGAACGGTTGCATTGGGGGCAAGCCCGCCCTCAAGAATTTCGTCCCAGCCGATTATCTGTCGTCCCTTGCTGTTTAGATACTTCTCGGCGTGGTTGATGACAAAGCTCTGCAGATACATCTCGGCACTGTGTTTATCATCACCCTTGATGCCTAATGCCTTTATGCGCTCCTGACATTTTGGACACTGCTCCCATTGCGTTTTTGGACATTCGTCACCACCAATGTGAATATATTCCGACGGGAACACCTTAACAACCTCGTCAAGAACATCTTCGATGAACTTTAATGTAGCATCGTTGCCGGCACAAAGAACATTGTCCGACACACCCCACATCTTCCACACCTCGTAAGGGCCGCCGGTGCAACCATACTCGGGGTATGCGGCTAGTGCTGCTTGCATATGTCCGGGCAGGTCAATCTCGGGGATTACGGTAATGTGTCGCTCGGCGGCGTATGCAATAATCTCGCGGCAATCCTCCTGTGTGTAGAAGAACGGGCCATAATGTTTGCCATCATATTCGCCACTGTTGCGTCCAATGACAGTCTCGTCGCGCTCTGCAGCAACAGTTGTCAGCTTGGGATATTTCTTAATCTCTATGCGCCAGCCTTGGTCGTCGGTCAGGTGCCAGTGAAAGCGGTTCATATTGTGCATCGCCAACATATCGATGAAACGCTTTATTGAGTCTTTTGTAAAGAAGTGGCGCGAAACATCAAGATGGGCACCGCGGTAGGCAAAGCGTGGGTAGTCGTTAATTGTTACCGCGGGCATATCAACTTTGTCGGTTGTGGCTATGGGCAACGATTTACGCAGTGTCTGTATGCCATAGAATACTCCGGCCGGTGATGATGAGCTAATCTCTATATTCTCTTTTGTGACACTCATAGAGTATGCCTCTTTGTTGCCGGGGGTATTGTCAATGACAAGGTTAATGGTGTTTGTCTTGCTGTTTGGGGCAGTTACAATCTCAAGGTTGAGCCCGGTGCCGGCCTTTATGTACTCGGCAAGCAGTTCGGCATTGCGTTTCATTGCATCGTTGTCATTGTAAGCAATTACGGTGTTGCCATTCAGCTCAAAGCCCTCACCTTGCTCCATTTTAACCTCCTGTGGCAGAGGAATTACATTGTAGTCGGCAGTCAGCGGTGTATTATCCTTGTTGCACGACAATAGGCCACAAGCGATAAACAGTGATAAAAGAGTCTTTTTCATATATGTAGCTTTTTATTTGTGTGTTTTCGTATATTTACCCCACAAACTTATATAATTTTATGCTAATTTTAAAAAGTTTTTTGGCAATTTGATTATCTTCGCAAAAATTAATTGAAAACTATATTTATTATGAAACGCGACAGACACATTTTTCAACTTATAGAGACCGAGTATCGTCGTCAGCTGAAGGGTATTGAGTTGATTGCTTCGGAGAATTTTGTAAGCAACGAGGTAATGCAAGCTATGGGCTCGGTGCTCACTAATAAATATGCCGAGGGTTACCCCGGTAAGCGTTATTATGGCGGTTGCGAGGTTGTGGACATTGTTGAGGAGATTGCACGCGAGCGTCTGAAAGAACTTTACGATGCCGAGTGGGTGAACGTTCAGCCACACTCGGGAGCACAGGCTAATGCCGCAGTTTTTCTAGCAGTGCTCAACCCGGGCGATAAATTTATGGGCCTTAACCTTGCTCACGGCGGCCACCTCTCACACGGTTCAGCAGTCAACACCTCTGGCTTGATATATACCCCGGTGGAGTATAATCTTAACCCCGAAACAGGCCGTGTCGATTATGACAAGATGGAGGAGACTGCGTTGCGTGAGAAACCAAAGATGATTATCGGCGGAGGTTCGGCCTACTCTCGCGAGTGGGATTACAAGCGTATGCGTGAGATTGCCGACAAGGTAGGCGCAATACTTATGGTTGATATGGCGCATCCTGCCGGCCTCATTGCAGCCGGCTTGCTCGATAATCCGGTGAAATATGCTCACATTGTAACATCTACCACCCACAAGACACTGCGTGGTCCTCGTGGCGGTGTGATAATTCTTGGTAAGGACTTCCCCAACCCTTGGGGCAAGGTCACTCCAAAGGGCGAGGTGAAGATGATGTCGCAGTTGCTCGACTCGGCAGTGTTCCCCGGTATTCAGGGAGGCCCGTTGGAGCACGTCATCGCGGCCAAGGCTGTTGCTTTTGGCGAGGCTCTGCAGCCCGAGTTTAAAGAGTATCAGGCACAGGTGAAACTGAACGCAGCAGTGCTGGCACAGGAACTTATGAACCGTGGTTTCGGCATTGTGTCGGGTGGTACAGATAATCACTCTATGCTCGTTGACCTTCGTGGTAAATACCCCGACCTCACCGGTAAAGTTGCCGAGAAAGCGCTCGTTGCTGCAGATATCACAGCCAACAAAAATATGGTCCCATTCGACACCCGTAGCGCCTTCCAAACATCGGGTATTCGCCTTGGTACACCGGCAATCACCACTCGTGGCGTGAAAGAGGATATGATGCCTTTCATTGCCGAGATGATAGAGACTGTACTCAGCGCCCCCGAAGATGAAAAGGTGATAGCTGCTGTTCGTGCAAAGGTCAATGAGACAATGGAGGAGTTCCCATTGTTTGCTTATTGATACATATATAATAACAAGGAACAGAGTTTAATTTAGCGTTTTATTACATATGTGCTCCACGGCATTTTAATGCCGTGGAGCACATATTGCATAAATAATGCAAAGCATTCTCTTTTTCATTCGGAAATTGTCCTCTTTTTGGGTGAGTCTATTAATTGAACAAGGAAAGAAGAACCAAAATGAACCAAGCTGGTGTGTGGGAAAATCTTTCGCTTTGCAGCGAATAACATAAAAAAACTGTGCACTCTTTTATTAAACATTCTCTTTTTTTGCTTGTTCCTTATTTTATACATTAAAAGAGAAAGTTATGAGCAATATGAAAATTACTGTTTTTTCCGACCCTGTGTGCACTTGGTGCTGGGGTAGTGTGCCGGTGTGGAGAGCGTTGGCCTATCATTATGGCAACCGCGTGGAACTTGATTATGTTATGGGTGGTATGATTGAGGATATTAAAACATATAACAACCGCCGTTTGTCAATAGGTGGTGATATTGCTTTGTCGAACAGGAAAATTCACGACCATTGGCTCGAAGCCTCGGCTGTGCACGGAATGCCTGTTTGCGAGCAAGGCTTCCATCTTTTTTCGCAGGAGTATCCCTCGACAATCCCTCAAAATCTAGCCTATCTTGCCGCCAAGGTCTACGAGGCTCGTTACTCCGGCGAGGTGCAGCCCGGTGTTGTGCGTCACTATTTGCGCCGTCTGCAAGAGGCTACGGCTGTCGATGCAATGGTGACCGGCGATGTAGATACTCTTGTCGATATGTCGGCTGTAGTGGGCTTTGTTCCCGATAAATTCCGCGATATATATGCCAGCGATGTGGTGAAGAAACTCTACGACGAGGGCAAGTCCTTCTGTCGCAGCTACGAGACAAACTCTTTTCCCTCCTATCTGGTAACCTATCGCGGCGAGGAGATGATGCTGCGTGGTTATTCAACCTTTGATGTAGTGCGCAACTGCATTGAGCAGTTGTCGTTTGGCAATGTAAAGCCCATTGCCGACGGGCGCGAGGAGTTTACTCCGGAAAATGTGCTGCGCTTTATGGAGTCCTATGGCTCGGCCTATCCGGTGGAGATTGCGACGGCATTTGAACTCACAAGACTCGATGGCCACACTGCACTCAATACCGAATCCTATCAAGGGCTGCCCGATGTGCTCGACGAGCTTATAAAATCGGGGAAAATTGCCACCGCTCCTCGCGGCAACGGCTTCATCTATTATTCTCTGCACGGCAAGCATCCCAAACAACACATTTTCGCTCACAAATATGCCGATGCGGTAGAGTAGTATAAAAATATCCAAAGTAAAAGTTGAAGGGTTTGTGTGCTCTTCAACTTTTTTTGTATATTCGCAGTGTAAAAAATGAATAATATGCTGAATATTGGCGATAAAGCTCCCGATTTTCTTGGGATTGACGAGCAGGGCAACGAACAGAGGGTGAGTGATTATAGTGGCCGTCGTTTGGTGGTCTATTTCTATCCCAAGGACAGCACTCCCGGCTGCACAGCCGAGGCTTGCTCTTTGCGCGATGGAATGGACGATTTGGTTGCCGCAGGCTATGCGGTGGTCGGTATTAGTGCCGACAGCGCCTCGTCGCACCAACGTTTCAAGGAGAAGCAACAGCTGAATTTTCCGCTTGTGGCCGACGTCGATAAAAATACAATCACCGCTTTTGGCGTTTATGGCGAGAAAAAGATGGCCGGCAGAGTGTATATGGGCATCATACGCACAACATTTGTTATCGACGGCAATGGCATCGTGGAGCGTGTGATAACAAAGGTTGATACAAAAAATGCAGCCAAGCAAATTTTAAACACGATATAAACTATTAATTTAAACAATTAAACTTATGTTTCCTTTTCAATTTTTGAATGAGATTGTAGCTGCCGACACGTTGGCAACAGCAGGCTCTGATTTTATGTCAACAATTTCGGGTATGAGCCCCGATGAGATTAAACAGGCAGTTACAACATTTGTGCTCTCTTTGTCAATTAAACTGATAAAGGTGTTGCTCATTTGGTTCGTGGGTCGTTGGATACTCAAACGTGTTGTGAACCTTCTCAAGCACGTTATGATTAAACACGTCGACAATGAGTCGGTGAGAACATTCGTTATCAGCATCATCGACGTTGTTGTGATGATTTTGTTGATTTTGATGATTATTGGTGTTCTTGGTATTGACACATCATCGTTCATCGCAATCTTTGCCTCTGCCGGTGTTGCTATCGGTATGGCTTTGAGCGGCACATTGCAAAATTTTGCCGGCGGTGTTATGATTTTGCTTTTCCGTCCCTTCAAGGTTGGTGATTTCATTGAGGCACAGGGCGTTGCAGGTGTAGTAAAGCAGATACAGATATTCAACACTGTTGTTCACACAGGCGATAACAAGGTAATTCTCTTGCCCAACGGCGCAGTGTCAACCGGCATCATCAACAACTACTCACGCGAGCCTCAACGTCGTCTCGATATGGTCTTTTCAATAAGCTACGGCAACGATTTTGAGAAAGCAAAGGCTGTTCTTCAAAAGCTTATTGCCGAGGATTCGCGCGTGCTCAACGAGCCCGCAGCTCCATTTATTGAGCTTGGCGAGCTTGCAGCAAGCTCAATTGATATTGTAGTGCGTGTGTGGTGTAATCAGGCCGATTATTGGGCAATCAAGTTCGACCTTAACAAAAAGGTTTACGAGGTGTTCCCAAAAGAGGGCTTGGAATTCCCATTCCAGACATTCACTGTAAATGTGACAAAGGAGTAATAAACTTCTTGCAAATAATCAGGCAACAGCGCTCCGTTAAGGGGCGCTGTTCTTTTTTATCCCCTTTAAGTGTTAAATATTGGGGTGCGGAACGAAAAAACTCAATTCATAAAATAAGTTAAAACGATATTTTTTGTAATTTTGCACGCCTTTTGTAAACGACGCCCTACGGGCGTTGGTTGAAAGATCATTTTTTGCTGTGAAAAACAAATAAAAACATCATAATGAAAGCAAAGAACATCATTGATTTTCATCCAAAGTTCATCGATGCGATGAAAAATTACTCTCGCGAGAAATTTACAGCCGATGCAATGGCCGGAATTATTGTTGGTATCGTTGCCATTCCTTTGGCCATAGCTTTTGGTATTGCCAGTGGAGTTGGTCCTGCCGAGGGTCTTATGACAGCGGTTATTGCCGGTCTGCTAATCTCAATCCTTGGTGGCTCAAAGGTGCAGATTGGTGGTCCCACAGGAGCGTTTATTGTAATCATATATGGTATAATACAGCAATATGGTGTTGCCGGGCTTGCCATTGCCACAGTGATGGCCGGTGTAATACTTGTTGTAATGGGCTTGTGCCGCCTTGGAACAATAATCAAATTTATGCCTTACCCCATTATCATAGGCTTCACAGGCGGTATTGCAATTACAATCTTCTCGACACAGATAAACGACCTTTTGGGCCTTGGTATCGAGTCGGTGCCAGCGAACTTTGTCGATAAATGGGTGTGCTATGCAAAGAATATCACAAATATTGACTACTGGAGTGCTGGAATGGGCATTTTGAGTGTTGTGCTCATTGCATTGACACCAAAATTCTCAAAGAAAATCCCCGGTTCGCTGTTGGCTATTGTTGTGATGACCGTCATTGCCTATCTTTTGCGTGAATATGCAGGAGTGACAACCATCAAGACTATTGGCGACCTTTACGAGTTGCCCGAGGGCTTGCCACCATTCACCGTGCCAACGCTCCCTGCCGGCAAAACACTCTTTGGAACAATGCAGGAACTTGCGCCGGTGGCATTTACAATAGCAATGTTGGGCGCTATTGAGTCGTTGCTCTCGGCGATGGTTGCCGACGGTGTTATCGGCGACCGTCACAACTCAAATACCGAGCTCATTGGTCAGGGTGTTGCAAACATCGTAGCTCCATTCTTTGGCGGTATCCCTGCAACAGGCGCTATTGCCCGCACAATGGCAAATATCAACAATGGTGGTCGCACACCGGTTGCCGGAATATTCCACACCTTTGTGCTGTTGCTTGTGTTGCTCTTCTTGGGAAGCCTTGTAAAGCTCATACCAATGTGCTGCCTTGCCGGTGTGTTGGTTATGGTATCCTATAATATGAGCGGTTGGAGAACCATCGTGTCAATGTGCAAAAGCTCAATGTCGGGCACAAGCGTACTTTTCGTAACCCTCTTGCTCACAGTGTTCTTCGACCTCACATTGGCTATCGAGGTGGGCTTGGTAATGGCTATCGTAATGTTTATGAAACGTGCGATGGAGAGCGCACACATCTCGGTTATACGCGATGAGATGGGCGTGCACAACGATGGCGAGAAAGATGAGATGCTTGCAATCCCAACAGGTGCCGAGGTCTTTGAGATTGAGGGTCCTTTCTTCTTTGGTATAGCAAACAAGTTCGACGAGCTCACCCGCAACACCGATGCAATGCCCATCCGTGTCATTCGTATGCGCAAGGTAACCTTCATCGATGCAACAGGCTTGCACAATCTCGAGATATTTATCAACGCTTCTCACAAAGAGGGTAGAACGGTTATTCTCTCGGGCGTTCACGATAATGTAGAGAAGAAACTGCAAAAGGCCGGCATTGTTGAGCTGGTGGGCAAACAGAATGTTTGTAGCGACATTCACCTTGCTTTGCAACGCGCAAAGGAGCTCTCTAATGAATTGGTCGCCGGCAAATAACAGTTGTCGTTAATGAGTAGTGCCGTGCAGCCAAAGCCTACGCTTGGAGTCTATATAACCGCATTTGTCATTGTGGTGATATGGGGCTGTACGTTTGTGCAGACAAAAGTTCTTATAAACTCGGGCCTGCGCCCCGATGAGATTTTTACTCTGCGCTTTGTCATTGCCTATCTGCTAATGCTGCCCTTTTCGGGGCGCAAGCTCTTTCTCGACAGTGTAAAAGATGAATTCACAGCGTTGCTGTTGGGCCTTTTTGGCGGTTCGCTCTATTTTATTGTCGAGAACTATGCTCTTGCTTATGGCTACTGCTCCAATGTGTCGCTTATAGTCTGCCTCACCCCTTTGGTGACAGCGTTGATAGTAGGGTGGTGCTGTCCTGCTGAGCGTTTAGGCAAAGCCGGTGCTGTTGGCTCCGTGGTGGCTTTGGCAGGAATGGCATTAGTCGTCTTTAACGGTAATTTCGTGCTCAAACTATCGCCGCTTGGCGATATACTAGCCCTTGTAGCTTGTCTTTGTTGGGCACTTTATTCGTTGCTGATAAAGCATCTGGGAGCAAAGTACAGCAATATGCTCATCACGCGCAAAGTATTTGGTTACGGCCTATTGACGATTGTTCCGTTGCTGCTTCTGCGCGGAATAAACAGCAATATTGTACTCTACGGCGGTGTACAGGTGTGGGGGAATATTCTTTTTCTTGGCTGTGTGGCTTCTATGCTCTGTTTTCTTGGTTGGAACTGGTGTCTTGCCCGTCTTGGTACGGTGCGTGCAACAAATTTCATCTACCTTAACCCGGTGATAGCAATAATCTCGTCGGCAATAGTTCTCGACGAGCGCGTTACTTGGATAGCAATTTTGGGAGCGGTGCTAATATTGGCCGGGCTGGTGTATATTGACAAGCATAGGAAACTTTAGTCGCAAAGAGCGTTGTTTTATCGCCCGGCTATTGACTCGTGATAAAAAAAGCACTATTTTCGCAACAATTTATAAAAAGCTGTGTTAAAGTTATTTCGCCGGCTCGCTGCCGGTGCTGCGGCAGCTTTTAATTTTAATGAAAATAATACCGTAATACTATATGGAAAGTTTAGATGGCAGGCTGGTTATTGGCGTTTCGTCGAGAGCGCTCTTTGACCTTGAGGCCGAGAATGAGATATTTGAAAAGTACGGCGTTGCAAAATACCGCGAATATCAAGAGGAGCACGAGGATGAGCCTCTGGAGCGCGGAACAGCGTTCTATCTTGTAAAGAGTCTGTTGGAGCTTAACAAACAGGCCAACCGCCCCATTGTCGAGGTGGTTGTAATGTCGCGCAACAGCCCCGAAACAGGAATGCGTATGCTAAAGTCGCTCGATATGTATGGTCTCGATATTACTCGTGTGGCACTTTCGGGCGGTGAGTCGTTATCAAAATACCTAAAAGCCTTCTCAATTGATTTATTCCTTTCAAAGGACGAGGGCGATGTGCAGCGAGTGATGGATTCCGGCATTTGTGCATCGGCACTCATCTACGCCCCTCCTACCGATTTTAACCCCGAGGAGAGCCGCGTGAAGATAGCTTTTGATGCCGACGCTGTGATATTCTCCGACGAGTCGGAGTGCCGTTTTAAATCAGAGGGCATTGATGCGTTCTATAAATACGAGAAAGAGCACGCCGATATTCCGTTGAAAGAGGGGCCTTTTGCCAATTTGTTAAAGAAATTGTCGCAGATACAGGAGTCGCTTCCAACGTCAATTGAGCTTTCTCCCTTGCGCTTGGCCATTGTCACCTCGCGCAGCTTGCCGTCGCATTTTCGTGTCATAAAGACCTTGCGTAAGTGGGGCGTGTATGTCGATGAGGCCTATTTTCTTGGCGGCTTGCGTAAAGACGAGCTGTTGAAGGCTTTTGGCGCGCACATCTTTTTTGACGATCAGGATACTCACCTCTCATCATCGAGCAAATATGTACCGTCGGGTAAAGTTCCCTATTACTCCGACTCTCAGATAAACGAGGTGGTGCGTGCGAAACAACAACAAAAGGAGCAGGAACAGGGTTGATAGCTTTTTTGCATTGGCACGCGCGTGGCAAAGTAAAACTCTTGCGGCGGTAAACAAAATCGTGTAAAATATGTTTAATTAGTGGCAGTAACATCTGTCACTAATTTTTTTCACCCTGTTTGATATGAAAACTTTTCTCTCTATTCTAAAATTTGTTGTTATTTCATTGCTGGTGGGCTACGTCTCAATGCTCTTGCAAAGCGAGTCAATAGCAACGTGGTATCCTCTGCTCGAAAAATCATCGCTTACCCCTCCGGGTTACGTCTTTTCACTTGTGTGGGGCGTGCTCTACATAATAATGGGAGTGTCGGCCGGGCTTGTGTGGGATAGCCGCAACTCGGGCTCTTGGGTGCTTATGCTGCTTTTTGCTGTTCAGCTGTTCCTTAATCTCTTGTGGAGCTTTACATTCTTCTATCTGCGTCAACCACTTGTGGCTTTGGTTGTTCTCATAGCATTGTTCCTTGCAGTCTCGGCCTACGTGATAGGCTGTTATAGCTACCGACGCTTGGCAGCCTTTCTCAATGTGCCTTATCTTTTGTGGCTGTTGTTCGCGGCCTATCTTAATGTTTATATAATGGTCTTTAATTGAGTGTAAATAAAGGAGAGGTCTTTTGAAGTGAACCCCAAAGTTTGGACAAAAAACTTTGGGGTTTATTTTATGCGTAAAAAACACGATTATTCAGCATTGCTAAAATATATGCATATGCTCGAAGATAGTTATTCCATCAATTACATCCACACCAAGTATGGT
>JAZRMQ010000060.1:0-58221 GCA_045647745.1 Bacteroidaceae bacterium | reverse complement strand
AGCTTTTCGAAATCCTCGAAGCTTACGGTTGGCTTGATTGGCTCGGCCTTGTAGGCTGCTGCCTCGTTGGCCTTCTTTGTGGCCTCAAGCTTGTCGAGCTGCTTCTGGATAACCTCATCCTCAATCTTCTCGAACAGCAGTTCTGGCTCTGCCAACTGATGGCCAGCCTTGATGAGGTCGGTCTGTCCGAGCTGTTCCCACTCGAAGCTGTCGATGTTGAGCATGCTTCTTAGCTTAGCACTGCTGAAAGGCAGGAAAGGCTCGAAGGCGATGGCAAGGTTGGCCACCAACTGGAGTGATATGTTAAGGATGGTCTCCACGCGCTTAGGGTCGGTCTTCCATACCTTCCATGGCTCGCACTCTGTGATGTAGCGGTTACCGATGCGGGCGAGGTTCATGGCCTCTTTCTGTGCGTCGCGGAACTTAAAGGTGTCGAGCAGTTCCTCTACCTTTGCCTTTACGTCCTTGAACTCGTTGAGCGCAGCGCTGTCTACATCCTGCAGCTCGCCGCAGGCAGGTACCACGCCACCCCAGTATTTCTTTGTGAGCTGCAGCGCACGGTTTACGAAATTGCCGTAAACAGCCACCAACTCGTTGTTATTGTTGTCCTGGAAATTCTTCCAAGTAAAGTTGTTGTCCTTTGTCTCGGGGGCGTTGGCTGTGAGCACGTAACGCAAAACGTCTTGTTTGCCGGGGAAGTCTACAAGGTATTCGTTCAACCACACGGCCCAATTGCGTGATGTTGAGATTTTATCATCCTCGAGGTTCAAGAACTCATTGCTTGGTACGTTGTCGGGTAGCACATAGTCTCCGTGTGCCTTCAGCATTGATGGGAACACAATGCAGTGGAACACAATATTGTCTTTGCCTATAAAATGAACAAGGCGTGTGTCCTCGCTCTTCCACCACTGCTCCCAAGTGTCGGGCAACAGCTCTTTTGTGTTGCTGATGTAACCGATGGGGGCGTCGAACCAAACATAAAGCACCTTGCCCTCGGCTCCCTCAACAGGAACGGGGATACCCCAATTGAGGTCACGGGTAACAGCGCGTGGCTTCAAACCAGTGTCGAGCCAGCTTTTGCACTGTCCGTACACATTGCTGCGCCACTCTTTGTGGTCGTTCAAAATCCACTGCTCGAGCCAAGGTTGATAGGCGTCGAGTGGCAAATACCAGTGGCTTGTCTTGCGCTTTACGAGTTTGTTGCCCGAGTCGGCATTGTAGGGGTTGATAAGCTCGTCGGGTGAAAGTGTGGCTCCGCACTTCTCGCATTGGTCGCCATACGCATCGGCTGCGTGACAACGTGGGCACTCGCCACGAATGTTGCGGTCGGTGAGGAACTGCTGTTCGCCCTCGTCGTAGTATTGTTCGCTCTCTAGTTCTACAAATTTGCCTTCATCGTAGAGTTTGCGGAAAAAGTCCGAGGCAAGCTCGCGGTGAGTCTGTGATGTAGTGCGTGAATATATGTCAAACGAAATTCCAAAGCCTTCGAAAGAGTCTTTGATGATATTGTGGTAACGGTCTACTACATCCTGTGGGGTGATGCCCTCTTTCTTGGCACGGATTGTAACGGGTACGCCGTGCTCATCGCTGCCGCCGATGAAAAGTACATCTTCGCCCTTGAGGCGCAGATAGCGTACATAAATGTCGGCAGGCACATATACTCCTGCGAGGTGACCAATGTGGACAGGGCCGTTTGCGTATGGCAGGGCCGATGTCACAAGTGTTCTTTTGAATTTCTTTTCCATTTTTTTGTTATATTTTGATTTTGTTATTGCTTAAAAAGCGACCGTAGTCTGCTACAAGATACAAAAGTAGTTATTTTATTTTAATTAACGTGCATACGCGCGACGAAGAAATCTTAAATTGTTGTCTATCGCTGCCGATGATTGTTGCTTTTTGCTCTTTTGGGTAAAATATATTACTTTTGTCGGGCAAGGATGTAAGGGCTTGTAATCCTGTTCTTTGCCTTTGTGAAATGTTGTAAACGTTAGGATTGTTTTATGAAAAAAAACACATTTTCATCGGTGGTTTTTACCGATACAAAACCACATTACGAACTGCTGGATGGTTTGCGCGGAGTTGCTGCTGTTTTGGTGCTGTTCTACCATATTTTTGAGGGTTTTGCTTTTGCCGAAGCAACGAATGGTGCAGGCAGTGGCCTGATAACAACACTTAACCACGGGCATATTGCCGTAGATTTTTTCTTTATTCTCTCGGGTTTTGTCATTGGTTATGCCTATGATGACCGTTGGGGGCGTATGAGCACTTGGCAGTTTTTTAAACGTCGTCTTGTGCGTTTGCATCCTATGCTTGTGATGGGGGCTGTTATTGGCACTGTTGCATTTGCTTTTGTCGGGTTTGAAAGGTGGAATGGTGAAACAACACCTTTTGGTTGGGTGATGTTGGCAATGTTGTTGACAATGTTTATGGTTCCGGCTGTGCCCGGCGTTCCTTATGAAGTGCGTGGCAATGGCGAGATGTTTTCGCTTAATGGCCCTGCTTGGTCGCTTTTCTTTGAATATATAGGCAATATACTCTACGCAGTTGTTCTTCGTCGCCTGTCGACAAAAATTCTGCTCTTGCTTGCTGTGGTTTTTGGGTGCCTGCACGCTTGGTTCTTTGTTGGCGATGTGTCGGGCTATGATATGGTGGGTGTTGGTTGGACTATTGACAAAGTAAACTTTTGGGGTGGAATGGTGCGTATGCTTTTCCCTTTTACTATGGGATTGTTGCTTGCGCGCACCTTCATACCACGAAAGGTAAAAGGTGCTTTTTGGCTGTGTAGCATAATGCTTGTTGCCATTTTTGCTATACCTTATATTGCGCCATTGAAAAATGTTGACATAAGTCTCAATAGCTTGTACGAGGTTCTATGTATCGCATTTATCTTTCCCGTTATTGTGTGGCTTGGTGCTTGTGGCACAGCGGAGAGTGATTTGGTTGCAAAAGTAAATAAAACGCTTGGTGATTTGTCCTATCCGCTATACATTGTGCACTATCCGATAATGTATATTTTTTACTCTTGGCTTATTGAGAAAAAATATTACACATTGCAGGAGTGTTGGGGTGCTGCCGTGCTTGTTGTTGCTGTGAGTATTCTGCTTGCTTTCTTGTGTTTGAAATTGTATGATGAGCCGGTGCGTAAGTGGCTCGCAAAGCGCTTCTTGAGAAAATGAAGGCTGTGATGTATATGTATTTTGCTGTTATTTACAATTAATTTAATATTTTTAAGTAAAAAAATAGTTATCTTCGCAACCACAAAACAATCATCAAATGAAAATAGCTCTTATTGGATATGGCAAAATGGGCAAGGAGATAGAGAAGATTGCCCTTGAGAGAGGTCACGAAATTGTGTCGATAATAGATGTGGATAACCACGATGATATAAATGGTGCAGCCTTTGCTAGCGCAGATGTTGCCATTGAGTTTACCGCGCCACACGTTGCGTATGGCAATTGTGTTGCTGCAATGAATGCCGGTGTAAAGGTGGTTAGTGGTAGCACCGGTTGGTTCCAGAAAAATGAACCAGAGATGCGCGAGAAGTGCGAGAAAGAGGGAAAAACACTCTTTTGGTCGAGTAATTTCAGCCTTGGCGTTTCAATCTTCGCGGCGGTGAACCGCTATCTGGCTCGAATAATGAATAATTTTGACAACTACAAAGTAAAGATAGAAGAGACTCATCACATACACAAGCTCGATGCTCCAAGTGGCACAGCAATAACTCTTGCCGAGGGCATTCTTGAAAATATCGACAGAAAGGAGCGCTGGGTGATGGGCGACCTAACTAATCCTGATGGTTCTGTGACCAAGGGTAACTCTCCCGGAGATAACGAGATTAAGATTGACGCTATTCGTCGCGACGAGGTACCCGGTATTCACACTATAACATACGATTCTCTTGCAGATACAATAGCTATTACCCACGATGCCCACAATCGCAGTGGCTTTGCCTTGGGCGCTGTGCTTGCTGCTGAGTATACAAAAGAGCACAGCGGAATGTTGGGAATGAACGATTTGTTTGATTTCTAAAAACTTAAAGTTAATGGAGCACGAGTTTCGCTTTTTGGGTAGGACTGTAAAGATGACTCGCAAGGCACTGATTAAAATGTGTGTTGTCCTTGCGCTTTATATAGCTTTTCTAATTTGGGTGAAAAGCTGGATGGGGCTGTTTGTAATTCCATTCATAATAGACAGCTACACTACACGTTTTATACCTTGGGGTGGCTGGAAAAATTGGAAGAATACCACAGCGCGTAAGGCGATGAGTTGGGTAGATTCGATAATCTTTGCTCTGGTGGCGGTGTACTTTGTTCACATCTATTTTTTTCAGAACTATGTGATACCCACCTCTTCACTCGAAAAGACACTGCTTGTTGGTGATTATCTCTTTGTGAGCAAAGTGAACTATGGTCCCCGCAAGCCGCAAACTCCGCTCAGTATGCCACTGACACAGCACACAATGCCTCTTGTCGGCGGTAAAAGTTATATCGATGCGTTACAGTGGGATTATGAACGTGTCTCGGGTCTCGAGGAGATTGAACGCGGTGATATTGTTGTTTTTAACTATCCTGCCGGTGACATTGCAACAACTAATCCGGCTGTCATCGACATTCACACAATGTGCTACGCTTATGGAGCAGAGCTGAACAAGCAGTTGCAGGGTGTGGATACTCTGCCGGCGGCGTTGGCTTATCCTTTGTATGAAAAGATTTATGACGATGGCCTTGAGTTTATAAAGTCGCGTCCGCAGGATTTTGGCAAGGTGGTCAATCGCCCTGTCGATCGTCGTGAGAACTATGTAAAGCGTTGTATCGGATTGCCGGGCGAGCAACTTGAGATAAAGGATAGGGAGGTTTTTATCGATGGCAAAGAGCTCCAACAGCAAAATAATGTGCAATTCAACTATAATGTGGTGCTTTCGCGTCCACTCTCCGAGGAGCAACGTCACGAATTGGGCATCAGTAAAGAGGATTTAAAAGCATTACAGGCCGTACACTCGCAATATATTACCGAGGAGCTGCGTCTGTCGCTTGGTTTGTCACGCGGCTTTGTGGATAGTTTGCGCAGAGCAAACAGGCAGGTGATGATTGGTCAATTGCCGTTGACAAATGATGTATACAATCGCCTTAAAGCCGATACTCGTCTTTGTAAAAGCATAAAGGTCGCTAATCAGAATAGTACATTCGGCATCTATCCGCTTAATGGAAACAAGGGCTGGAGTGTGGATAATTATGGTCCGGTGTGGATACCTAAACGAGGTGAAAGTGTAAAGTTGACGCTTGACAACATCTCAATCTATGAACGCCCGATTGTTGCATATGAGGGTAACACGCTCGAGGTTAAGAATGGCAAGATATTCATCAATGGCATTGAGAGCGATACTTATACCTTTGGGATGGATTATTATTGGATGATGGGCGACAATCGTCATAACAGTGCCGACTCGCGTTGTTGGGGATTTGTTCCCGAGGACCACATTGTCGGCAAGGCTCTCTTTGTGTGGCTCTCTCTCGACAAGGATCGTGGTTGGTTCGATGGCAAGATTCGCTGGAGTCGTATGTTCCGTGGTGTAAGCTCATTCAATTGATATTGCAATGGAATTGTTGACCCATCCTCTTTATCTTGCACCGGTGCCTCTTTATGTGCAGTTGTATGCTGCCGATAAGCTTGTGATGGACGATGTTTCTCCCTTTGTAAAGCAGACCTATCGCAGCCGAGCTTTGATTGCTACCGAGAATGGGGCTCAGCCTTTGACAATTCCTGTTATTCACGATGGTGGCAGGGTTGCTATGCGTGATGTGCGCATCAGTGAGCACGGTAATTGGCGTCATCAACATTGGAATGCTCTTGTGAGCGCCTATCGCAAGAGTCCTTTCTTTGAATACTATGCCGATGACTTCGCACATTTCTATGAGGAGCGCGATGGCTTTTTGCTCGATTTTAATCTTCGTCTGCACGCTGTTGTGAGCGAACTTTTAGGGCTTGAAAAAGAGGTGAAATTCCTTTCTGATGAGGCTCTTTCTGGTGGCGCGGTGGTAGATGTCAGGAGTATTGCCGAGCCAAAGGCTCTGTCGGCTCTGAAAGAGGGCGTGTCGCAACCTTATTATCAGGTTTTTGAGCAACGCAATGGTTTTATACCGTCATTGAGCATTGTTGATTTATTATTCAACACCGGCCCCGAGGGACTTCTGGTGTTGCGCGATAGTGTGTGCGCAAAGTAAATATTGGCAGTCTGCTTGTTATGTCGGTTGGCTCATCGGCTGTTTTTCATCCCTAAAGAGTGGTAAAAAATATCAAACTTTTTTGATTTCTTCCCTGCCTTGCATTATCTTTGTATTTGTGATAAAATGGCTTTTAAGCCCTTGTGAAAGTGTAAAGAAAATGCGAGTAATCGATTATATAAATTCTTCTCCGGATACGGCCTTTTCGTTCGAGGTGCTTCCACCGCTGAAAGGTGTGGGCACGGGCAAACTTTTTGGGAATATTGACCGCCTGATGGAGTTTAATCCCGGTTATATAAATATAACCACTCATCATAGCGAGCCTGTCTATCAGAGCCTTGGCGACGGCACCTATAAATTGAGTTCCATACGTCGTCGTCCGGGAACGGTGGCTGTTGCTGCTGCAATACATCATCGTTACGGAGTCCCTGTTGTCCCACACATTTTGTGTAATGGCTACACGCTCGAAGATACCGAGTATGCTCTTATTGACTTACAGCTGTCGGGAATAACCGACATTCTGGTTCTTCAGGGCGATAAGTGCAAGGGCGATGCTAACACCGCTCCTGCTAAATTCGGTAATAAATATGCCATAGACCTGCAACGTCAGGTAAACCGCTTCAACGAGGGCTTTTTTGTTGATGGTACTCCCATAAAAGAGCCGGGTGTTCCTTTCTCTTATGGAGTAGCCTGCTACCCCGAGAAACACGAAGAGGCGCCTAATATGGAGAGCGACCTTGCTGTCCTCAAACAGAAAGCCGACGAGGGTGCGGCTTATGCTGTAACGCAGATGTTCTTCGACAATCAAAAATATTTTTCTTTTGTGGAGAGAGCAAGGGCTATGGGGATAAATATTCCGATTATACCGGGAATAAAACCCATTCATCGCCTTTCGCAAATAAATGTGTTGCCAAAAACTTTCCGTGTGGATTTACCCACAGAACTGGTTTGTGAGCTTGTAAAGTGTAAAGATGATGCTGCTGTGGCACAGGTGGGTTGCGAATGGGGTGTTCAACAGTGTAAGGAGCTCATAGCGCACGGTGTGCCTAGTCTGCATTTTTATACTCTAAACGCCTTTGATAGTGTTTACAATATAGCTAAAAAAATATACTGATGGGAGTGTTTTTCAAAGATATAATAGGGCAACGGGCTATTGTCGAGAGGCTGCGTCGCAGTGTCGACGAGAATAAGCTTGCGCACGCTCTGCTCATCAGTGGCCCGCAGGGTAACGGTAAGTTGCCTATTGCTATTGCTCTTGCGAATTATTTGCTGTGTGGCAATAAGGGTGGTGATGCTTGCGGTTCGTGTCCGGCTTGTGTTAAGCTTGGCAAGTATATACACAGCGACCTGCATTTTGTTTTTCCCGTGAAAAAGAAAAAGGGCGGCTCGGATACAGCGCCGGTAAGTGACGACTACATTGCCGAGTGGCGTGAGTTGCTTTTGAAAAATCCCTATTTTGGCTATGATGATTGGCTGGCAAAGCTCGACGTGGAAAATCAGCAGCCGATGATATATGAGCGCGAGAGCAGTGAGATTCTGCATAAACTCTCGATGCAATCGCGCGAGGGCGGTTGGAAAGTGGTAATCATTTGGTTGCCCGAGAAGATGAAAGAGGCGTGCTCTAATAAGTTATTGAAAATCATCGAGGAACCACCGCACAAAACACTTTTTTTGCTTGTTTCGGAGGAACCCGATAAGATTATTTCCACAATTCTGAGCCGCACGCAACGCATTGATGTGCCTCGTATTGCACAGGCTGATGTTGAGAGTGCGCTTGTGTCTCGTTACGGCTTGGCATTTGATGATGCCAAGGTGGTGGCACAACAAAGTGCCGGAAATTGGGAGAAGGCCGAAGAGATGCTGTCGGTGAGTGAAGAGAAGGCTTTGTATCTCGACCTCTTTATGCAGTTGATGCGAGTGGCCTATGCGCGCAATATTCGTGATATGAAGGCTTGGAGCGAACAGGTGGCTGCTATGGGGCGCGAAAGGCAAAAACGCTTGCTCGACTATTGTCAGCGTATGATACGCGAGAATTTTATTATGAACTTTAAAGAGGATGATATGCTCTATATGTCGCAGGCTGAGCGTAATTTCTCGGTAAGATTTTCGCCCTTTGTCAACGAACGCAATATCTTTGGAATTATGGAAGAACTTTCTGAAACCCAAAGACACATAGAACAGAATGTTAATGCAAAAATGGTCTTTTTCGATATGTCGTTGAGAATGATTGTTTGGATAAAAAATAGATAAATGGAAAAAAGATATAAGGAGAATAACGGTTGTTCCGGTATATGTTGTAAGGGGTGTGGCAAGATGGATGCACCGCTTAACACTTTTGATTGGCTTGCAGATGTCCCGGGCAATGAGGAGTATACCGATATTGTAGAGGTGCAGTTTAAGAACACACGCAAGGGGTATTATAAGAACAGCAATAATATACCTTTGCAAAAAGGTGATATCGTGGCTGTCGAGGCTAGCCCCGGACACGATATCGGAAAGGTTACAATGACCGGCAGGCTGGTGCTGCTGCAATTGAAAAAGACGCGTCTCACTGCCGATAGCGAGTTTAAACGTATATATCGCAAGGCTCGTCCTGTAGATATGGAAAAGTACGAGGAGGCAAAGGCGCGTGAACACGATACGATGATACGCTCTCGTCAGATAGCCAAGGACCTTGAGCTTGATATGAAAATTGGTGATGTAGAGTATCAGGGCGATGGCTTGAAGGCTATTTTCTATTATATTGCCGATAATCGTGTCGATTTTCGTCAGCTGATTAAGGTGTTGGCCGATGTCTTTAAGGTGAAGATTGAGATGAAGCAGATTGGCGCACGTCAAGAGGCCGGTCGCATTGGTGGCATTGGCCCTTGTGGCAGGGAGCTTTGTTGCGCGACATTTACAACAAATTTTGTCTCTGTCTCAACGTCGGCTGCACGTTTTCAGGATGTATCGCTCAATCCGCAAAAGCTGGCGGGGCAATGTGCAAAATTGAAGTGCTGTCTCAATTATGAGGTAGATGCTTATGTTGAGGCTTCTAAGAGATTGCCACAACGCGATATTGAGCTCGAGACAAAGGATGGTACATACTATTTCTTTAAGTGCGATATTATGCGTGGCGAGATAACCTATTCAACCGACAAACATATTCCGGCAAATCTTGTTACAATAACCGGACGCCGAGCTTTCGCAATCATTGAGATGAATAAACGCGGAGAACGTCCTGATAGCCTGAACAATGAGGTGTCGCAAGAGTCTAAACGTCCTGTCGACCTTCTTGAGCAGGAGAATATCAATCGCTTCGATACTGTTCAGCGCAATAACAAGAAACGTCGCAAGGGCGGTAACAATCGTCACGACTCAAAGAGGGGAAATGCTAAAAAAGATAAAGAGAGAGGTGCTTCTGCCGAGGGTTAAGCTATTGCTGTTGGCCGTTCTGTTGCTCGCATCGTGTGACGGAACGCTTTATCATCGCTTTGAGCAGGTTGATGACGCCGGGTGGGCTGCAACCGACACGCTGCAATTTGTTTACGAGGGCGCTGATGCCACATTTGATGGCTCTGCTGTGGAGTTATCGCTTCAGGTGAGATACGCAGCTGCTTATAAGTATAAAAATCTCTGTATGCGTGTCGAGACATTTAGAGTCAGCGACACAACTCTGTTGTCGATAGATACTCTTTGCTGTCAAATGTACAGTGATGATGGTCGTCGGTTGGGCAGTACTGCCGGTACAATGTATCAAAATGCAAGCAATATCGTCGATATTGCTGCGTCTCCTTCGGATACGTTATTATTGAGAGTCGTGAATATTATGCCCGAGGATTGTTTGCCAAACGTCTTTGACGTGGGAGTGAGGCTGGCGGCAAAAAGGTGAGGTCATATATCAATCTTCTTTATATCTCTGTCGGCATCTATCCTCAAAAATATAAATAAAAGGATGGTAAAGCCAAGGAACGACGAACCTCCGTAGCTGAAGAACGGTAGTGGGATACCTATCACGGGAACTAATCCAAGCACCATTCCAATGTTTATGGTAAAGTGTAAAAAGAATATCGATGCAATGGCATAGCCGTACGCTCTGCCAAAGCGGTCGTTCTGCCGCTCGGCAAGGTGTATAATCCTTAATATAAATATTATAAACATTGCCAAAACAAATACAGAGCCCGAGAATCCTTGTTCTTCGCCAATTGTGCAGAATATAAAATCGGTGTCCTGCTCAGGAACATATTTTAGCTTTGTTTGTGTTCCGTTGAGAAAACCTTTTCCAAAAACTCCACCCGAGCCAATTGCAATCTTTGATTGGTGTACGTTGTAGCCGGCTCCTGTAAGCTCTTCTTTTAGTCCCAGCAACACCTCGATTCTCACCTTTTGATGGGGCTTGAGAACGTTGTGCATAACATAATTGCAGGAGTAATTAAAAGCTATAGCACCTATTATATATATGGCAACCCACAGGTTTTTCTTCTCTTTGCGCAGCCTTATCTGCAATAGTAGATATATTACGTTGAATATTAGAAGAAGATATTGGGTTATCATTATGTTAAATTCCACAAGATATATTGCAATCCAGAATGAACATAATGTTACAATGGCATTTGTTGCAAGCAGAACAATGAATGTCTTGTTGTTCTTGCACCAGAATTTTACAATGGCAATGGAGATAATCTGTATTATGACTGTCGGTGCATATTGCCCGATGCTTATTGGTAGCCTTGTCATAATTTCGCTGTCGTACTTTACACCAACAACAAAATATATTATGGCGCTGACGGCTGTCAGCAGGAATATTCCGGTCATTCCTTCACGGTAAAGGACGAGGAACAGTGCCAGATAGACTAAAGCACTGCCAGTCTCTCTCTGCGCCATAATTATAATCATTGGCAGCAGTATTATTGCCACTGCTTTTATAAAATCGTTGTTGTTGCTTATTTTGAAATCTCTACGGCCGATATATGTGGCAAGCATAAGTGCTGTTGCGAACTTCATAAATTCGGCTGGTTGTATGCTGAATGGCCCGGCAGAAATCCACGAGCGTGAACCTTTAATGTCGCTTGCAACAAATATTGTCACAATGCCAAGCAACATTGTGCCGGCGTATAAGATGACAGAGAGATTGCGGTATGTGTGCTTGGGAATACACAGCATAATTATTCCGGCAAAGAGCGATATGCCCATCCACAGAGCTTGCTTTCCGCTTCGCTCGCCTTGGCTAAAGAACTCGGCAAAGCTGGTGTCGATGTAGCTGTGGGTTGAGCCGCATATTGCCAACCATCCCATTGTGGCTAGTAGTGCGAACAGAATCACCGTCCACCAATCCAAGCGTTGGAATATATTATCGTTCCTCCTTTCCATAGTAAATTCTTTTCTTACAGATGGTCTCTGCTCTTTTTTCACTCTCTTCGGTGAGGCTGCCGGTTAGGTATTTTTCTATAATCAATGCTCCGATGGGCACGCCAAAGTCGGCTCCGAAGCCTCCGTTCTCAACGTAAACAGAGACTGCTATTTTGGGCGAATTCATTGGGGCAAAGCCAAGGAAAACCGAGTGGTCTTTGCCTTTGTTCTCGGCAGTGCCGGTTTTTCCGCACACGTCAAGCTCGGGGATATTTGCGGCTCGGCAGGTTCCGGCAACAACTGCGTGGCGCATTCCTTTTATTACATCCTCATACGATTGGGGGCTTACCATTGTTCTTTTTGGCTCAATGAATTTGCGCGCAATGGTGTCATTCTCAACCTCTTTTACAATATGTGGTGTTATATATTCGCCTCTGTTGGCGATAATTGCTCCAAGATTGGCAATCTGCAGTGGGGTGAGCAGTACCTCGCCCTGTCCGATGGATATACTTATCACGGTTAAAGCTCGCCAATAATTTCCATAATGGCGTGTGTAGTATTCGGCATTTGGAATCATACCTCGTGCCTCGCCGGGGAGGTCGACGCCAAGCGTGTAACCAAAGCCCATTGACACCATATAGTCGCGCCATTTGTTCATTGCGAATTTTGTGCCGCCATATTTGCTCATTCCGAACATTCGGTGTAATCCCCAGCAGAAATAGGCGTTGCACGATGTTGCGATAGCCTCTTTTAATGCTGTGGGCGATGAGTGTGCGTGGCATCCCAAACGGAACTTGTTGAATACAAAGCCGTTGCTGCAAGGGAAAGCTGTTTGTGGGGTTACAACTCCCTCCTCGAGGAACATTGCTGCTTGTGATGTCTTGAAGGTTGAGCCGGGTGGGTAGGTACCCATTATGGCGCGGTTGAGCAGAGGTTTGTTTTTGTCGCTTGAGAGCATTTTGTGGTTCTTGCCTCTGTCGCGTCCTATTAACAATGCAGGGTCGTATGATGGCGATGACACCATACAAAGGATTTCTCCTGTCTCGGGCTCAATGGCTACAATGCTGCCGATTTTGTTCTTTAGCAGGCGCTCGCCAAGCATCTGTAGCTCAATGTCAAGGGTCAGTGTAAGGTTCTTTCCTCTGATGGCTGGGGTGTCAAGTGCTCCCTCGTTATATTTCCCTTGTATTCGTCCGCGAGCATCGCGCAGCAGCACCTCGGTGCCTTTTTCTCCACGTAGTTGTCTCTCGTACGATGCTTCAAGTCCTTGTGTGCCAATATAATCGCCCTGCTGGTAGTATGAATCCTTGTCAATGTGTCTTTGTGACACTTCGCCAATATCTCCAAAAAGTACGCCGGCAACGCCATAGCTATATTGTCTTATGTATCTTTTGCGTATGTAAAAGCCTTTGAACAAAAAGTTTTTCTCTTGGAACACTGCAAACTCCTCCATTGGGATTTGTGTCATAAAAACCTGCTCGGTGTATTGTGAGTATCCCGGGTTGTATTTTTTGTTTCTGACACGTTCCATCCGCTTGTTGAAATCGTCAATGGTTATTCCTAACGTGTTGCATAGTTCGAGCGTGTCGAGGCTTTTTATTTCGCGAGGAACAAATGTTATATCGTAGGCAGGTTTATTGTAGACCAACAGCTTGCCGTTGCGGTCATACATCTGTCCACGCGACGGGTACAAGGTCTTTTTGTAAAAGGCGTTGCTGTCGGCCTTGCTTTTGTAGTCCTCGTTGTTTATCTGCAAAGAGAATAGCTGTGTCAGATAGATTATGAATACCAGCAGTACCACCCCTGACAATATGTACTTACGGCTTTCGTAGCTGTTGTTTTTCATATTGTCATTTGTTTGGCGAAAAGAACTCTGCCACCACTACAAACAGCATTGTGAGTGTTATGCTGCTTATTGTGCCGATGAGCAGTGTTGTGAAGTGTCTTATGGCAAAAAGTTCCAGCGGGAACAACACTGCATAGAAGATTGCAATGCAGATGATAGCATATATAATATATCCTCCCCATTTAAGACTTTTGACTCCGGGGATAAAGTCGTCGGGGAGTCCTTTGTGTGTAAATGCGGCAAGTATATATTTGCGCGAAAATGCCATTGCCGTTGCTGCTGCAGAGTGAATGCCCGGAGTGTTGCTGAAAAAGTCTGTTACAATGCCGAACAAAAAAGCCCATATCATTGCTTCGTTCTGCGTAGTGTGGCGTGGCAATTTCAATAGAAAGATGGTGAAGATACAAGCTGTGGCATAGCCAAATAGGTGTATTTGACTGAATATTATAACCTGTGCCAGTGCAAGCAGCACAAAGTCTCTTATTCGTGTGATTGTTTTGCTTGTCATCTGTTTAGTTTATGCTTTCTTCAAGTTCTTCCTGTTCCTCTCTGTTGTTGTTTCCCACCACAAAAACATTGTCGATATTTGCAAAATCAACAAAAAGCTCCACGCGGGCGCGGTAAGATTGTCCGTCGGCCGAATCTTCGAGCTTGTCTATTCTGCCCACAGGAATTCCTGCCGGGAATATTGATGAGAAACCGCTTGTGACTACAGTGTCTCCCTTCTCGAATAGTGCGTATCGTGGCAGGTCGATAAGGTACGAGTATTGTGTGTTGCCACCATCCCATTTGAGTGTGCACAACGATTTGTCCTTGACTTTGCAGCTGATGATACTTTTGCTGTTGAGCAGTGGCATAACAACAGTAAAATTATCCGAAGATGTAAATGTGACACCAATCACTCCTTGATGGTTGAACACGCCCATCTGGTCTTTTACCCCTTGTGAAATTCCTTTGTCAATGGTGATGTAATTGTTCACTTTGTTGATGGAGTTATTTACTACTTTTGCGGTGTTGTAGTAGAACCCATCGTGGCTTTCAGCTGTATTGTGATATTCTGCTATTGCAGCACTCTCCTCATACATTCTTATCTGAGCCTTTAGCTCTTCGATGCTGTTTGTCAATTCTCGGTTGTGGTCGACGAGTGATTTATTCTCACTTTTCAGCCCAAAATAGCTGTCTACGTCGGTTATTGCCGAATATATATTTCCGGCAATGCTGTTGGCCGATGTAAACATTGTTGCTCTTTGGTAGTTGTTAAAAGAGACAACAAGCACAAAACTGATTCCTTCCAACAACAGGAAAAGGAACCAGTGATTGTGCTTGATTAGAATATCCAGTATCGACCGCACGGTGTTCTTTTTTATCTCATCAAGAACGGATAGCTAAGGTCGTTGAGCGCGAGCGATGTTCCTTTCGCAACGCAGTATAATGGGTTCTCTGCAATGTGGAAAGGAATGTTTATCTTGTTCGACAAGCGCTTGTCAAGGCCGCGTAAAAGTGCGCCTCCACC
Organism: Bacteroidaceae bacterium; assembly: GCA_045647745.1. GTDB lineage: Bacteria > Bacteroidota > Bacteroidia > Bacteroidales > Bacteroidaceae > HGM04593. The sequence goes on along the minus strand of JAZRMQ010000060.1, from coordinate 43,313 downwards.
GGCCAGATAGATTCCGTTGTGTACAATGTCGGCATACAATTCAGGAGGTGTCTGCTCCAGCGCACTGATAATCGCATTTTCAATCTTGATGATTGACTTGTCAATACAGTGTGCAATCTCCTGATAGCATACGGGCACCTCAATAGGCATTGCTGTTATACGGTTCGGACCGTGTACAATGTAGTCCTGTGGGGCTTCGTCGCCAAGGTCGGTGAGTGCAGAGCCAACGTGAATCTTGATACGCTCGGCCATACGCTCGCTGACACGAACATTGTGCTGGCGGCTCATATAATCCTGAATGTCGGCAGTAAAGTCGTCACCTGCAGTGCGCAGTGAACCATTTGATACAATGCCGCCAAGTGAGATAACGGCAATCTCTGTTGAACCGCCACCTATGTCGACCACCATATTGCCCTCGGGGGCAAGGACGTCGAGTCCGATACCGAGAGCCGAAGCCATTGGCTCATATATAAGATATACGTCGCGTGCACCGGCGTGCTCGGCCGAGTCGCGCACAGCACGAAGCTCAACCTCGGTAGAACCGTAAGGCACTCCAATGACCATTCGTAACGATGGTGTGAAAAGCTTGCTTCCCATATTTACCTTTTCGATGAAACCGCGCATCATCATTTCGCAAGCGTAGAAGTCTGCGATGACACCATCGCGCAAGGGGCGTATGGTTTGTATATTGGGGTTGGTCTTTTCGTGCATCTGCTTTGCCTTCTTACCAACAGCAATCATCTTCTTTGTACCATCAATAGCTACAACCGAAGGTTCGTCAACGACAATCTTTCCGTCGTATGATACAATGGTGTTGGCTGTACCCAAGTCAATGGCAACGTCTTTTGTGAATGAAAATAGACCCATTTTCTTTAATTTGTTTTAAAATTAATGTTTGAAGTGGCGGAAACCGGTGATAACCATTGCAACACCATTAGCGTCGCAGTAGTCTACCGACTCCTTGTCGCGGATTGAACCTCCGGGGTGTACAACTGCAGTAACACCGGCCTCGTGAGCAATCTGCACACAGTCGGGGAATGGGAAGAATGCGTCACTTGCCATTACACTGCCCTCGAGAGAGAATCCAAAATTTCCGGCCTTCTCAATAGCGTGTCTCAAAGAGTCAACGCGTGATGTCTGTCCCACGCCGCTTGCAATGAGCTGCTTGTTCTTTGCGAGAACGATGGCGTTGCTCTTGCTGTGCTTTACAATTTTATTTGCAAAGAGCATATCCTCAATCTCCTCGGCTTTTGGGGCAACCTTTGAAACTGTCTGAAGGTCCTCTGCTGTCTCAACCTTTGCATCGCGGTCCTGTACAAGAACTCCGTTCAATACGCTACGGAAGGTCTTTCCGGGCATCTCGGTCGATTTTTGAATGAGGATGATACGGTTCTTCTTCTGTTTGAGAACCTCGAGAGCGTCGGCATCATAGCTTGGCGCAATAATGACCTCGAAGAAAATCTCGTTTACTTTCTCGGCTGTAGCCTTGTCAACATTTGCATTTGCAATGAGCACGCCACCGAATGCTGATACGGGGTCACCTGCGAGCGCAGCGTCCCAAGCCTCGGCAAGTGTTGGGCGTGACGCCAAGCCACAAGCGTTGTTGTGCTTGAGGATGGCGAATGTTGTCTCGCCGGCAAAGTCGTTGATTAGCTCAACGGCAGCGTTAATATCGAGCAAGTTGTTGTAAGAAATCTCTTTACCGTGAATTTGCTCTAGCATATCGTTGAAATTGCCATAGAAGGCGCCCTTCTGGTGTGGGTTTTCACCATAGCGCAAAGACATTGGTGTGTCGTTTGTCTGGCGGAAGGCGCTGTTTGTCTCCTTGTCAAAGTAATTGAAGATTGCCGAGTCATAGGCCGATGAAACAGCAAAAGCCTCGCGTGCAAAGAAACGACGCTCCTCGAGGGTTGTCTGTGCACCATTGTTCTTCAAAATCTCGTGTAGCGGAGCATACTGTGCCTTGCTTGCAACAATAACAACGTCGTTGAAATTTTTTGCAGCACCGCGAATGAGTGAGATACCGCCTATATCAATCTTCTCAATGATATCAGCCTCGGGAGCACCCGATGCAACTGTCTGCTCAAAAGGATAGAGGTCAACAATTACAAGGTCAATCTCAGGAATTTCGTATTCAGCCATCTGCTGTTGGTCTTTCTCAAGCTCTCTGCGGCCAAGGATACCGCCGAACACTTTGGGGTGCAAAGTCTTTACGCGACCACCCAAGATTGAGGGGTAGCCGGTAAGGCTTTCAACCGCTGTACAAGGGATACCCAATGATTCAATGAACTGCTGTGTGCCACCAGTTGAGATAAGTTGAACACCATCTGCGTGAAGCAGCTTGATAATCTCGTCCAAACCGTCTTTGTAGAAAACGGAAACTAATGCCGATTTAATTCTTTTTGTTGACATATTTCTCGATTTAAATTTATGCTAAAAAAATGATAATCAATGTTTTGTGTTAAGGCAGGCCGGAATGCCCCTATTTTCTTGCGAAGTTAGCTTTTTTTGCGCGATTTTGCACTATAAAAACGATGCTATTTTTCAACAAAAATGTGATTGAAAAAAATGCCAGAAAACACTGGCGTTTTCTGGCATTTTTGGCATTGCTATTTGTAGCAACTTCTAGTTAAAGTTTCGGATAATCAACATTATAGTGAAGGCCGCGGCTCTCTTTGCGCTCCATTGCTTGGCGCATAATTAGATAACCTACATTGATGATGTTGCGCAGCTCGCATAGCTCTCGGCTGACAACGCTCTGTTTGAACAACTCCTCTGTCTCTTCGTAAAGCAGGTCGAGTCGGTTCCAAGCGCGCTTCAGACGCAGGTCGCTGCGTACGATGCCCACGTAGGTGCTCATAATTTGCTGCACCTCTTTGGCGTCCTGAGAGATAAGCACCATCTCTTCGTTCATCTTTGTGCCCTCATCGTTCCACTCGGGTATCTCCTCTTTGTAGCAATACTCCTCAAAATGTTCAAGCGAGTGCTTTGCAGCAGCATCGGCATATACAACAGCTTCAATGAGTGAGTTGCTGGCCAGACGGTTGCCTCCGTGAAGGCCTGTGCAGGAACACTCTCCAACAGCGTAAAGCCTGTGGATGCTTGAAGCGGCGTTGAGGTCGACTTTTATTCCTCCACAAAGATAGTGTGCTGCCGGGGCAACGGGTATATAATCCTTTGTTATATCAATGCCCAGCGAGAGGCATTTCTCGTATATATTGGGGAAGTGACGCTTTGTCTCTTCGGGGTCTTTGTGGGTGACGTCGAGATAGACAAAGTCATCGCCGCGTGTCTTCATCTCATTATCTATGGCTCGTGCTACAATGTCGCGCGGGGCAAGTGAAAGGCGCGGGTCATACTTCTGCATAAACTCTTTGCCATCAATGGTTCGCAGAATGCCGCCGTATCCACGCATCGCCTCGGTGATGAGGAACGATGGGCGGTCGCCGGGATTGTAGAGCGCGGTGGGGTGGAATTGTATAAATTCCATATCTTTTACTGTGCCTTTGGCGCGGTAAACCATTGCAATGCCGTCGCCGGTGGCAACAAGCGGGTTGGTGGTTGTCTTATATACTGCACCGCAGCCTCCTGTGGCCATAAGTGTGACTTTGCTCAAGAATGTGTGAACCTCATTTGTGGTGATATCAAGAACATACGCTCCGTAACACTCAATGTCCGGTGTCTGGCGTGTCACTTCAACACCCAAATGGTGCTGTGTAAGAATTTCAATGGCAAAATGGTGGTCGAATATTGTGATATTAGGGTGTTTGCGCACTGCCTTGATGAGTGACTCTTGAATTTCGGCTCCGGTATTGTCGGCGTGGTGCAGAATACGGAACTCCGAGTGTCCACCCTCGCGGTGAAGGTCGAACTCTCCGTTCTCGTTACGGTCAAAATCAACGCCCCAGTCTATTAGTGCTTTTATTTGAGAGGGTGCCTCGCGTACAACTTTTTCCACTGCTGCACGGTCGCTAATCCAATCGCCTGCAATCATTGTATCCTCGATGTGTTTGTCGAAATTGTCTACCAGCAGGTTGGTTACCGATGCTATACCTCCTTGTGCAAAATAGGTGTTGGCCTCCTCTAAAGTTGTTTTACAGATGAGTGCTACTTTGCCTCGGCTTGCGACCTTTAAGGCAAAACTCATTCCGGCAATGCCGGAACCAATAACCAGAAAATCGAATTTCTTGACCATATTAACCTCGTTTTTTGCCGTAGTAACGGGTGGAGTCTTTTATCTTGTGATTGTTGTTCTCTCCGTGTTTTTTTGTGGCGTAAAAATACAAAAAAATAATATACCAAGGCTTTTTTGAGAGGATATTTCGCAAAGCTGTTGTTATATTGTTTTTTTTGTTGCTGCAATATTACGCTTTAGCTGTTCGTATCCGCAACGTTCGACAGCGCTGCCGGCAAAAAGGGTGTCATACTCCTCTTTTGTCAATGTTTGCCATCTGCTATCTGTCATTTGCAGCAGTTCGTCGCTTGGTTGCAGCTCGGGGGTGTTGTTGGGGGTGGCAAGGCTGTTGTGTGGGCAAACTGTCTGGCAACGATCGCAGCCATAAAAGCAATTTCCCATCTTTTCACCGATGTTTTCCGGCAACTCACCTCGATGCTCTATGGTAAGGTACGATAGGCATCTGTTTGCATCGAGCCCGTCATCGCTCAAAGCGTTGTTTGGGCAGTTGTCAATACATTTACGGCAGTTGCCACAGAGGTTTCGTTGCTTTGGAATGTCGTAACAGAGTTCAATATCAATAAGCAGCTCGCCCAAAAAGAAATTTGTGCCTTTTCGAGGAATTATGAGTTGTCTGTTGCGCCCAATGTAACCAATGCCGGCTTTTACAGCCCAGTAGCGTTCAAGCAGTGGTGCCGAGTCGCAAAAAGCTCGGCCTTGTGCTTTGCATACATTGTTTATGCTCTGTAGCAGCAGATACAATTTGTCTTTTATAATTTTGTGATAATCTTTGCCTTGTGCATAGTTGGCAATTCCGTTAATTACCTGTTTGGGGGCATAGTTCATTGCTACCGATATAATGCTCTTGCTCCCTTCGACGAGCAGGGTGGGGTCGACTCTTTTTTCGCAGTTGCGTTCGAGATATTGCATTGTCCCGTGCTTCTTGTCTCTAATCCAATTTTTGTATATTGACACTATTTGGGGGTCGACAGGCTCGGCCTTTGCAATACCGCACACATCAAAGCCGAGGCGTAGTGCTTCGGCTTTGATGTGTGCGGTCAGTTCTTCTCTTGTCATTACTTGAATACTTTAAATTCGTATCCTTGTTCCAGCAACCAGTCTATTGAGCGTGGCAGGGCATACTTTAGATTGTTCTCGGAGCGTATAGAATCGTGGAATGTTATGATAGAGCCGTTGCGTACAAATTTCTTCACATTGGCAAGTACATCTTCTCCGTTCAAGCGAAAGCTGTAGTCGCGTGTAACAAGATCCCACATAATAAATTGATAGCGTTTGCTCAGTTCTTTATACTGTTTGTGACGCAATATCCCGTGGGGTGGGCGAAAGAGGTTACTGTGTATTAACGCATCGGCTTTATCGACATTTTCTATATACTCCTTTGTGCTTGTGAACAGGCCTTTCAGGTGGTTGAATGTGTGGTTGCCCACTCTGTGCCCATTCTCGACAACCTGCATATATTCCTGTGGATATTTGCGCACATTATCACCGACCATAAAAAACGTTGCCTTTATATCGTATTGCCCGAGCAGGTCGATAACCCAAGGTGTGATGATGGGGATTGGCCCATCATCAAAGGTGAGGTATACCGATTTTTCGTCGGGGTTCATCCTCCATAGCGCCTTTGGGAAAAGGTTGCGTACAATATTCGGTACTTGCTCTATAAACATTATCTTTGTTTATTTGCTCTGTTTCATCAATAGCCTTAACGACTGTTCAATCTGTCGCATTTCGGTGTTTGACAATTTTATTTCGTCAAGGGTTTGATAAATGGCTCCAATCACCATCTTTTTCAGCTCAATATCATTCTTGTTGCGAATTCTGTTAAGAGCGCTCACTTGATTATTGAAACAGGTGCTCAATGCCCCGACAATATCTTCTCGTGATACAGTGCAATGTTCGCCGTTATCAAGTGATTTCCAAGAGTGTTCCACAAGCGACACTCGGTGGTACAGCATAACGTCGCTTGTCTGATAGGGCTTGAGGGTGTTATACCACATTATGTGTTCAAGTTCGTTCTTTAGTATGCTGTTTGCTATGTGGTCGCGTCTCTGCTTGAGCAGTGCAAGGGTGTCGTCGCCAAGATACAGCTCTTCTACCACCGCCTGCTTGATAAAATCATCGCTCTCTTTCAGCTGCTCAATCTCGTTCTTGTAGTCTTTCTGTATCTGATATAGAATGTTATAAACGTCGGCAAGGGCAATTGTGTTGTCTCGCAATGCATCGTAGGGGGCTATGCCTTCGGGCAACTCATTGTAAATCTTTTCAAGCACGGAGATTATCTTGGCATCGTCCTCTTCGCCATTAATCATCTCGGTTGCCAGCTGTGCTACAAGGTTGCGGTGTGTGCTTATCATTCTTCTGATAGACTCATCGGCATAATAATCTTTATGCTCTTTTAGTCCACCCCACTTGAAACGATTGATGATATTGTTGCTAAAGCGCTCAATATCTATCGGGTGTTCGCCACCATTTGTGTCGTATCCCAATTTACTCCAATCGAATGGTGTTATTCTATATGCCAAGCCTTCGTGAACGAAGAATTTTTTAAGCACGGCAGGATAATTCTTGTCGCCAACGGTCATTGACATATACAATGGGCGTTCCCAATTTGCGTTGGCAAGCATATCGAACAGGATAAGCTCGTGACGATAGAGAGCGCTCTTGTCGCTTATATCGATGGTCATATATTCGGGCATATTATGCTCGTATTCCTGTGGAATTATCATTCCCGAGCGCATCACTGCCGCAGAGTCAATGGGGATATAAAGCTTCTCGCAAGGGATGATGCTCTTTGGTATTTCGATATAATCTCTTCTCGAGCGTCCCTCGTTCAGGGCTAATTCATAGTGCTTTATGATGTCATCAACAATCTTGCGTGCCTCTGATTTTTTTGTAGCATTAGCCTCGAGAATCCAGTGTTTTGTGATTTTGTTCATCTCAAAGGGGTTCTCGCCGAATGCTTTGTCAAATTTCTCGGGGAAGGCATTGCGATACTGCATAATAAACTCCTCCATCGGGAACACATAAACATAGATGTTTGTGTTACCGGCGTAGTTAATTCTATCCCAAGTGATTGGAAGGCTCGGTGAGTCGTATGCGGGGCGCTTCATCTGGTCGGTATACCAATCGGTCTGCAGATAAGAGAGGTTGCAGACACGTGAGTCGGTGCGTTCACCCTCTACCTCTTGGTTGTACCAAAGAGGGAACGTGTCATTATCTCCACAGGTGAAGATGATGGGGCTGCCCTCGTCGGGGAGAGTGTTAAGGTAGTTCAAACCAAAATCGCGACAAGCGTAGCGGCCGCTACGGTCGTGGTCGTCCCAAGTTTGTGACACCATCTGTAAAGGAACAAACAAGCAGACAATGGCAACAAGGCTGTTAACCAAAATATTATTCTCCTTTTTGTTGTATTTTTTCAAAAGGCTGTTTGCTCCGTGAATGATGCCGGCAACACCCATACCAATCCAAATGGCAAAGGCATAGAAAGAGCCGGCGTATGCATAGTCACGCCCGCGTGGCTGCAATGGTGTTTGGTTAAGATAAAGCACAATTGCGAGTCCGGTCATAAAGAATAGCATAAATACCACCCAGAATTGCTGTTTGCCTTTTTTGCCATTGGCGAATTGCCAAATAATTCCAATGATGCCGAGAATGAATGGCAGAGCAAAGAATACATTGTGTCCTTTGTTCTCTTTCAGTGTCTGGGGAAGCATATCTTGGTCGCCCAATCGTATGTCGTCAATGAGGGGTATGCCAGTAATCCAGTTGCCATACTCTTTTTCGCCATAGTTGTTCTGAATATCGTTCTGTCGGCCGATAAAGTTCCAGAAGAAGTAGCGCCAATACATATGGTTGGCTTGATAGTTGACAAAGAAAGTGAGGTTATCCCACTGTGTGGGCACTTTAACTTCAAGCGGTTTGCGTTGTTGCTTTCTTACATCGGGGTATTTTGCTCGCCTTGTATTTTTAATGTTGCGGCCAATCCATCTTTCGTATTCTCCGGCGTGGTCGCTGCTGTACATACGTGGGAGGAGCATATTCTGAACGAACTTATACTCTCTGTTGTATTCGATTATCTCATACTCGTCGGGGTCGGATGCGTTTTTCTTCTCCACGCGCATATACACAGGGCTTGTCTCTACCGATACAGCCTCTCCGTCCTTGTTTCTCTCTACCTCGGAGTCAAAGCACTCGCCATAAAAGAGTGGGCGCGAACCATATTGCTCGCGGTTCAGATACGAGCCAAGAGTGAATATATTCTCGGGGGAATTCTGGTCCATCGGAGTGTTTGCCGCTGAACGTATAACGATGAGGGCGTAGGAAGAGTAGCCTATCATTATGAGCAATAGGCAGAGGAATGATGTGTTGAAACCTCTGCGGCTTATCAAGTAGCTCTTTCTAATCTCTGAGCCTTTGTATGATACTTTGTTTCTTGTGCCAATAAAATAAATTATAGCCAGCACAATAGCACCAAGGAACAGGCTGCCGATGATGCCGTTGCCATAGAAAGGAATTCCCAGCAGGGCTATTGCCAAAGTGAAAATGCTTGCAATGACTTTTTGGCTTTTGTTCTTTTCGGTGCAGTAAATTCCGGCAACGAGTGTGGCAAAAAGCAACAAGATATATACGTATAATCCGGTGTTGAACGAGCAACCGAGTATGTTTACGAATAGTAGTTCAAACCATCCGCCAACTTTCACAACGCCCGGAACGATACCATACAAAACAACCACAACAATGGCTGCCGATACGGCTAGTGCCAATAGCGAACCTTTGAAATTTGCATTGGGGAATTTTTTGTAATACACTACAAGCACAATGGCTGGGATACACAAAAGGTTAAGCAGGTGCACACCTATTGACAATCCCACAAGATAGGCTATGAGAACGAGCCATCTGTCGCTGTGCGGTGCATTGGCGTTGTCTTCCCACTTTAGGATAAGCCAAAAAACAACGGCGGTGAAAAGTGATGAATAACCATAAACCTCGCCCTCTACGGCGCTGAACCAATAGGTGTCGCTCCAAGTATATGCCAACGCTCCAACAAGGCCCGAGCCCAGTATGGTAATCATTTGACTCTTTGTGATTTCCTTGCTGTTGGCAACTATGAGTTTGCGTGTCAGGTGTGTGATGCTCCAAAAAAGGAACAGAATACCGGCAGCGCTGAGCACGGCCGACATAATATTTACCATATATGCCACATTCTCGGGGCTGGCAAACATTGAAAAGAGATTTGCTGTGAGCATAAAGAACGGTGCACCGGGTGGGTGTCCTATCTCGAGCTTATTTCCCGAGAGAATAAACTCCGGGCAATCCCAAAAACTTGCTGTTGGCTCAACAGTCAGGCAGTATGTCAATGCCGCAACGATGAATGTGAACCACCCCAAGGCATTGTTCCAAATTTTGAATTGTTTCATTATTTTGTGTAAATTTTGTTTTAATTCTTTGGAAACAGGATATTTTTATCCTGAAATTGTGCAAATTTACCTAATAAATAGCAGAGGGCAAAATATTAGCCGATAATTTGGGTCGGCGTTAAGATTTATTATAAAAAAAGAACTGCTGTGACAGAGGTTTTTACAGTGGGTCAATGTCGTAATACATAACTATTGAGCGATAGCGTGGCTGTTCGCAGTAGGCCTGTTGTATGTTTCTTAACACTTCGTTTACTTTGTATTGTGAAAGTGAGTTTTCTACTTTCAGGACAATTTTTCTGATATATAGCTGTTTGACTTTTGCTACGGGAGGCAGGTCGGGGCCGAGTATGCGGTTGTCAAAAATCTCACGCATACGTTTGCCGATAAGCTCCGAAAACTCCTCAATCACGCGCACGTCGCGGTGCTTCATATATATGTAAATTAACCGATAAAAAGGAGGATAATGGAATAACAAGCGCTCTTGCAACTGCTGGTCGTAGAAGGCTGCGTAGTCGTTGTTCACAATTTGTGGAATTACCGGTGCATCGGTCATCTTTGTCTGCAGGAACACTCTGCCCTGTCCGTTTTTGCGTCCGGCACGTCCTGCTACCTGCGACATTAGTTGAAATGCTCGCTCGGTGGCTCTAAAATCGGGGTAGTTGAGCAGAGTATCGGCGTTGACAATGCCTACAACGTCGACATTGTCAAAGTCGAGGCCTTTGGAGACCATTTGTGTGCCTATCAAAATATCTGTCTTTCCGTCCTGAAAATTGCTGATAATCTTTTCGTAGGCTGTGCGTGTGCGTGTGGTGTCAAGGTCCATACGCTTTATGCGAGCTTCGGGGAAGAGATTTTGCAGGTCGTCCTCAATCTTCTCTGTTCCGTAACCAAGGGTGGCAAAATTACGCCCTTCGCAATTTGGACAATGCACGGGTGCTGGAATTGTGTAGCCACAATAGTGGCACACAAGTTTGTTGGCATTCTTGTGCAGGGTGAGGCTCACATCGCAGTGCTTGCAATGTGGAACCCAACCGCAGGTGCGGCACTCTATTTGTGGCGAGTAACCACGGCGGTTCTGGAATAGTATTATCTGTTTTTTCTCTTTTAACGCTCGGCTCATTGCTTCGACAAGAGGATCGGAGAATGGCCCGACAGTCAATTTCTTGCGGCTGTATTCCTGCATATCGATAACTTCAATCTGTGGCAGTTGAACAGCTCGGTGTCGGGTTGCGAGGTTTACAAGGGCATACTTTCCGGTGGTTGCGTTGTGATAGCTCTCTATTGATGGTGTTGCTGTGCCAAGCAGCGTTTTTGCTCCAAAGTATGATGCAAGAACTATTGCTGCATTGCGTGCATTGTATCGTGGTGCCGGCTCTTGCTGTTTGTAGCTGTTCTCGTGCTCTTCGTCAACAATTACCAAACCCAAATTCTTGAATGGCAAGAAGAGCGAAGAGCGCACGCCGAGAATGATGTCGTATGGCTCATCGCTGAGTTGTTTTTTCCAAATTTCCACCCTCTCGGCATCGGTGAATTTTGAATGATAAAGCCCTATGCGGTTGCCGAATACTCTCCTCAATCTTTCGACAATCTGCTTTGTCAGCGCAATCTCGGGTAGCATATATAACACCTGTTCACCGCGTTTGACAGCCTCGGCTATCAGGTGAATGTAGACCTCTGTCTTGCCGGCCGATGTAACGCCGTGGAGCAGTGTTACGTTCTTTTGTGTAAAAGACTCTTTAATCTCGTCAAAAGCCTTTTGCTGTGCCGGGCTCAGTGTATTTACCGGCTGACAAGGTGCGTCATTGTGCCCTAATCGTCCAATCTCCACCTCGTAGCTTTCAAAAACGCCTTTATCCTGCAGTTGTTTGTATATTGGTGGCTGAACCTGTGCAAGTTCTATGAGCTTGTGTTTTGAAATCTCTTTTGGGTTGTCTCCAAAGGGAGTTGCCTGTTGCAGATAGGTTGCAAGTAACCTCTTTTGTCGTGGTGCGCGGCTGAGTGATTGCACAAGCAGGTTTATCCACTTTTCACTGCTGTATTCTGCCGTTAGTCGCACTCGCTGTTCGGTCTTTGGCTTGAATTCTCCTTTTAATCCTTGCGGAATTGCTGCTTTGTAGATATCGCCCAAAGAGCAGAGGTAGTATTTTGAAATCCACTCCCAGAGTTTTATTTGACTATCAAGAACTATGGGCGCTTCGTCAAGGAGCTCCTTTAATGGCCGCACAGTGTAGCCGTCGGGCTTGTCATTGTGCAGAGTCGCTACCAATGCTGTATAGCTTTTTTTATTGCCCAAAGGAACGGTTACACGGCAACCGGGGATAATTTTCCCCTTTAACTCGGCCGGAACGCTGTATGTAAATGTTCCGGGCAGAGGCAATGGTAATATGACATCTGCAAAATCACTCATAACAACTGCGAAGTTATTAAAAAGCCTCTAAATAGCAAAATATAGGCGGCTTGGCATTTCTTTTTTATTGCTTTGTTTGGAACGGATAAAATATCTATTTTTGCACAGAATGTTAAACAGCAATAGTATGTACAAGATAAGAACCTTTTTATTTGTTTTTCTTGCAGCAGCGTTGCTCTTGGCTTGTGGTGACGACAAAGCTACAAAAGATTGTGTTGCCGCCTACAACAGGGCTACCGAAAAGATTATGCAGGCCGAAAAATCCGAGGAACTGCTTGAAATTTCATACGCTTTGTATCTTGAGCTTTTAGCTATGGAGGCAGTGGATAAATCCAAAGAGGCTGGCAGTGTTGCCGATGCGCGGGAGAAATTTGAAAATGCGGTAAAGGCTCGGGAGGTAGAGTTTTATTCCGCCACACGAAAAAGGAAATGACTTTTGGTCATTTCCTTTTTCGTGAACGGATTAATTGTCAACCTCGTTACTTACAAAGTTTTTTATATCGTTGCCGGTTGGGCTTTGGAATGTTTTGAGCCCGAACTCAGGCAGTGTTGCCAATATGTATTCAAATACCTCTGATTGCAGGTGCTCGTAATCTACCCAAGCTGTTCCTTTAAAGAAGAAATATAACTCCAAGGGCAATCCTTGTGCGGTTGGTTGCAGTTGGCGCACCATTATTATCATCTCTTTGTTCACCTTCGGGTGGTTCTTTAACCACGCTTCGAGCCACTCTCTGAACACGGTGAGGTTCACAGGTCTGCTATCGTTGCTGGTGAGCAATCCTTTATCGCTGAGGCTTTTTATCTGTTTTTCATTACAAAAAGCAATAGAGCTCATATCAATGAAAATAGAGCGCTTGATGCGTCGGCCACCACTGTCGAACATTCCGCGCCAATTTTGAAAAGACTCGCTTACAAGGGCGTATGGGGGGACTGTTGTGATGGTGTTGTCCCAATTCTGAACTTTTACAGTTGTCAGGGAGACATCTTGCACCATACCATCGGCGCCATATTTTTCCATTGTAATCCAATCACCGGGGCGCAGCATATCGTTGGCCGATAGTTGTACTCCTGCAACTAATCCCATTATACTATCTTTAAAAACAAGCATAAGTACGGCAGCCGAGGCTCCGAGACCGGCTAATAATTTTGTGGGGTCTTTGTCAATTATTATACTTGCAACCAAAATTATGCCAATGCAGATGACAACAATCTTCAGCATTTGAAAAACGCCTTGCAGGGTGTGATTTTTTGTCTTTTTAGCTTGGCTAGATATTTTGTACAACGATGATAGTATGCTACAACAAAGCCTCACAAAAACAATGATGATATAAATGTAGCAAACTTTTGTTGCAACGCCGTATAGCATTGATTGTTCATACGTCAGCATTGGGAGCGTTGCGGTCAATGCTATGCCAACGATGAGATTGCAGGCATATTTTAATGTAGTGTTGTTGAATATCAGTTCATCCCATTTTGCCTGTGTCTTTCGTGTTATTCTGTTGCTGATGGGGATAACAATCTTTTGACAGATGAAACTGCTGATGTAAAAAAGCAACACTATACACAGGATAACACAAATCCAGTGTATAGCATTAATGCTGTCAGTCTCTACTCCAATTCTATTCAGCAGTGGAATGTATGTGTCTCTCATATAGTGTTGTTAAAAGATATACGCCAAGGATATTTGCCATTTACTTGTTTTTAATGAAGTGATTTTTGAAACATCCCAATTAGATATTTCGGCAGTGTGGCCTAGTGCAAGGTTGTAGTTGCCGTGTATCTGATAATTCTCGAACAGGATAAATCCCAATCCTAAATTCAGGCTTATTTCACTATTGTTCAGCGTATATTTAGAGTAATCGATATTGTTCAGGTCCTCGAGTGTATACTCCTTGCTGCCAATATTCCAATTAAATTGCGGGCCTATGGCTACAAAGGGCTCTATATATTTTTTCACTACGGGTAACGATAGTTCGTAGCGCAAGAACAGAGGAATATCAATGCTCTGGCTTAATAAATTCTGCCCTTCAATCTCTATATTGTTTTGAGAGTAGAGAATATTTGCCTCAAAGCCTAACCCTACAATTGGAAAGATGAATTTTGCTGTGGGGCCGGCGAACCATCCGGCATTGCCTTTCAGGCTGTTTCTCAAATCATTGATATTAGCTGTCGGCTTCTCCGAGAGGTTTACTCCGGCTTTTATACCAAAGTCGAATTGTGCTGTTGCCGGTGCAACCATCATAAAGCAAAGGAACAGGGTGATGCCTAAAAACTTTTTCATAAATTATGGTATTAATTTGTTGATTAAGACAGCACTCCACAGAGTGCTGTCTTAATATAGTTTGCATTACAAAAGAACAATAAAACAAACAAATAAACAATATTTGGTGTGAAAAAGTTTAGCGACGTTCGCGGCGTACTGATACGCGGTTGGCATTATTGCCACTGCTGCTTTTGCTCTTACTTTTGCTCTCTTTTTTTACGGTGCTTCTTTTTGCACTGTTTGTTTTTGTACGGCTTTTAGCTTTCTCTTTTTTTACAACTTTTTCACTTTTGCCGTTGATGGTGTCGTTTGCGGCGGCTGTGGCAGCATTGATAGAGTCCTGACGAATTTCGGCAACGGTTTTTGTGTTCCAAAGATTGGTGCGGAAATCTTTGAGCTGTTGCTCAATCTTATCCTGCTCCTGCTTTACGGCTGCCGAATCCTTGCAATATTGTGAAATGGCAAGGTTGCGCATATTCACGGTTTTGTAAATCTCTCCCTCGTAGTTGCCTTTTCTGAAAAAGTCGTCGATGCTCATAGACATCACGTTGTTGAGGCTGCTGCTCATCACATTCTGCTGTGTGAGCAGAGGTGAAATTTCGTCGTAATTCAGCCAGAACATCGGATACTTTGTTACCTCTGAACCAAAATCGCCCGAGCGGTGCAATACAGGGCATATAGCTGTTACCTGCTTGCCGTATGTGCCGGTGCGCTGGTCGTAGTAGTGACTCTCCTTGATGTAATAGCTCAGAACCTCGGCGCTTGGGATATCGCTTTTGCCAACAATCAGTTCGCCATCTTTCTCCTCGTAGTATATACGATAGTTGTCGAGCAGGTCTACCGGAGCGATGATATTCTCCTCGGTAAATTGCTCAATGCCGTCGAGATTATATTTGTAGGCTGTGATATTGCCTTTCAAAATGTTATTGAACAGGAATGTGAAAAGATTGCAGTTGTTACCAATTTGTTCCACAGGATAGTAGAGTGATGCATTCTTTTCGTTCTCAAGGTCAAGGGAACGATATATTTCGCGTCTCCAATCAACCTCCTGTGGCGTCTGTGCCACCGGATATTGGCTTTTGGCTCTGTCTGTGAGCTCTACGACCACTGTCTTTTCGGCCTTTTTGTTCTGCTGGTTACCTTGGCGTGCAGGAGGCTGAGAATTGGCTGTCTGTGCAAACAATGCAACCGCTGCAATGAGTAATATTTTGCTTATGTACTGCATATTGTAAATATTGTTTATTCTTTTTTTAGTCGATAATAACCTCGAGTGATGTTGGCAACAGACGCTCTACATTATCGGGGCCAATGGCCTTTACGTGTGATATATAGAAACGTTTGCCGCGTCCAAGGTTGCGGAACATATCCTTCTGCTGTTGAGAGAATAGCGCACCTTGTGATGTGAGAGGTATTGCGTTGCCCATATTGTCATAGAATACTGTCTCAAAAGAGAGTACTTTAAATCCAATATTCAACAAGCCATCGTCAATGGCTGCAACAATGCCGCTTGTGCTCATAAGAGCCTGTTTGCTGAACTTTGTTCCGCCACGATAGCGTTGTGTGTTACCATCCTTGTCTTTATATTCGAGGAAAGGCGTTGGGTCGGGTAACTGACGCACGCGGAACGCATATTCGCCCATACTTTGGTCTCTGCCCTCGTCGTTACGTGCTGTAACGCCAATCAACAACTCCTCGCCAATCTTTGTGGGGACAACTATGTAACCGCTCTTTCCATCGCTCTTTATGCTTCCCTGTCCTTTGGTTATTCTTGCAGTAATTTTGTTTGCAGGAACTCCGGGAACAGAGATGCTTACCGGATTCGAGAAACCGGCATAGAGCACGTTCATCAGTGATGCACTGACCGTTGCTGTTGGGTCTACGACTGTGTAGTTCTGTGAGAAGTCGTATCGTGTCTGCACGCCTGCTCCATCGTTGACGAGCATATAGCCATTGAGCGTGTAGTCGCCGGTGTTATTGCAACGCACGGCATATTCGCCATTCTCTGCATCAAGCAGTGTATCGTCGATAAAAATCTGTGGGCGTTGGGTTGAGTCCACTGCCGCAAGGATAATCTGTGCCGAGAAGTCGCCACCGCGTACAATGTTTTTTGACGTTGGGATAACCAGTGCCTTAATCTGGTTCACACGAACGTCGCCCATATCAACCTTCTTTGAAAGCATATGTATAACCTCGCCCTCAACGTAGCGCACGTCGTTCTGAATTTTTGTGAGCAGTGTTATTGCTGCAATGGCCGGCATACTCTCAAAGTGATACTCCTGCCAATTCTTGTTCAGGACATTATTGCCTTGTGGCAGGTCGGTGCTGAGGCAGTTGGCAATCATCTCTTTTTGTGCTTGATTATCAACCAATCCAGCCATAAAATCGCGATATTCGTTAATGGCTTTGTAGAGTTTGGCACCCTCGTTGTTGCCCGATAGCATAACAAACGTTGCAGCCTCAAGGTCCTCGCGGTTCTCAAGATTATGATAGTCGGCATCCTCACCGTCGGCCTCTTTTGCTATACGCTCCTTGAGTTTGTCTGTGAAATTATAAAGGCTGTCCGATTTTGCTTTCACGCTGTTGGCGCGCTCAAACCACTCGCGCACCTTCTCGGGGTTCTTAGCCATCATCTCACCAAGCGAGCTGTAGAGTGTAGTATTTTGTACACCCGCATTTTCCGTACTTCTTGTAAGGCTCTCATCGACCAAAGTAAAGCCGTTAAGAACGTCCGAAGATACATTCATTGCAAGCATCGCCATCAGAAGAACGTACATCAGGTTTATCATCTTCTGACGTGGTGAAACTTTTTGTTTTTTTACCTTCATTGTGTGAGATTTAAATTTGTGGACGGTCCATTTTTGAAGTCATCGCCTCAATCATACGGGCGTAAAGATTGTTCAGCTCCTCAATCTGCTGTGCCATCTTCTTTGTCTGGTCGTTTACTTGGTCGATGGCGTTAAGCTGTCCGCCGGCACTGCGCAGATGTACCTCGTACAACGCATTTACACCGGTGAGGTTGCGGCTCAAAGTATCCATCTCCTCCATATTGCGTCCCAAGGCTTCTGTTTGTTGTGATATGCGCTGTATCGCATCGGTGAGCGCGCGTACCTTCTCCACATACTCCTCTGTTGCCTTGTCCATCTCTCCGATATTTGCCGGTGCCACCACTGGTGCGGCATTTACACTACCGCCGGCAACCGGTGCGCTACCACCAATTACTATTGGGCCCGAGCTTTGTGCAGCGGTTGTTTGCTCAACATTTGTTGGAGTAGCCGCAGCCTCTGCCACAGTTCCTGTTGCTGCCGGGCCACCTGCCATAATTGGTCCGTTGATGATGATGGGCTGTCCTGCCGGGCCGCTTGTCACGTTGCTCTGTTTCTCACTCTCCTCGGCCACCTCGTATGGGCGCTCGAATGCCGAGAAAATAAACACTATAACCTCGGTGCCCATACCCAAGAACAGCATAAGATTGGCACCCGGCAAGTGTGTCAGCTTGAACAATGTTCCAAGTATGACAACGGCAGCACCCCAACTATAAAAATAGTTCATAAGGGTCTTGCCTTTTGCCGAATCCATAAATGCCTGTAAACCTCCTATAATGCCTTTTGACTTTTTCATATCCTAATGTTTTGATACGTTACTTCTATTGTTATCTGCGGTCGTTTCCGGCGTAACTTCTCACGCAACGGAAACCAATGTATGAACGTGACTCGTTCTGATACTCATAAGAGCGTGTCGCGCCCTGAATATATTTAACAGGGTCTTTCCACGAGCCTCCACGGATGGCTTTTTTCTTCATACTGTATGGGTCCTCTTTCGCTGCGCGATATTGCAGGTCGGGGTTAATGTCGCTCATTTGCAGAACGCCGGCGTCGGTGTACACGGTTGAGGTCCACTCAGCAACATTTCCGGCCATATCATAAAGGCCATTTGAATTTGCCGAGAATATGCCGCAAGCCGATGTGATAAGGCTACCGTCCTTTGTGTAGTTGCCTTCGCCGGGTTTGTAGTTGGCGTAGTAGCAACCCTCGTCGCTCTTTGTGTCGCCCTGCTCCCAAGGGAAGCGGCTGCCGTTTTTGCCACGAGCTGCAAATTCCCACTCTACCTCTGACGGCAGGCGGTAGCGCTGTATCCATTTTGCCTGTGCTCCCATACCACGTAGCAGATATTCGGTGCGCCAAGCACAGAATGCGTTTGCCTGCTCCCAGCTGACACCAACAACAGGGTAGTTGTCATATTTGGGGTGGCTGAAGTAGAGCTGCAAATAGGTCTCGTTATTTGCGTTGGGGAAATCATTTACCCAGCAGGTTGTGTCGGGATAAATGTTTATAATATATGTGTTGAGGAAATCGTATGCGCTCGACAATGGGCGGTTTATTGTCTCTCTCACAATCTGGCCTTCATCGTCAATGTAAGCAGTGTCCTTTGAGATTGTTACCACAGCATCGTAGTTTACGGGGATATCTGTATTACGGTTGCGCTCCTCGGGGTTCAAACGGTTTTTGCGGAGTGCTGCTTGTGTGTAGTCGTAAATCTCGTAGCGGTAGTTCATCTGTGCCGCATCGAGCATCTTCTCGCCGGTGATTGGGTTGGTGATATACACGCTCTCAATGGCGCGCTGCTCGTCCTCGGTAGGTTTCTTCCAAGGAATAGGCTTTTTCCAGTTCAAATATGGGGTGATTGGCTCACCATACTCGTCCTCGGTGATTTTAAATGTCTCGTCACCGCCGTATGCTGGGTCGGCAAGGCGCTCGCGAATGATAGAATCGCGCACCCAAAATACGAACTGACGATATTTTGCATTTGACACCTCGGCCTCGTCCATCCAGAAAGCATCTACTGAGATATCTTTCGATGGTGCTCCTGTGCCCCACAGGGTGTCGTTGGCTTCATCGCCCACCTTAATAGAACCTCTTTGTATAAGCACCATCCCGTATGGAGTTGGCTCGTTGGTTGCCGAGCCGTGAACGCCTGTCACCTCTCCACCTTGCGCTGTGCTCATTCCGCTCTTTGCTCCGAAACACGAGAGCAAGGAGAGTGATAGAAGTGCTGCTGTTGAAAGAAAAACAATTTTCCTCATCATTGTAAAATTCTTATGCTGTTATGTTTATTTTTTCCCTTTTTAAAAATTTCAAGGTCTATTTTATAGCCTATAAATATGTCGTGGTTTCCATTTTCTGCCCCTATGCTCGATGTAAACAACTCGTATCCGTAGCTTGCTGTGATATTCATCATCTCTACGCCTAGTATAAAGGCCACCGATGACATTGGGCTGTATGTTATTCCTCCAAAAAAGTCCTTGCCGTCGTAGCTGTATGTACCAAGCGCTGTTATGCTTGCCCTCCAACTGACAAAGTCGGTCATCACCTGCATATAGGGCTGTACTGATATTAACGAATTTTTTATCGGAATATTGCCTCCGGCCATAAAATTAAAATAAGGGCTTATTCTTATTTCGTTTTTTTCTCCTATTAATACGAGTGGGGCGTTAAGGTGCAGTCCGGCAACTCCTGCGTAAAAATATTTATGCTGATACATAACTCCGGCACCAAAGTCTATTTTGTTTCCGTCTGCATTACCCGATGGAAACGCCGGGTCGTTATTGTCTTTGCCAAAATTGAGGTCTTTATTCTCAAAACTGCAGTTTACCAGCCCCGCCTGCAATCCCAATGCAAGGCGTCCCTTGAAAAGTTTGAAAGCGTATGCGTAGTTTAGGTACAGATGTTGGTTCGAGAATTTACCAATCTCATCGTTTATGATACCAAGCCCAAGATTATGGTCGCTTTTAATGAATGGGATAGGGGCGTCAATGTTTATAAGCATTGTTTTTGGATTGCCCTCGAACCCTGTCATCTGGTTGCTGTAGGCGCCATATATTTTTAGCTTGCCGTCGGCTCCTGCTCCGGCGGGGTTAAAGAAGTTGAGCATCTCCCAGTAGTGGGTAAAGTGTGCATCAAACTGAGCCTGTACCTTCCCAAAAGAACAAGCTAAAATCAATGCTATGAATATTATTCTTTTCATTCGTGCTCAATAAACTTCTTTATCAACGTAAAAAAGTTGTGTATATTATTATAATAGTCTGTTTTGTGGTCAAATGCTTTCTGTGTGGTTGCTCCTGTGCTACTATTTCTTCTATTTAAATGGTTCAAGATGTATGCCGATATGTGTCTTCTCGCCAAACTCCTCTTTTAACTTTTTCTCAATATCACACGCTACGGCGTGAGCTTCGGCCAGTGGGGTTGTGCCGTCCATACGAATGTGCACCTCTATGGCAATGTGGTTGCCAATGCGGCGTGTGCGCAAGTGATGAGGTGAGCTTGTGTTTGGGAAGGAGAGTATAATATCGCATATTCTGTTTTCAATCTCGGCCGGCAGCGAGCGCTCAAGCAACTCGTCCACGCACGGCTTCACAAGGTCTATGGCAACCTTTATAATCATTGCACTTACAACAATAGCTGCAATGGGGTCGAATATGCGCCATTTTTCACCAAGACAGATAGCCGCGCTTATGCCGATGAACGTACCTATTGACGAGAGGGCGTCGCTACGGTGGTGCCAAGCGTTAGCTACTACGGCTTTTGAGTTGAGCCCCTTGCCTTTGTACACAGTGTACCGGTATAAAATCTCTTTTGTCGCTATTGATATTGCCGCGGCAACAAGAGCTATTGGCGTTGGTGCTTGCAATGTCTTGCCCTCAAGAACATTTGCAATGGATATTGCTCCACCTACTAAAATTCCAACACCGGCAAGAAACAGAAGCACGCCAATGATTGCTGTTGCCAGAGTCTCATATTTTCCGTGGCCGTATTTGTGACTGTCATCCTCGGGCTTTCCCGATATTCGCACAAAAACAATAACAATTATGTCGGTGACAAAATCCGATAGTGAATGTACTGCATCGGCTATCATTGCCGAGCTACGGCCAAAAATGCCGGCTGCGAATTTGAAAATCAGCAACAGCAGGTTTACTATGCTGCCGGTCCACGTCAGCTTCAGTATCTCTTTTTCCCGTATCGGTAGTCTCTCTTTATCTCTCATAATTGTTTTGTCTACAAATTTACAAGCAAAATTTAGCGTTGCAAAGAAGTTTCAGGTTTTTGTTCATCTAAATAACGCTTGTTGCTCTACTTAATAAAATATAATGAGACGTGAAAAAAACACGTCTCATTATATTTTTTATTCGCATCAGGCGAGGCGCGCCTCGTCAAATGAGATTAATTATTACTTTACAAGTACTTTCTTGCCATTAACAATGTAGATACCGGCAGCCTCAATGCTGTTAACCTTGCGGCCTGTGAGGTCGTAGATTACATTTGCATCATTCTCTGCTGCTACACGGTCAATGTTTGTTACAGCTTTCTCGTCACCGAATACAACGTTAACGGGGAAGCCCATATCAATGTTGATGTTGCAGTATAGCTTTGCTGCATCCATTTTGCCGGTAAGAGTGATTGTAACCTCATCTTCAAACTCCATCCACTCGTCTGCGGCAACGTTTTCATCGTTGCCCGGAGTGATCATAATGTTCTGTGTTGTGTCGAATGACTTGATACCATTCTCCTCTGTTACAGAAATGTTGTTTACAACAATGTTACCAACATACGTAACATCTTCACCCATTGTGAGGATAAAGTTGTTGAGTGACAATGTGTATGTTTCATTGTTGTTCTGCTCCACAAAGATTGTTGTTACCTGAGGGTCGGCGTTGTTCTCACCAACTTTAACAAGCAAATTGTCTGTGTAGGTTGTTGCAAGGTTCTCGTTGCCAAATTCCACATTAACAGGGAAGCCCATATCAATGTTGATATTGCAATATAGTTTCTCTGCATTCATTTTGCCGGTAAGAGTGATTGTAACCTCATCCTCAAACTCCATCCACTCGTCTGCAGCAACGTTTTCATCGTTGCCCGGAGTGATCATAATGCTCTGTGTTGTGTTGAATGACTTGATACCATTCTCCTCTGTTACAGAAATGTTGTTTACAACAATGTTACCAACATTCATAACCTCTTCACCCATTGTGAGGATAAAGTTGTTGAGTGACAATGTGTATGCTTCGTTGTTCTGCTCTACAAAGATGGTTGTTACCTGTGGGTCGGCGTAGTTATCACCAACTTTAACAAGCAAATTGTCTGTGTAGGTTTTTGTTTGTGCCATTGCAACTACTGTTGCTACTGCAAATAGGAATGTGAGTAAAGTTTTCTTCATAGACATTCTTCTTTAGGTTAATATTTTATGTTTTTAGAAATTACAAGTGAGTCCGAATGTGCCATATACTGGATAGAGGGCAAATGTAATGCTGCTGTAATCGCTTGGGAATATGCCGTTGAGTCCCCATTTAATATCGGCGAAAATTGCAAGATGGTTGCAAAGCTGATATTCGCCTCCGGCTTGCAAGCCCCATTGTATTTTTCGTATATCACTGCTGAAATCGTATGGAGCCTTGTCAAGTTCAGTCTTTTCGCCGGTAGGGTCGCCCTCGCGCAGATAACCATCGTAGGCATAGCCTGTGAACTCGCCTTTGAGAAGGTAGGATAGGTAGGCACCGGCCGATACATTCCATCTTTTGTTTATCTGATAAACGGCAAGCACCGGTGTGGTAAGGTATATGTTCTTGACGTTGGTCTCTACCTTTCCTGTCCAATATCCCGAAACAATACCATCGTCATTGGCTACCGACATATAGTAGTTCTTGGTGTCGGCATTGGTTGTCATTCCTTTTGATTCGACTCTTGCACCAAAGCGCACGCCCCAGTGGCCTTTGCCAAACAAAAACTGAACGCTCTCCTCGAAAGAGAAATTTACTCCCGGGTTAAAACCCTCGATGCCACGTATTTCAACGGGCAGTGGCAGTGGCGATGTGCCACCAAGATTGTAGCCGGCGCTCAGGCGTACACTCCAGTTTTTCTCTTCGCTATTGTTGCTGGCTGTTGCCGCAAAGGCTATAATGCTTGCAAAAAGTGCTATAAATATCTTTTTCATTGTGTTATTTCCGGTGTCTGTGTTTCACTGATTATTTGTTCTCCCAATTGATTTTGAACTCGTCGATATGCAGTGTGCTACCAACGGCGCCCTCAAAATTTTCTCCATTTTTACTTGAGCTTGCAACAACGGTTATTGCGTATTCGCCATTTTCGAGTTTTTTATAATCAAAAGTCTTGTTGTTGGCCTCATTGTATGGAATTTCAAAAGCTGTCCATTCGTCGGTGTCTGTGGTAATATCCATTTGTGCTACAAGAACGATGCGGTCGCTTGAGAGTACGTTGCTGCCATCAAGGGTGACAACATTGCTTGGGTCAACCTCGTACAACACCGAGTATATTG
The DNA here is from genome assembly GCA_045647745.1 of Bacteroidaceae bacterium. Lineage (GTDB taxonomy): Bacteria > Bacteroidota > Bacteroidia > Bacteroidales > Bacteroidaceae > HGM04593. Next base: position 19,707 of record JAZRMQ010000060.1, on the reverse strand, counting down.
CACCGGCATCGCGACGGCCTGCGACTTCGGCCATTGTTCTGTCTGTAAACTTCTCGCCGGCGGTGTATTTATAGTAACCGCTCAGTGTGACAGGCTTGCTTGGGGTGATTGTAAAACCAAAGCGTGTGGCCTCGAGTGGCGCTTTTGTTGCATTGGCTGTTAAGAACTCGCCAATGAAGATGTTTCCGGCTGCGATTGGCATTTCGACAGACAGTCCAAAAGTTCCTGTGCTGCGAGTGGCAAGTTTTACACAGCAGCCTTTAACACCTGCCGAGTCAACCGATGTGGGAAAATCCTCGGGCTTTTTGCCCTTTCCCGATTTTGAATAGCCGGCATTGCCGCTTGCCCACCAGTTGAGTTTTGTGCCTTTGGCATCCTCTTCGTACCAGACGTTGTACTTCTTCTCAACAGCAAAGTGTTCAAAGCTAAAAACTGCGTTGGGGTCTATGAAAGTCTGTTTTGTGAATGAGACCTCATATATCTTGCTCCAGTTCCCGTCCTCTGACGTTGTTTTGTAGTACAGAAATATTCCTCGCTCGCCATTCTCTTCTATGCGGGCTTGTCTCTCAATTTGTGCACCCGGAGTTAGCTCAAATTGTGGGTCGGCCGATTTAAGAGTCTCAAGGTCGGTATCTTCATTTACATAAAATCTTACAGCGCTGTTGTTTATTACGGGCTTGCCCGACAAGATACCATCGTTGCTGTTGAGCCAAGAGGCTTTTACTGCGATGATATCACATTCAGCGTTCGGAGCCTCTTCTCTGATACAAGAGGTGAACAAAAATGTTGCTATTAAAGCTATAAAAGAGATAATTTGTGTTTTTCTCATAAAATGAATCTTTTGAAAATCCGCTGCAAAGTTAGTCAAAAATATTAATATAGTAAAATCCCGAGCCCGGTCATTTGTTTTTGTTGGCAGTGTACAGCCTTTTTTATATATAAATTTATGGCACATCCTTTTAGAGTGTGCCATAAATGAAAAATTAATCGTCGTTTTTGGTCGCTTTGTAGATAAAATACGGAATTGTAAAGAACAGACTCCACGGCAGTGCGATGCTTAATATTATCAAAAAGAATATTGTGCAACCCGACATACCAGAGCTCTCTTTTTCGTTGGACTTGTTCTGCTCCTCAAGCTCACGCTGTCTTTTCTCCTCCAACCTACGCTGTCTCATCTGCTCAAGCTCAAGGTCTCTCTCTTGGTCGCGTTCGCGTTGCCTTTGCAGTTCCATCTCGCGCAGTCTCTGCTTTCTCTTTAATTCTGCCTCCTCTGCTTGGCGTTGCTGCTCCAGCTCCTTCTCCCTCATCTCCCTTCTCATTGCCGCTTGCGCTGCAGCAAATTCCTTCTCCTCCAGTTTTTTGTTGTACAACTCGGTCAGCGACACAGATAAAAACTGCTCGCCATCGTTGTTTTTGACCTCGTAAGAGATACTGCATCGAATTTCGTAGTCCTTTACTGCTACAAAATCGAGCAGATGAACGCCTTTCTTCAATCTAATTTTGTTGTCTTTGCCCACAAATACGGTGTCCAATCTCTCGCCGTAGCGCGAAATATATGCGTCCATATCTGTGACAACGTGCACCAATGCACCAAATTCATCGCCATTTTCAATATTTACACCCAATGTTGCTTTTAGTTGTGCCAAGAGTCTTGTTCTGTCCTCCTTGTCGTTGTAGTTGTAGGGCTTTGTTCTGAACTTGAACTCCGACGGCATTGAACTGAAAAGGCTTTTGTCGATGTTGATGGGTAGAATATTCTTGTTTGTGTTCTGTGCTCTGACAACACACTCCTTGACATAGGCGGTTTTCTTTGCAGCGCTGCTTATGAACAGAATAACAATATCGGCATTCTCTATTGCGCGAAAAGTCTCGTTATTCGCCTCAAAATTGTTAGAGGCAATAAAGTCTGTGGCAGATGCCAACTTGACACCCAGCTCACTCTCCAATTCAATGGTTATTTGTTTTACTTCTGCGGTGTTTTCCCAAGCGTAGCACAAGAAAATTTTATCAGAAATATTATTCATTGCAATATTGTTAATTGAGTTTTATCTTCAAATCGTTTGTTATGCCCGAAATCAAATATTCTATACCTATATTCTTTAGTGATGACACTGCGTAGAAATGAAGCGAAGCGTATGTTCTCTCCAAATCATATACCTCGGCAGAGAGATTTAACTGATTGACAACAAAATCTCTGATTTTAGCTTCATCGCCCACAATGTCAATGGGCGCGTATCCTGCGTCAATCTTCACAAGAACAATGTTTATATGTATCTTCTTTGCCTTGTGCATAAATTGGTCGGTCATTGCCTTTATTGTTTGGATAACATTGGTTACCTTCTCCTTATTTGTTCCCTCGCTCTGGCTTCCAACGTTCTTTTGGTACCACGCAGCAAACTCTTCTCCAAGCTCATATTTGCTAAAGTCCATTGTGAAAGGGTCAATCAAGACTGATACCGAGTCAACGTCCTTAAAGAACTGTACATTTCTGCTTTCAACTCCCGATGTTGTAAACAACTCTCCACCAACGTCGTTGATAAAGAAGTGATACGGCAAAGCACCTTTTCCTTGGGCCAAAATCTGCAAACTGCGTCGCATATCGGCAACACTGGTCTTTGACGCAAGCTCCTGCTCCTTGCCATTTTTTATATCTGTGATAATTCTTCGTGCCTCATTATTGACCTCGTCGGTGAACTCAACGTTGGTGTAGTTCTTCATCAGATTACCAATAAAACGATAGGTCAAGCAGGTCTTTCCCGATTCTGGGAGTCCCACAAAGGCAATGTGCTTTTCAATACCTGTCTGGTAGCTAATGATGCGGTCGCAATGTGGGCATCTGCGTGGCAGTTTATCTCTGCCGTTCAACAACATTGTGGGCATCTTTTCACCGGTAACAGGGTGGGTAATGTGGAACAGACCATAAACACCCGGTCTCAGTTTCACCGGCAGCTCGTGATTTTCTGATAGATATTTTGCCGGCTCCGATGGGTTGTGGCAGAACGGACAAGGGTGCTTGATGTTGTATCTCATAGTCATCAACGACTCCACAATCCAGAATATGAGAGAGCACAGCAGTGCAAGCAGGGCGATTGCAATACCAATGACGATTGGCGCTGCGGCTATCATCGCAAACAATACGCCATAGGTGTTCACAATGTGCAGACAGAAATCCCAGATATTTAGCGTGCTGTAGAATTCAAAGCCTGCCTCCACACACATATTACCAAACTCATTCATCTCCTCCTCGAAACCAAGGATAACGGCTCCGATAACAAGAGGAATACATCCCCAGCCTCCGGCAAAAAGACCAATGACGCCCACTACGGCACAAATCCATCCGATAATGATTATCAGCCACACCAGTAGCTTTAGCAACCATAGGAGTCCATAAGCAATACCTCCAACGGCAAACAGCGTTAATGCCGCAGCACATCCCGAGAGGATGATTGATGCCGCAACAAACAGCACCATCAAATAGGGTTGTTTGTTGTATACAAACTGACGGCGCATACCTTTCCCGTTGTATGTACCTCTGATATTACCCCAAATAGTTTTTCTGTTTATTATCTGAGAGATAACAAATGAAATGACCGTGAGTGTTACAAATGCCCAAAAAACTATTTGGTGTGGCGAGTCTTGATATGCTTGTCCTGCTTCTATTACTGTGGTGCTTGTGTCCATAATTTTGTATTATTTTTTTGTTTTTCCTTTTACGCTTTTTTCCTCTTTTTTATTCTCTTTTTTCTTGGAACCGAAAAGCGATGTCAAAGACTTGAAGAAATTTTTGACTTTGTTTGTCAATTTATAACGTTTGTACTCCTTTTCGTAGTGTTTCATCAGCAGATGCTCTTTGAACGCTTGTGAGTAACCATATTCGTCTAGGGTGTGCACTGCATCGGCGAACTTCATATTAAAACTCTTTACAATGACTGCTGATGCCAGCTCCTGCCACTCTTTGTTTGCATCCAGCTCGGCAAGTGTTGCAATGCAATCTTTGCCGGGGTTCATTTTCTTGTAGTCTGCAACAAAGGATTTTATATCAATGTAGCAATTTTTCACCAATGATGTTACACTGTTCAGCAGCGCAGCGAACAATTTTGCATTGTTGTGCTCTACAACCTTCTCATACACGCCAACGAGCGTTGCTTTGTCCAGTTTTTCGCTCTTTTTCTCCTCGCAGGCAATGATGAGCTCGATATACTTTTTGAGCACATTCCATTTGTCGTCTTTGATATTTAGGAAATCAAAAACATTCTCTTTTATGTGTTCAAGATATTTCTGAGGGTCTTTTTCGCATTTTGTATCAACAAGGTTGTAGTATGCCTTGTATATGTTATCTGCGGCAAAATTCTCCTCGACGAGCTTCTTAAGTGCCTTGTTTTTTGACAGCAACTCGCTTGTCTGCGCAATCTTCTCCAAGGTGTTGAGATTCTCTCTACCCTTTTTGAGGCTGTAGTAGAACATTGGAGCATACTCCTCAATGCCTGTTCTGCTCTCAAAAATTGCGATGAAATCGGTGTTTTCTGCCATTTTTTCAAGATAGTTCTTCATATAACCCCAAACAACCTCGAACGGCTTGAGCTCCTTGTTAAGGATTTCAATGAGGAACTTGATTTTCTGCTCGTTCTCTTGGTAAACGTCGTCGATGAGGGAGAACATAATCTCTTTGTCAATGTCACGTTTCATAAAGCGCCACAGGCATTGTCCTTTTTTCTTCAACTCCTCTTCGGTGTAGAACCAAGTATATAGCTTTGTGATATATTTGTCGAGCTGTGCCGAGTCGAGATAGCTCTGCTTCTCCTCAAATTGCTCCTTTACAAAGAACTTCGAGATATTTTCAAGATGAGCCTCATCGAGCAGTGTGCGGAACAGGCTAATATCCGAGAGAATAACCGAGCAGACCTTTGACTTTACATTGGTGGTAATTTCGTTTAGCGAGAATCCAATCTTTATCAGCTCATTATACTCCTTTACAAGAGCGATGGCTGTGTCTGGTGTAATCTCGCTCATAGTCTCGGTGATGAGTGTGTTGAAACGCTCGGCTGCACCGTTGTTATTCTTTATATATGAGCACAGAACCGGCAGCAGCTCGTGGTTCAACTCGCCCTTCTCGTTTTTTATTGAGGTGTAGAGGAAATTGCCGGGCTGGATGCAGTAGCTGAAGAATGCGTCGTTTGTCTCTTTTGACATATTCTTTACAATATCGTGCTCGGGCATTGTTACCCATTTAAGCAGGTCGTTGACGTCCTCCTTGTTCTCTTCGTAAGAGTTGCTTACAAGGTTTACAAGGTCGTTGGCAAAGGTTTTTGCCTCTAAAGTGTCGGGCATCTCGGCTGTCTCAATCTCAACGTAATCGTAAAAACCTCCGTGGTATATTGGATACGCGTAGTCCTCGTGGATGAAGTTTATATCAAAATTGTCGTTTAGGCCTTCGCTGCGCAGATTTACGTATGTGCGCACCTCTGCAGCGAGTTTGTCGCCCAACATTCTATAAAAGTCGGCCAACAATCTTTGGGCTTTATCGCTGCTCACTTTAACTAGTAGCTTGCGATTATTGCTCTTGGCTTGCAAATAGTGAAAAAATAGTTTCACGGCATCTTTTGTCAATTTGTCCTGCAAATTGGCCTTGAATGGTTTTTCCTCTATGGGCAATGCCTCTTGTGCTCCAACAGAGATTGTTCTCATCTCTTCGTTGTCTGTTGTGGGGAGCACAGATTTTGGTATAAAGTGGTTCGAACCGGGTAGGGCATTTTCATATAAAATCTCGTACACGCAGCCGCAGGGAGCCGATTCAAAGACATAATAATCTATGACATAATTTCCCGGGCGTGTGGGCTTGTTGTTTTGGTAAAAACTATGGTCGTAGCCAACATATACCCTTCTTGCAACAAGATAATATTTCTTGCCGACGTTATCGGTCAGGGTGGTAATTGCATAGTTTTTTGGTACTTGCTCTATCAGCGCAATATTTTCATTGAACTTTTCCGTTGTTATGTTATAACTTGTCCAATCGTCGGTGAAGTATGTGATATTTTTTATCGCCTCAAGCAGTTCGCTTGGGGTTCCTTCTGTTGCTGTACGGATGCCGAATCCTGTACCACCACTCATTGGTTTTTCGGAGGAATTATAAATAATGTGATAGTATTTCATAGTTATAAGTTTTTATTATTCAACAGGAATTCCAAAATTACCAAGTTTGTGTAGTGCCCAGATGAGTGGGTCCATCACGCGGAAAGGTTTAATTTGTTCATTGTCGGGAATATCAATTTTCATATTTGAATTGATCATTGCGCCCAATGCCGAGACTCCGAAGAAGCGTGCATTGTCGCCCCATTTTTTCACAATATCATATCCCATCTGGCCTGTATCCCACTGATTTTCCATATAGCTTCTTATCATTTCGCTGGCCTCATCAACCTGCTTCAATGAGAATTTGCCTGTTTGAATGAATGAGCTGTTTCTTTTAAATGGCTCGATGTCAAAATCCAAATCTTCTTTGTTTGAGATTATGGCATCGAATTTGCTCATTACAAAAGCAAATGGAGTTTTATAGAGATTGGGGTTTTCTGTCGCATAGTTGTTCAAAGCACCCATCGTCTCTGTGAACGGTGTTGCAATATCTTGGTTTACAATATTTTTGGCTTCGAGAATGCGTTGAACGTATGGTATCGACAATGTATCCAAAACAACAATTACTGCTTTGGATTTTTCTAAGTATTTGGCATTGCGCTTAATCTCCTCGGGGTCTTTAAAGCTCTCGCCGGCAGTGTCATAGAACACAAGATATACAGCTTTTTTGGTTGCGTAGCTCTCCAAACGGAATATCCAAGGTATTGGGTGTGCTGTTTTTGGTGTCTTTGGGACGGGAGTGTGGTCGGTGAAAATTGTTCTTTCTGCATTTTCATACAACGAACGGGTGTACTCTTTTTTGTTTCGTCCAACCAACTGTGGCAAGATGCCCGAAAGCTCTAATTTATGACCATATTTTTGAAGTTGATTTATGAGGGCGACAATGTAGTTTGATTTGCCGCTTGCCGGTCCACCGATAACAGAGATAATTTCAGAACCTTTTTCTATCATCTCGGTGGGGAGCCAGTTGTTGCAATGCGGGCAAACAAATCTTGTAGAGTTGGCACCGCAACGGTTGCACTTCACGCTTTTTGGCTTGTAGCCGAACAACTTTTCAAAAAAGCCGATAGATGGTGAGAATACGTGCTTTGACATAAATCTCTCGTCCCAGTGATTGTTGTAACGCTCGTTCTCCTCGCGTTCACAAATCTCGGTTGGTCTGCCATCTATTGTGCGTATTGAATGATTTTCGCATTGAACCATCACATCGGTGTTGTCGAATGTTTCAAAGCAATATGGACATAAAATAGTTTTTCCCATTATTCTTGTTTTTATATTGTTATTGTGCCTCCTCCTTTGACCTCAAAGCGGTTTATGGGCACTTTTTCCTCTTCGTGTGGCCAGAACTTTACGAACAACGATTTTGGCGAATCGCCCAAGTTCAATGTTTTGGTCTCTTCTGTGATTGTAACTTCGCCTTTTGTTCCTTTTTCTACGTCGAAGCAGTAGACGCCGTATCTATCCTGTGGCATTGATGATATTGCTTTTGCCGACACCACCAACACACCTCTGCAGGGCAGCGGCTCCTCTATATTGAGCGAGATTGTAATCATCTTCTTTGCACCAAAACCAAGGAAACCACCGGTTTTTTGGGTCTTTACAGCGATGCTGCCGCGTATTGGCTCAACATCAAGCACCGGCATATCCTCCATTGTCAGCATCTTCATCTCCTCGACAAGTGCTCGGCGAGCAGACAGTGTGGGCTCTGCATTAAACCGTCTTTTAACCTCTTGATATTTACCATAGAGATTTTTGTATTTTTCTGTCTTTTCTGAGAGCTCTTTTGGAAGATTGTTCAGCCTCTCTGCCTTTTCTATCAACTTCAAAAGTTCGTCCTTCTTAGCTTTAATATCTTTGATGATATCTGCTACATCCACCAACTCTTCCAACTCGTCGAGGAGTGAGTTGTGTTGATTTGCATCTCCAATTACGCCAATAGATTGGTTCTTGGCAATGAGCAAGCTATCGCTGACGGACATATTTTCAATGGTCTTGCTCGCCTCTATGAATTCGCTACGTTTCATATAGGCGTTCCACGATGCATTAAGGTCGGCGTTGCGCCTCTCGGCATTGTCAACAGCTTGCAGCAAACCTTTGATTGCCTCGTCAAGCTTTGTGCGCAATGAACCCAAAATCTCGGCACTCTTTACATATTTCCTGATTTTTTCGCGCTGCTTGGATTTATCCAAGTATTTGCTTTCAAGGTCTACGAGATTTTCTGTGAATGTCGAATATTTTACGAAATATCGTCCCAGAGCCTCCTGTGTTTTGTTGTCGTCGAAAGAGGTGTTTTTCTTTTCGCTCGAGGTGACGCTGATACAATTTTTCAAAAAAACCTCTTCTTTAAACACGTCGCCCAGCAATATTGTGTGAAGATGACGGTTCTTGATGTTCTCGCTATAGTAGTTGCTTATCTGGTTGATTGTAGAGCGAATAGCCTCTTCCTCAATAAGGTCGAGCTGCTTGCCATCAACCTCAAAAGAGGTGTAAACTCGCTCGGGATTGTTTGAATAGTGAAAATTATCAACCCAGAATGAGTCTTCGTCCTTTCGTTTACTCAGCCAACCATCGGCAAACTGCATTTGATACAGATACTCCTGCTCTTTTCTCTCCGGTGTGAGTCTTCGATAAGCCTGCTCGTAGTGGTCAACCACAATCTTTGCCAATGCATACTTTAGGTATTCATTGCCTCTCTTTTCGAGCCTTACACAATCATCGCCCTGCATAAACATATCTCCGCACCACGTCAGTACGGATAGCAATATGTCACGGCCGGCCGATTGAATAATCATCAGCTGGTCGCCGAATACCGGGTGCAGGCTGCCACGATTATCATATATCACTTTCGACGACAGCAGGTCGTTTAACTCGATGCTGTAACTGCGCACCTTGCCAATCTTCTCCTGAATATAATTGGCAAAGGCACGACGCGCCTTCAGTGGTATGACGGTTGAGAAGTTAAGGACTACCTCGGGTGACTCTGTCAACAAGGCAAGCTTCGACCATTCGCGTATCTTTGTGATGATACGTGAGATGTCGAGCAAATCGAGATATGAGAACGATGTGCCGCTTACGGTGTCGCCATTTTCAATATGTTGCCAAAAATCGCCATAAAAACCCTCGCGCCCCGCCTCGAAATTGGCTTTGTTCACCTCGCTCGATTCGTACATATTGTTCGATGTCTTGTTGAAGTAGAGCCAAAAACGTCGTGACGCTTGCTGGTCGACGTATTTCTGGAATTCACCCGATTCACCGACTCCAATCGGAAGAATGAAGTCGGTGTCTAGGTATAGCTGAATGTATTTTGCCATAGCTTAAATACTAATTGTTTGAGAATACCTCTTTCAAAAGTACCTCCTCAAGATAGTAGAGGGCGCTTGCAATAAACATCGGCATACGATAAGAGTCATAGATTTTAGCACGTATATTTTTCGTGTACTTGTCGAACTCTTTATCATTTTCAATGAAGGCACGAACGTTGCAAACCTCCTTTATTCGTTCGCTCAGTTTGTTTGCCTTTGAATAGATATTTGTTGCTTGTCCCACGAAGAGAAGGAAGGTCTCCATAAATTTTGAGAAATTCTCAAAGTGGCGTGGCATTGAGATATTGCCCAGCTGCTCGTAGAAATCATCGCCTACAAGGTCGAGCTCGCTCATAACGACACCGTTTCTTGTAATGCCAATCTCGCCGATAACCTCCTGCTTTCTTGCATCAACCTCCTCTGTTACCTCTGTCTGGTCATAGATGTTGCTTCTGTTGGCTTTTATACCATTAATCTCGTGTCGTGATACAAGGCCTATGGCAACCTCTGATTTATTCTCTGATACCTCTCTGTTGCCATACTCTTTGCAATTCTCAAAGGTGCAGCTGATATTGCTGTTGCCGCTGCGTCCGAAAGCTTTGTCAATCTCGCCATTCTTCAATCCTACTTTGAAACAAGCATTGAGGTATGCATTTATCTCGTCATTGTTGAATGTGAAGAACAACCACTCGAAAAGGCGACCACCCTTGCCAAAATAGCGCAGGTGTACTGTCTCTATTCCCTCCAGCTTGTTGGTGATGATGGCATTGCGCACCAACATTCCTGTATAGGTCATCAAAGCACCCAAGATGTATGCTGGGAGTGTGAACACAAACGGAACGTCGTTGTTCAAATAGCCATAGAACTTCTTAAAGTCGTTGTCACCACTTAGTTGGTCGAAGATATTGTTGAGATAGTATGGTGCTCTCTCCGGTGCTACGTCAATTTCGTTTATACCCTCGACTTTGATAGCGGTCTCTCTTGATGCGTGGAAATTCTTGATACAATCGCGGAATTTCTTTGACTTGATGATTGCATCAAAGAACACGCCTGCAGCCATTCTCACTGAACATTGAGTGAACAATCTGCGGTCGGTTGTTGGCTCTTGGGCTGTGCTTTGCGCTGTATAAGATGCAGCAGGAGCTGCTGTCTGCACACGTGGCGCCGCTGCCGGTTTCTTCTGCAAAAGCTCAACAATCTCGGCACGGCTCATATCGTCGAGAGTAGCCTGATTGGCAAGGTTGCGCTGGCTTGCAAGGTCGCAGAGCTCTTTGCGGCTCAGCTCGTCGTAGTCAACTGCTCCGGCTTCGTTTGCCTTCAATAATTCAACAATCTCGGCACGGCTCATATCGTCGAGAGTAGCCTGATTGGCAAGATTGCGCTGGCGTGCAAGATCGCAGAGCTCTTTGCGGCTCAGTTCGTCGTAGTCAACTGCTCCGGCCTCGTTTGCCTTCAATAATTCAACAATCTCGGCACGGCTCATATCGTCGAGAGTAGCCTGATTGGCAAGGTTGCGCTGGCTTGCAAGGTCGCAAAGTTCTTTGCGGCTCATCTCGTCGTAATCGACAGCTGCTGGCGCTGCTGCCGGAGCGCTCTCCTGAACTTTGGCTGTGGGCTGTGCTGCAGGCTGTGCTACTGCCGACTCTTTACCCAACACAAGAATATCAGATGTTGAACCACCTATGTCAATACCTACGTAAAGATTATGCGCCTCCAAAGATGTTGTTCTCTTGCTCAGGAAGTGTGAACAAACAGCCTCGGCTTCGGTGTAAGAGTTCTTCTCTTTTACAGCATACTCTGCACCGCAAGGCGATGGAACTTTGTCAAAAATCTTTTCGAGCACGCTCATATCCTTTGAACCCATAGCACTTGGGTAAGACCAGTTCAAAGTGTGGGGATACATTCCATCGGCAAACAGGTCGGCACAGATTTGTATCCAAATCATCTTCATAAATGACTGCTTGCGACGTGAGCCATCCTCGTCGACCAACCACTTCATATTATAATGGAGCTTGCCCACCGGTGTTGTGATGCTGTAGCGGTCCATTCCGTGAACGTCGATATTTGTTTCGTTGACAGGAATACCGCCAATAACCTCCTCGCTCATCATTGTCGTGTCGATATACTTTTGTTCGTGCTCGTGCAACCAAGATTTTATCTGACCGTTCTTGTTGATGGGCTCTTCGTTTGAAATGAACAAGAGTTCGTCGGGGTCTGCTGTGTTTATTGGCTTGTTGTCAAAGCCAACGATGGCAAGGCGTCTGTTCGAGAATGGTATCGGGCGAATCTCTTTTGTTCCGTTGCTGCAATAATATGCGCAAGAGTTTGTACTACCAAAGTCAAAGCCAACAGTCGCTTCTGTGAGGTTTTTCATATCCTGCATCACATACATTGCCTGAGGCTCGTTGGGATTCAACTTGCGTGTCATCTGGCGCAAAATCAACCAACCCAAATCATAGACATTGTTGCCAATGCGTTTGCGTATCTTGATGCGGAGCAAAGGCTTGTTTGTCCTGATGATTTCATAAGGGTGGTCTGTTGTTGTTGCTTTCTCGGGGTATTTAACCATTCTGAGGAATGCCTCTTTGTCCAATCCTACAGGGTTCTCGCTGTCGACATTTCCTTCAAAGTCAAAGACGGGAATCATTTGAATGTCGCCGGGAGCGTTCATTGGGAACTCGCTATAATAGTAGTAGTTCTGCCATATTGAAGAGCTAAAGTTTGGCCACGCAAACACTTTCTTCGCATTATGCGGAGTCTCTACATTGAACGAACGATTTCTGATGTTTACAAAATCGCCCTCGCCGTTGATTCTTGCCTTCAAATATACATCAACCTTCTTGCCGTTCTTTTCGGCCTCGATTCTGACGTTGCTGTTATTGCCCTGAATGATTGACACAAACTCCTGCTTAAAGACATCGGTGAGTGCATATTCACTCAAGGGAACGGCAAGGAACCAAGTGTTGCCGCTCTTGTCTTTTGCCTGAATGAAGTGTACCGGTGAGTTGCGGTAGTCCAGCTCGGTTTGAGAGCTTGCTCTACCGAATTTGTCAACGCTGTTTTTAGCATCGTCTTGCCAGATTGCAAGGTAGTTGCTGTCAATGAACAGTTTTTCTACATCCTCTACCATAACCTCGTGAGTGTCTGTTGCTGTAAAGGCGCTGGTGTAGAATCTGTTATCTCGCCAGTAGTAGACAGTCTTGATGTTCAAAAGGTCGCCAAGAGGTCCCTCGGGGCGTTTGTGGTTGACAGGGATGCTGATAGATCTTTCAGCAACGTCGTCGCCAAGCACTGCTTTAAGCTCGTCCATCCAAACGCTGATACCCTCCTGTAGCACACTTCTCACAGTATTGTATCTGTTATTGGTGTTTACTTGAGTGTTGTTTTTATCATTGACACTCTCCCAGATACTTTTCAAAGCTTCTTCATAAGCATTGAGGTTGGCTGTCACCCCGTAAAGGAAAGCATATAGCTTTTTAATGTTATTGTAGTGCTTGTCGTTGTACTTTGATTCGCCCTTTTTGAAGTGAATCTCGTATTTTGTATCTGTGGGGTTCTGGAATTTGCCATTCTGTATCCAATATATACTCTGCTCGTCTTTGGGCATAACATAATTCATACCGCTGAAGAGGATGCTGAATGGTGATGTGCCACCAACCACAAAACGCTGGTCGCCATTTTTGTAGTAGAGCAACTGCATTTTTGGAGCATCGATATTTCCCTTTTCATATCTCCAAAGAGGGGCATTCTCGAAAAGCATCTCGGTGTATATGCTGAGAATATCGAATTTAGCCGATGATTTGATATCTTTTGAAACCAAATCAATAGGGCTTGTCAATTCAAAATCCTCGGGGTAGAGAACGTATGCTGCTACAAGACCGCGCCACTCGTCGTACAAGAATTTATTGAACTTTGACAATATGCCTTTGTCGGAATTGTCATTGCTTTGTATAAGCGCGTGCTGTGTCAAGTGTACACGTGCCCAAGGTGATGGCACGCTGGAAACAAGCAGATTGAACTTTGCAATATCGCTCAAATCACCACCGGTGGTGTCGATGCTGTCAATGAACTGCTTTGGTTGGTCCATTATCTCCCAACTATTGGGCTTTGCCTGACGTGCTTCGTGTCCTTTGACACTTTTAGGCAATAGGTTTTTTGTTATAGCCATAGGTCAAGATTGTCTGTTGTTAAAAACCATAAAGTTTTGTAAATGTTTCATACGTACGTTTAAGTAGTGCTGAAACGGCTGTCTTGTCGCTCTCTTTGAACACTGTGTCTCCAAATTCATTTTTGAATGTGTCGTAGGCACTGCTCAACATACCAATTTTAAAATGATATGCCGAGTTCTCGGGGAAGAGCTGGTTGTTATATTTGAAGCTGACAGCTTTTTTAGGTGTTGTGCTGAATGCTGCCTGATTGAACAAGAAACCTTGATAGCCCTGCTCAATGGCCGACTCTTGCATCTGCTTAATCCATCCGCTGTGCTGCTCGGTCTCGCTGTTGCCCTCCAAATCATAGAAGCAACCGAAGAACTCTCTGATTGCTTTGACATTCTCTTCTGTCAGTGCGCTGAACGATTTGTGATTTCGGCGGTTGTTTGCAAAGTCCTGAGGACCAAAAAGGAATGCCGAAGCCATCATAATACCGCACTTTTGCGCGAATTTATCCTTGTCTGCACCAAAGAACGACTCAAAAGAGAGGCAATCCTCCTCATTTGATGAGATTGTGCGGAAGATTGTTTCTGCTTTCGATGCATTGAGGTTCTTGTCGGTTTGTAATTTTGCTGTTTGCTCTTGAATCCAGTGGAAGAAGTCGTAGGCTGCCGATGCTGCTGCCAACTCAATATAATCGACGGGGTTGCATTGAGCGCTACCACCGGTCACACTCTCGGCATCTTTGCGCGATACGTTGCGTGGTCTATCTCGGCCAATCAAATAAAGGCGTTTGTAGGTTGAATTTACAGTCTCGTCCTCGTTGTAGAACGAAAGCGCGGCCTGTGAGTTCAATGCAAATTTGTCGGAGGTTGCAACAACTTCGTTGGTTGTTACGTTGGGGGCGTCGAAGCTGAAATAGTTGGTCAGCATAACTGTACCAAAATAGTTCTTGCTCAAGATATCACCCTGTCCCTTTTCTGAGATGATTTTTGCGGCTTCCTGCAATGCGTGAGGCAGAATGGGGATTGATGATGCGCCTGTGCCACCAAAAACAGAACCGAACATAAACACGATGCTGCCGGGAGTTGTCATAAGGTTCTCAACAAAGCGCACCAGAGGTGAGCCTTTCAATCTGTTGTTCAAAGCCTCCTCCTTGATAGCGTAGTACATCAGCATTGAACCCATCTGTGTCTGTGCTCTGTAGCCGTGGTGAAGGTTCATATTTCTCATCTCGGGAGTGAGGAACAGGTCAACAAGGTCGCTGTCTTTCCATTTTACACCATTCTCGTCGTGTACTGTGGTTTGAGCATTGGTGTAGTTCGCAATTTTCACAAAATTGCAACCATCTTCGTAGTTGGGAACGAATTTGAAATAATTGATTTTTGCAGAAAAAAGAGTGTCCGATGCAACACCGTCGCGGTCGGCTGTAATTATGTTGTATTTGTGGATAAGCTGTTCGAGTCTATCGAAATTACCATTCTTCAAGTCTGTGTCAAGAGCCAAGAGGTTAATTTCGGTGTCGTCAAACATTCCCATAGCACACAAATGTACAAGGCTTTCTGCACACCTCATACCTGTGCCACCTATTGCTATGATATTGTATGTTTTCATAACCTTGGATTTTTTTTATTTAAAGAAAGCAAGTTTTGAGTCTTTTTTCTGTAGCTTGCAAATGATAAATGTGATAATACCATATATCAATGTGCCCACTGCTGCTGCGGCAATCATATGAATGAGATATTCGTTTACAAACTGCACTTTGCCAATGCGTGACATCCACATATAGTAGTCTACGCCAATGTTTGTGAACAAGCAAGCTGCTGCCAAAATCCAGAACCATACTCTGCGCTTTGCGGGTGAGTTGTCGTGTGCTCCCGGCTGCCAAGAAATCATATTTGCGGCGATGATGATGAGTAGAACGAATGCGATGCCAATAACTGCATCTGTCATATAAGTTGCAGTCTCTGCTTGGTGAAGTTGTGCTGCTGTTGAAATTTTAGAAACCATAATTTTAAGTATTTTAATTGTTTGTTATTCTGTTATTTTGTGAAGCTTGACAAATAGATTGTGTAGATGATGGGGTTGCCATTATTCTCGGGGCTGATTGCAGGGTCGAGAAGAGTCTGCTTCATACTCTCGTATACCGATGTGTTGAATCCATAAGGAGAGTCAAACTGGAAATTGCCGCCAATCTCGGGGTTGTCGGTAAAGTTCTCTTTCGACTGCTTAACGCATATATCAAGTCTCAAAAGGTTGCCCTCGGTGCCTGAGAGTGCCGAGCCGTCGAAATTAGGATGCATCTTCACTACAATCTCTCCTTCTTTCCAAGCCTCCTCGTCAAGAACAAACATATCCTTCATTGGGGCAGGGAGTTTTATCTCGTTTGTTAGTGAGTCGTAAGCCAGATAGTCGTTGCTGATTTCGTAGCACTTCAACTCGAGCTGAGAGGGTTTATAAGCATCACCCTCGGTCTCGTCGATGAAAATTCCTCTCAAAAATGCGTCGCCGCCTTTGATTGCGTTGCCATCATCGTCGGTAGCGTTCAAGATGTAGTCGTAGACATCCTCCCAGCCGGCATCCATCATTTGATACTCGTAAGAGAGTGTGCTGTTTACTTTGCCATCCTCGGTGATGAGCAACTGCTCGTTGAACAGAGCACCATTCTTTTCAAACTTTACAGTTGGTGTTCCACTGTACAGGTGCACCATCTTCACATCATCCTGCTTGGGGGCGTTGCGTGAGAATATCTGCTGGATATTGTCCTCAAGCTTGTGGTCGGTGAACAGCATATAGTATCTGTTCTTTGTAAATCCTTGGTAGGTGTAGGGCTCGCTGTAGATGTAAATATCGTATCCCATAGTAAGCCACTCCTTGAACTCGTCGGCCAAATAGGGGTTGTTCAAGTTTGCGCCAATGCCTTTCTGATAGAACTCGCCGTCGGTGATGAGGATTGCCTCGTTCTTGTTGGCGATGATGCTGTCAACTGCGCCTTTGATGTTTGAATAATCGACATTTGTGATTGTGTTCAAAAGACGATGCACCTTCATTTTGTCGCCAGTCTCGAACTTAATCTCGTTGCCTTTGATTGAATAGTAGTTGGGGTTGCAAGCAATGATTGCAGGCTGCACGCTTGTGTAGTAGGGCGAGTTCTTGGCTGTAATCATACAATCGGAGTAGTCGATGTACAAATCAACCTTTGTGCCACCCTTGACGTCGGTTAATTTAGAGTTATCAATTCCCTTCATTGACAATTGGTGAAATTTGTCAATTTGCGATAAATCGTCGATTCTTGCACCTCCACAAGAAACAGTGGTGGCAACAACCAAAATTGCTGTGCACAGCGTGCTAATAAAATTAGTTAAATGTTTCATTGTATTTAGTTTTTTTTAAATGCTAAAAAGAACGCTTATTGCGTTGTATGCTCCAAGAAATATGAGTAGCCATCCAATGACTTTGCATATTTGGGTGTTCTGTTTTTTCTCTTTCTTTTTCTTTCCTTTTGTCACAAATTTTGGAAGGACAAAAGCTACCAATAAACCAATGATTACGAGTATTATTGCGGCGTTCATATACTTTGCGGAATTTTACGAAAATTAATATATTACAGCTTGCGAATATACAAAAAAAATCAAAGATTAACAAAATTTATTTTTTTTCAACATTTACAGAGTGCATTTTGATATTGTTTTGTGTCAAAATTCATCATTTTCCCGGTGTTGATGGATATTTTGACATTTCTTCAATAGGCAAGGCAAAACACTATTTGAAAATCCTGTTGTTTGATACAAAAAACAGGGGAGGCTGCCCCAAGCCTGATAGCCTTCCGGGGCAGCCTCCTTAATAGGTGATAAGTAGCAAAGTGCTATTCCTCGTATATATGAACATATCTGTCTTTATCTAAGATGAATTTCTGTTCAAAAGGATAGATGTATTTATTTTCTGGTATTTCTGGTGGTGTAATTCTTATTTTATCTACTTCTACAATGGAGTATGCTTCTACTCTATTATTACTTATAAAAAGGATTGTAGATAATGAATCGAACATCGTTTTTTTGTCGCATTTCCTTCTTAACCTATCCGACATTTTCAAATTGACAAAATCTTCTCTTTCTGTATTGAAATATGGATAGACCAAAAAAATGGTGTCGTATTCTTTTTTGCAATAGTCTGCAAATGTAAATGGTTCTTCAATTGCTTGCTTTTCAAGTTGTAGTTCAAGTTCCACTTCTCTTGGATGACAACCTATAAATAAAAACATACTAACGGTAAATACTGCAATCTTATTCAAGAATTTTAAGCCTTCCATTGTTCGCTGCATTTATTACTTGATTTAAAAGTTCTTCTTCACTCCAATTGTTGATAATAGCTTGGTTGCCTAAATGGTATCCAATAGAGTTGTTGTACAAGTCCATTTGTTTCTCATTTATGTCGTTTTTAGGTTTGCTTTCGTGTGCATCACCGAATTCCTTTGCAATCGGGGATTTGTAACCCGCAGATACTTGGTTCAAAGCACACCAATAACAATGTCTGACTGCATCGCCGTAACCGTTTTTTGTTCCTACCAATTCTCTTCCAATCTTTTTTGCTTTTTCTGCATTTGCATTGAACATATCTGCAATCAATGGATGTCTGATTACAAAACTCTTTTCATCTTTTGAAAGTGTTTTATAAGTGTCATAGGGCCCATTATTCTTTTGTTTTATTTCCCCATTCTTGCCATCCTCAAATGCTGTTGCAATTTCAAAAATGCTTGGTCTGTTTAAGTAATTTGCCATATTAAAAAAGTTTTATTGTTAATAATACCGCAAAATTACTGTATGGTTCCCGTGACAAGGTTGCTGATTTGCCACTTTCTTATTATTACCCCAAATATACAACCTCAACCGTCGGTTGTCAATACTTTGAAGGGAAAAGATTTACTATTTTGTTTATTTTAACAAATAGGTGTTTTTGCAAAAAGTGGCTTGGGTAGTTTTTGACATAAAAATGACCGATTGGACTGCCCAATCGGTCATTGTAAATCGTTGATATTTGTGTGTTTAACCTTTATCAACCTCTTAATACTCTTCCTCGTCAAAAAATATTATAACTCTTTTAATGCGTTGATAATCAAACACATTAGTTTATTATATTATATTGTAATTGAGAGATACAAACTTGACTTTAAAAGGCGATGGAATACTATTTGTCGTAAATATGTATTTTTCTCTCCTTATCCATTATAAACTTTTGGTTAATTGGGAAAATATAATGTTTCTCTACTTCCCTTGAGTCAAAATCAGCATTAACGCATTGTATTTCGCTGTAAGCCTCTACTTTACCGTTTTTTATAAAGAGTAAAGTGGAAAATGAATCAAACATCGTATTATTGTCACACTTTCTTCTTAATATATTTGACATTTTCAGGTTTAGAAATTCGTCTCTTTCTGTATTGAAATAAGAATATACTATGAATATGCTATCATATTCTTCTTCGCAGTAGTCCGAAAATGAAAATGGATCTTCAATGTTTTGATTATCAAATGATAAACTAATTCTTGGCTCACGCGGGTTCAATAATCCTGCCATATCCAAAGCAAAGTAAAAATTGCTTTTCGCATTCTCGCTACAACTTGTAAACAAGATGGTGATAATAAGTGTGAAGACAAATGTTTTAAAGCCCAATTTGTAGTTTTCCATTATTTGCAGCATTTATTACTTGATTTAAAAGTTCTTCTTCGCTCCAATCGTTTATAATGACAAATGCTACTCGTTGTAAATATGTATTTTTCTCTCCTTGTCCATTATAAACTTTTGGTCAATTGGGAAAATATAATGTTTCTCTACTTCCCTTGAGTCAAAATCAGCATCAACGCATTGTATTTCGCTGTAAGCCTCTACTTTACCGTTTTTTATAAAGAGTATAGTGGAAAAATGATCAAAATTAATATTTGCATTACATATACCTCTTAACCTATCCGACATTTTCAAATTAACAAAATTTTCTCTTTCTGTATTAAAATATGGATAGACCAAAAAAATGGTGTCGTATTCTTTGTTGCAATAGTCTGCAAATGTAAATGGTTCTTCAATTGCTTGCTTTTCAAGTTGTAGTTCAAGTTCCACTTCTCTTGGATGACAAC
>JAZRMQ010000059.1:0-41014 GCA_045647745.1 Bacteroidaceae bacterium | reverse complement strand
CAACAAATATGTCTTCTACCATAAAAACATATATTGAAAACAATTACAATAATTTTGCAGAAGACGATTATGATGGTTTTGAACCTATACTAAACAAATTGATAGATATATTTAGATTATAATCATATGGGTAAAACAGTAACCACATATTTAATTGATGGAGATCCGAAGGGAACTCAATATGCATTCATCAGCAATAAGATTTGCCAGATGTTTGTTGTACCTCGCTCGAATCTCTCTTACCTTAATACTCAGGAGAAGTTGCAGAAACCTGCGTTTTACATTTTGCTTGGAGAAGATGAAGCGACTAAACCGCAAGCATATATTGGTGAGACAGAGAATTTCCGTGAGCGAGTAAAGGACCACGATAGCAATAAACCGTTCTGGCAAAAGGCACTCATATTTGTATCTAAAGATGCTGATATGACTAAAGCTGATGTACAGTATTTGGAGCATAAGGCAATCGCCGAGGCAAAGAAAGCAAATGCCTTTGTATTGAGTGATAATAAACAGACGCCTAAAGCTCCAAACTTACCCGAGTATCAGCAGGACTCAATGGATGAGTTCTTTGAAGATGTCAAGTTCTTGGCATCGTTTATCGGTTGCAATATCTTTGAGGTATCACAACCAAAGGTGGAGCATATCTTCTATACCAAAGGTAGAGGTTGTGATGCAAAAGGCTTTTATAGTTCTAATGGTTTTACAGTGTTGAAAGGTAGTATAATCGCCAAAACAGCCGTCCCTTCTCTCAGATGGTCGGATAAGCGCAATAGTTTAGCCAACGAGTACACAGCAATAGAAGGCAACGAACTTGTAATGACTTCTGATAAAACATTCGCTAGTCCAAGCACAGCTGCCGACTTCTGCATTGGCAGCAGTAATAACGGATGGTTCGTGTGGAAAGATAAAGACGGTAATACATTGGATTCAGTTTACAGAAAACAATTGGAACTATGAACAAATATAGAGAACAATTAAATAAATGTATTCAAGTTGTTGATAGTGTTCGTAATATGATTAATGTACAACGGATTCCTAGTAACGCTATCAGTTATAATGACATTTATAGTGCTTTATATCAATTAGTACCATTAATTCCAGAAGAGTGTCATATATTTAGAGACAGGTTGAGAGATAAGATTCTACCTAACTTAAAAATATCAGATTTAATCTCGGTGAATCAATTTGGACAACAATTTGTAACTCCTCAGAATGGTATTAACCCATACTCTTTTGGCGAAGTTATAGCAACTATTACATATCTAAAAGGATATGACAATAACAATTCATCGTCTATTTGGGATAATATACACCCTCAGATAATTTCTGTGGCTAAAGGTCGCTTTGATAATGGGCACTATGCAGATGCAGTAGAAGCTGCATTTAAAGAAATAAACACGCGAGTTAAAAAGATATATAAAGATAGAACGTCTGTAGAGAAGGATGGTGCAAAATTAATGCAGACCGCATTTTCGGTTCAGAATCCAATAATTAAACTTGGAGATATATCTACAGAAACAGGAAGCAATATACAACAGGGATATATGGAAATGTTTACTGGGGCAATGATTGGAATCAGAAATCCTCAAGCTCATAACAATCTGTTGATAACTAAAGATAATGCCATTAGAGAACTGCATTTTGCTAGTATGCTAATGTATAAGATAGATAATGAACTCGTTTAGTAATTAGATAGAATTCTTATGACCGAAACCAACCGCATAGAATATAAAAGAGAATTGACTTCTGAACTTGATGTTGAGAAGGAGAATTTCTGATATTTTGCGAGCATATGTTGATGATGGTTTCTATCTCACAAACAGCCTTATCGTTGCACTATAAGTGCTCATGAACTGCTCATGATAGTGTCCATGATGGCACCAAGTAGGCACTAAGTTGGCACCCAGTCGAAACCTAGTCGGCCCCAGTTGATATAAGGGTGTACAAGTTAGTGCATAAGTTGTGTATAAGCTAATTTAATGATACTACCATACAAGTTACTATGCAAATCACCATACAAGTTCCCAAGTTGTAAAACCTATTTATAGTAGGTTAAACTATCAAGAATTTCTTTATAGTTCAATTGTTGATACATTTGATTCCTCAAAAAATGTGGGACATGTCTCACTTTTTCCCTACGACTAAAAATTAATAAAACGTACAATTTTACCATCAACCTATCATAAAATAAAGAAAAAGTATTATCTTTGCATATTATATGATAGGTTGAGGTTATGGCAAAGAGTACAATGGGGACAAAATTACCCCGAAAGTTAGAGCAGAAGATGCAGACTGTTGGCGAGCAAATAAAACTTGCTCGCTTGCGTCGTAATTTAAGTGTTGCACAGGTTGCTGAGCGTGCTACTTGTTCGCCACTTACGGTTTCACGCATAGAGAAAGGTGTGCCAACCGTTGCGATTGGTATCTACCTGCGCGTGTTGTATGCCCTGCAGCTCGATGATGACATTCTCTCTTTGGCAAAAGATGATGAACTCGGCAGGGCGTTGCAAGATATGAATTTGCCCCAGCGTGAAAGGGCGTCTAAAAAAGAATAGTAGGCTATGAAGAAATTGTATGTATATGCCGATTTTGATTGGCTCAAGGAGATTGAGTTGGTTGGAGAACTTGGCTACGAATCACTTCGTGGCTCGGATAGTTATAGTTTTAAGTTTGCTGATAGTTGGATAAGGAAATACAATGCCATTACCCTCAGCGAAGACCTTAACAACTATCCGGGGATACAATATACCCAGCCGAATAAAGATATTTTCGGTTGTTTTGCCGATGCATTGCCTGATAGATGGGGACGCACGCTTCTCCTACGTCGTGAACAGATATTGGCACAAGAGGAGAGCAGACCAGTTCGCCGTCTCTCGTCGTTTGACTTCTTAACTGGAATTGATGACTTTTCCCGTATGGGTGGATTCCGTTTCAAAGAAACGCCTGATGATGAGTTCATCAACGCCGATAACTCTTTGCGTATTCCACCATTGACCGACTTGCGAGAACTTATTGCCGCAAGTAAGGAGATTGAGAAAAGCGAAGAGGCTAATAACCTCCCCGAAAAAAAATGGATTGCCCAACTTGTACAGCCGGGCTCTTCGCTCGGTGGTGCTCGTCCCAAAGCAAATGTTATAGATGCGGATCGTAGTATATATGTTGCAAAGTTTCCATCATTGAAGGATGATTACGATGCAGGACTATGGGAGCATTTCTGCCATCTATTAGCCAAAAATGCGGGCATAAACGCTGCCGAAACAAAGGTACTTGAAATAAACGACAAGCATCATACACTCCTTTCTCGTCGTTTTGATAGAACAGATGACGGCAAACGAATTCACTTTGCATCGGCAATGACACTACTCGGGTTAAATGATGGCGATAACGCTACAACCGGACACGGATATATTGACATTGTTGATTTTATCATAAGTGGTTGTACCGATGTTGATGCTAACTTGCGAGAGTTGTTCCGCCGAGTTGCGTTTAACATCTGCGTAGGTAATAGCGATGATCATTTCCGCAATCACGGTTTTTTACTCACAGCAAAAGGGTGGACGCTATCGCCTGCATACGATATGAACCCAACGCTGAATGACCATCAAAGTTTGCTTATCAATAGCAAGACCAACAAAGCAGATTTGTCAATTCTGCTTGACTCTTGTGAGGAATATATGCTCACTCCAGAGGTTGCAAAGGGTATCATCAACGAGGTTGTAACTGCTGTCAAGGATTGGAGAGTATTAGCAAATAGATTAGGTATTGCTAAACGAGAAATGAGTTTGTTTGAGGGGGTGTTTGATAATAGGGTTAATTTAAAGAGCTCATGACCTGCTCATGATTGTGCTCATGATAAATCTAAATCGTAGAAATCTGTAAGCCGTACTAATTCTACTCACACTTTCACATATACTTAGTTATTTATGGTAACAATATATTTAGACAAGCAAGTATTCAGTCATCTATTTAATGCAAGGGAAGAAAAGTACGCTCGTTTACGTGAGAAAATATTATCTCATAAAGATGAGTTTATTTTCTTCTATTCAAATGCACATTTATTTGACCTGCAAGATGATAAAACAGATATCAAGTATTCCGAAATGGAATTTATGCAGTCTATTGTTGACGGTAATAGATTAATATACGAACCACCCAAGCAAGAAGTCATGAAACAATCTCCACGCGATGCTTTTGAAACAATTGGGAAGATTGGAGATTTCTCTTGGCTTGAAAATTTTGATTTCTCACAAATAACAGCAGAACAGCGAAATGCAATAAACAACATAGTTGATATTAGCATTAAGGATTTAAAGGGGGAATTAGGTTTTGATTGGTTGACAAAACGTGCTCCAATTTCATCAGATGAACTACAAGTAGATGTTCCAACATTTAAATCTTTAATGAATTTTATAGCATACAATTTTTACGAGAATAAAGAAACCTATAAACAGGTAAGAGATAAAACAATTGCAAATTACAATCCGAAAGAAATTAAAGCGGATGGTGAGGAGAAATTCAATGAGCAATTATCATCATCACCACTAGGATTATCATTTATAGAAACTATTAAAGCCGTTTTAGCCCAGACAGGCTTATCTTCTTCTGATTCAGCAACTATCTATTACATGTCGTATATGTTGCTTGATTTGTTCGGAGTAAATAAAGAGGCTCGCAAAAAGGTTAAGTTTCAAAATATGCAAGCTGATTGCTGTCATAGTTTTTTCGGCTCTTATTGTGATTGTATAGTCAGCGATGATGAAGGGCTACGACTTAAGAGTAAAACATTATATAAGCTTTTCAATTTTGACACTAAAGTATATTCAATAGATGAGTTTATTGAAAAATTTGAAGAGGCGATTAATAATAACAAGAAATCTGCTCGTGAATATTTTGACGAGGTTATAGACGATTATATTGCAAGGCAAGTTTCTAAAATAGAAACGACACCAGAACATACTTTAACTTACTTGAATACATCAAATAAGTATTTTGGTTATTTTAATTGCATGATAGAAAGAATGTCAAACGATGAAACAATTATTATACTTCACAAGAATAATGATTTAAACCAACCAATTCTTGCAAGAGAAATCGAGATAATAGTTAATAGGATGGTAAAAGCATTTAATGATATGGGGGCTAATTTTACTTTATTCAATGAAGCGGTAGAACTCCCTCAATTAAAAGCTGATAATTGGTATAGGGCTTTAATGTTAAAAGATGCAGATATATGCTTAACTAAATTCAAAGACACACCTATGTTATGTTTATGGATAAAGTTAAAACAACCAATATTAGCCCCCCCCAATTAAAGGAATTAGGGATTTTAAACTAGGTGGAGCAAAATTTAAGTGTAGTTATTTCTGTTTCAAATAATTTCATTACTTTGGCTTCGCCGAAGGTAGGCGGCGCCTCGGAATAAAAAATAAACTCATTTATTTTGTTCTTCTCTCGGCTTGCACTACCCTTGCATCAAAGTAGGAACTCGACTCTGCGAGACACTGCAAAATGGTGCAAAATTAGGTGGAGCAATAGCGGGAGATTACGTTTGTTACGATTCTTTAATGACAAAAATATAGAGCCATTTAGGAATGAAACTCATTTTCCGGTGGCACCACTTGCAAGAAACGCTAATAACTTACAAAACAAGTTATTAGCGTTTTTTCTTTTGCCTTAAATCCTAAATTTGGCAACATTTGACCAACAATTTGACACTTTTTGTTCAAGTAATCCTAATCTAAAAAGAAAAACAGAAGGGGGAATTTCTTTAATCAGAATAGATTAAAGGCAAAAAAACATTCACACCTTTTACCAAGATTTACAAGCTCTTGATAAAATTCTCTAATCAATCTATTATTTCAGCAACATTGTCTGTTTGGGTTCAGATTATCTTTGTACTAAATTTAAAAATCCTTTTAATATTATGGTACAAATTGATAATTATTATGATTGCAGGGATCTTAGTGCCGAGGAGATTCTTTTATTGTTGATGGAGCTTTATCCGGCGTTGAGGGATGAGGCTAACAGGAAGCGTGTGTATATTGGCGCGACGGGTAATTTGGCCGAACGTCTCCGACGGCATAATGTCAAAGAGGTGTTGTTTTGTGCAAGGACGGCCAACCGGAGGGTGGCTGCGAGGGTCGAGGAGTTGGCCAATCAGTTGGGGTTTGAGATTGGTGATGTCGACCACGGTGGCAATGGGACAAATAGTTTTTCTTTGTTTGTTTATGCTTTTGATATGACTTTAATCGGGCGCTGCAACTAGCTTGCCACTTTTAGCTACAAATATTAATTGCCTGAAACATCTCCGCGCCGGCTAGCCGGCGCGGAATGCTATTATTTGCGTTTAAATTTTGTTGTCATTATCAGCACAAGGACTATTAGCATCATTGCGTATGACACTATGCGAAAGCCATCGATGTGTGAGCCCATATAGGTTTCATAGGGGTACATTTCATTGAACAGCGAGCTGGTGTCCCACACCATTGAAAAGGTGGTAAAGAGGGTTAGATAGAACAATAGGTTGTTCATTTTTTGATTATCGCGCTCCTCGCGATTGTTCTTTCGTTGTGCAATCATCTGGTAAAGACGCTCCTTCTCGGTAAGGATTTCAAGCCCTTGCTCCATTGAACGTTGCACAAGACGTGGAAGAAAGTTATATGACACATTATCGAACCAGCAGCTGTACTCAAAATCATCGAACTGCTCGAGCAGTTTGCCTGCATTTTTGTGGTTTATGCGAAAATCGTTGTTCAGGCGGAAGAGATAGAACTTTACAAAGAGTTCGCTTATATAAATCATTCCAAAGTAATTCTCTATCCAGTTGGCAACTGTATTTTCGGAGATATTGTGCCCCAGCATCGTAAAGCTATCGAAAAGAGCCAACGCTTTCCAGTTATTAAACACCGACACTTTACCATTGCTCATTATGCTGTCGAAATAACTTTTTGACGATGAGTAATCATCCTCGGGGTTATAAGAGCCTATCGGGGCAAGAGTACCCAACTCAAAGAGCATCTTATCAGAGGCTTCATTATCCCACTCGCTATAATCAATAACGGCTATCTGAAAAGCCTTTAGCTTATTGCCATACTCAACAAGGCTGTGATAACACGATTGATTATCTTTGCCAGCTATTGCTGCTGCGGCGATGGCATATTTGCGGTAAAGCCCCATCAAAGGGTCGAGCACTAAAGTTGCAAAGGCAGCGTTGCTCTCGGCTAGAGTGTCGACAGAGCGTAGTCGCGAGATTGTTGCGGTTATATCATTGGCACTTGCATCAATATCAACACGGATAGCAAAGAGCGCAAGGCCAAAGGGTGCTTGGTAGAATGTGATATTCGGGATAAAAACATCCACCTCGTGTTGATTAGCTCCACAACCCACCGTCACAGCCAATTTCTGCTGTACCTCTTTTGCGAACCTGCTGATAGAATTCTTATTTTTGCCGAAGCAGAAATCGACAAACTCGGGATAATAGAATTTATTGCTCTTGGCACACGCCTCTTCGTCAATGTCGACACACTGCCAACCGTCATCGGCCACAACAGTGCCTTTTATCGAGAATGCGCCACAAAGAAAACCGGTATATTTCATAGTATATTACTTGTATTTAACCCTAAATCATTGGTTACCAACATCACAAAGTTAACATCTTTTTTATATATTAGCGCAGATATCTGTCATAATATTCTTATATTTGTGAAAAACTATTACTTATGAGCCGTTATACCTACTTGAGAGATATTACTTTTGAGGAACAGCAGAGCGCTGACGCGCTTGTCGGGAAGAGCATTGATGCCCTGCCCTACACGCTTGCGGCACCCATCAAGCGCCTGTTCGACCACACCGCAGAGGGCGAGTACAGCAAAGCAATGAACTACGCGCTGGACTTTGTTGAAATGTCAACACAGTATATCTCGGTTTTTCTGCTTGTCAGGCTCATAGAGATTGAGCGCGAGCTGCCATTGGAACAGCGACATACCACAAAGATTATTCTCAAAATAGACAACAAGCGCCCACTGTCGTTGGGCGACTGGATAAATGATATTCTCACCCCTCTGCTTCTCATAGCCAAAGAGCGTATGAGCAACGACGAGCTGACAGTCTCGCTTACAACCCACCTTTTGCGCAAGCAAAGCTGTGTGTTGCTGGGCGACAAGCGCGAGCCAAGCGTTGTGCAGATACGCAATGAGTACCGAGGACACAGCACCACGCTCTCCGAGAATATCTACCGCGGCGTCATCTACACCCTTGAACCAAAGATAATCACCATTCTAAAGGCCATTGAGCCACTGTGCGAGTATCAATATCACTCATCACCATCGGCCGGCAAGAGACTCAATCACAAGGGCATAGAGACCGGCGTTGAAAACATCTGTGGCAATAACGAGGAGGTTTCCCACTACTACATCAGACACAACGGCAAAGATACCGACCTTTATCCGCTAATGCTTGTGGGCGAACAGGGATACGTTTACGTGTTTCAGACCCTCAAAGAAGAGAGTGTCTGCTATATCTCATCGAACGAAGATGCAATAACCCTTAACGACGATAGTCGCAACGATGCTTTTGATGCTCTGTTGCGACAAGTATCGCCACATTTTGACATATCGAAAGACCTCAATTGGGAGCAGATAACCACTCTTGCACAAAGCGAGTCGGAACGTTTTTTGGCACGCATATACCGCGAAAAGAAATACAACAGGGAGTTATTTGTGAACCGCGAGCAGATATCTGCGGCGTTGGAATCTTTTTACAACAGCGATGCGACCTTGTTCCCCATTCTTGGCGAGGCCGGACAGGGCAAGACCAACCAGTTGTGTTTTTGGACCGAAAGGCTTATAGAAGAGGGAAAGTGTGTGCTGATATTCTCAAGCACCGACTTTGCCACCGGCACTCTCGACACGCGCCTGAAGAGTATATTCGGCTATTCGCCACGCAAGGACATTGTTCGGCTAATAGAGAGCTTGCACGAGAAGGCAGTTCAAAGCAATGAACATATATACATCTTCTTTGATGCCATAAACGAGTGTCTGCACTACAAGGACGAAGAGCAACTGATGGGCGTTGTTGCGCTCTATAAAGCAATAACCCGAATATTTGCAACCGAAAAGTTTAAACATATAAAGATTGTTGCAACCTGCCGCAGCTATACTTGGAAACACGCGCTGAGCCGCATTGCACAACAGTATCAGCAATACACTTTTACGCCTGAGAGCGACCGCCAAACAGCTATCAGAGGATTTACGGCCGAAGAGCTTGAAAAAGCATACGATATATACCGCGACCTGTATCAGATGGCAACCGACTTCAAGGAATTGACCCCAACCGCAAAAATCCGCTTGAAAGATCCTTTAATTCTAAAGGTCGCCTGCACAAACTACCTTTGCAAAGCCCTCCCCGGGAACTGCAAGGACTTTACATCGGTGGCGCTGTTCAACAAGATGTTCAACGACATTGCCTCGTCTTATGCAGGAAAGAAACAGTGCCACATAATAGAGCTTATAGCCTCGCATCTACTCTGCGAATATGAGCGCGGAGTTGCCGCAGACAGCATATCGGAAAGTGCTCTAAAAAGAGCTTTAAACACCCCCGACGCACCACTGCACACACTCGCGACACTCATATACAAGCGCGACGGAATATCCGTAGCATACGCCGAGCTGATAAACAAGCCCGAGCGCCCCATTTTGCGCATTGCCGAGTCGGCCGACGGCGCGGAACGACAGATACAATTCATCTACGAGCGCTTTTTGGAGTATGCAATGGCAAGGGTTTTTGTTGCCCGTGAGAGCAACAACGGCGAGATAACAACACCCATTCAGCCCGAGGCTTATATGCGTCATCTGTCACAGGCCGCCGGGAATGTAGTTTATATGGGTGCAATGAGAAACGCCTTGGCAATAGATATTCTGCGCACAAACGACTTTAGCACAATCGTCTCAATGATGCGCGACTACCCCGACGACTACGAGGCAACTTTGCTTGTGGGTGAGTTGAACAACACACTCATTGCCGAGAATTACGAAGAGCACATTTTCAAGCTCATCGATATATTGCTGAACACCGACATTGCCAATAGCCAAGCGCTCACCGAGGAGTTTAACGAGATAACAAAGCTGATAGACAGCAACAAGGCAACAGAGCAGATTATTGAGAGACACAAAGAGGTGCACTCGGCCCTGCTGCCCGTGATACGATTGCGTAAAAGCGCAACCATAGCCACCCTCAACGGCCTGTTTACTACCGATTATTTCAACGAAGGGCTATACACACACGACCCCTACGCTATCCTGTGGCGACTGATGAGCGAGCCGATAGTAGAAGTCAAAAACGATGCAGTAATGTACATCTACTATCTGTCGGTGCGCCAATATACACTGGACTACACCCCTCTCAAACAGAATATTGCCGAGCTGATTATTGGCAAGATGTATGACAAAATCCGTTCAAAATCACTTATTGCCAGTCTTGTCGTGCGCAGCAACCGCAATATAATGTTCTCGTTGCTCGAGACAGCCATAAGACTGACCGTGTTACTGATTATTGATACTCTGTTATCTAAAAAAGAGGATAGCCACTCACGCGTGGCAATGCTTATGGGACACATACGTTCAATATTCAGCCACATAACCGGCAATTTTATGCTCATAAGAGTGATAATGCCGTTCCTGCAATTTGTGCTGCGCAAGCAGTTAACGTTCCAATCGGCATACGTGAACAACATTGTGGAGTATCAAGGTTTTTGGGACGACAGCGTTGTGCAAAAAAGTGCCGACGGCAACAAATGGAGCCGCAGAGCAATGTGCAATCTATTGCCCTTCCTGCTCTATCACACCTCGGACAGCGAACGTCAGAAAGAGATGAGCAAGCAATTTGTGGCTATGCACCCTGCGATTATCGACGGCTATAGAACAGGCGACAGTATGAGCTATTTTGTCCTTGAACGCATTATGGTGATTATGGGCGTTGCCGACTGGCAGAACATACGCAACGTGGTAAACACGGTGTTCCAAGAGTGCCGCCAGAACCAATGGCGCGACTATACACAAATGTCACTGCTCTACAGCCTTTACCAGACAGCAGTGTACACACCTTTCAACCGCGAATTGCTGGATATATATGCTCGCGAGGCCGAGGAGTGGACCCTGCGCACAACGGGATTATTCAAAGCCCGCAACAGCCACAAGGCAAACACTTTGGGATTGTACAAGCGTAACGTAATCAACTGGTATGCAGTGATGTACTGCACACATTCGTCCGACGGCAAGCCACTGGAGGGCGACGAACATTGCGTTCCGCTATTCTACAATATGATTGACCGCGCGATAGAGAGCAACGACAAGCAGTTGCTTTTCCACCTTATAGAAAATATATCGGAGCTTGTGTCGGACTTTGGATACATTCACACAGCGCTCGACCTGCTGCTATACATTATGAAGGCATACGACACACAGCAGAAGGTTGATGAGCTTGACAAGGTAACCGTCAATCGCGATGGAATATACACTCAAACGCTTGTCTCGCTGATTGGTAACACACTCAGCACCGCAAAAAACTATTTTGCCGACGAGGTGGATAGTTTTTTGAAGCGCGACATTGTTGGGTTAGCGTTCCCCGGTGTAGCAAAATACAGAGAACAAATTCTGTCATATAACCCAAGCGGAGAGACACTCTCGGACCTCTTCACTCATAAATTCGGAAATTTCCTTATGTGGTCGTTGTTGCACGAGCCGGCAGTGGATAATTTCTCCATAAAGGCAATGGAGAGTGCCGAGGAGGCAAAGGACTGTTTTGAGTGGTTTGACAAGGTTATCAGAATATTAATAAAAGATTTGTTTAACGCAAAAGTATGAAAAAGGTGATTTTAGTAGTATCCATTATCATTCTAGTGTTTTTAGTGTGGGCGATAGCCTCTTTTACAAGGGGACTTTTCACCTCAAAGAGAGCGACAACAGAGCAGTTGATAATTACCGGACACAGAGGTGGTGCAGGGCTAGACGCAGAGAACTCCCTCGAGTGTATCAAGAAAGGGCTTGCTGCGGGTGCCACATCTATTGAAATTGACGTGCACATTACCGCAGACAACCAAATTGTTGTTTGCCACGACCCCACAGTTGGACGAACGACAAACGGCAGCGGCGCAATAAACAATATGACTCTGGAGCAAATAAAGAAGTTGCGACTGCTTGAAAAGGGAAAAACTTGGTATCAAAGGCTGTTCGGCTGCTCAATACCAGTTACCGAGCAGCAGATACCTACATTGGAGCAGGTGCTGGAGATTATCGACGGGCGCGTAGAGTTGTTGTTGGAGATTAAACGTAGCAACGGCAACAATAAAGGCATCGAGGCACGCGTGTTGGAAATTCTACAGCAGCACAATGCTTTGTCATACACAACAATACAATCATTTGACGACAGCGTGCTCGAGACTCTACATTCGATGGACAACACGTTACGCCTTGAGAAACTGCTATTTTGTAAAATATTAGGCCTGCCGGTGATTTTCGACGGCACATTCAGCCGTTTCAACACTCAAAAATACAGCTACATTCGTTCGTTCAATTTCTATCATCTTGGGCTCTCAAAATCCCTTTCCGACTATCTGCACAAGAACGGCTACCGCACACGCATCTGGACTGTAGACAACCCCACAGCACTCCCCGATATAAAGTTGGAGGGCGTGATAACCGACCGACCCGACCTTTTTTGATAGAGAAAAATTACATTGACCGATGAAAGAGTATATAGCCTCAGCAACAAGATACGCCGCAGCCGATGACATTTACCGTCGCTGCGGCAACAGCGGTATTCTGCTACCCAAGGTAAGCCTCGGGTTCTGGCAGAATTTCGGTGCCGGTGCATCGTATGACGACACACGCGCAATAACACGCCTGGCATTTGACAACGGCATAACACATTTTGACCTTGCAAATAACTACGGGCCGCCGCCGGGCGCTGCCGAGGAGCTGTTGGGGCGTATGCTGAAGGAGGATTTTGCGGCTCACCGCGACGAGCTTTTCATAGCCACCAAGGCCGGCTACGATATGTGGCAAGGGCCTTATGGCAGTTGGGGCTCACGCAAGCACCTGATAGCGAGCTTGGACCAGAGCCTGGCGCGTATGCAGCTTGATTATACCGACCTCTTTTACATTCACCGCTACGACCCCGAGACACCTCTCGACGAGACATTACAGACGCTTGTTGATATTGTACGTGCCGGCAAAGCCTTGTATATTGGTATCTCGCGCTGGCCACTCGAAGCATTAAAGTATGCAAACGATTTTTTGCGCAAGCAGGGTGTTCTGCCTCTGATATTCCAGGGAAGGCTAAACCTGCTCGACAGAGCGGTGCAAGAGGAGAATATACCAGCCTATTGCAAAGCCGAAGGCATTGGCTTTATCTCATTCTCGGCACTGGCACAAGGCCTGCTCACATCTCGCTACCTCAATGGTGTACCAGAGAATTCGCGTATGGCACTCAACGGTTCACTAAAGCAGGAGAAACTATCGCCCAAACTATTGGAGTATCTTAACACGCTCAACTCAATGGCTGTTGAGCGAGGCGAGTCACTTGCCACACTATCACTTGCGTGGGTGCTTGCACAGGAGGGCGTAACCTCGGTGCTTGTTGGTGCACGCACGCCGGAACAATTTGCCGAGTCGCTGCGCTGCATAAAGGTGTCGCAAGAGCTGTGCAATGATTTACCGCTCTACCCCCACAAGGTTTTTTAAACAGAGAGTAACACACAATGATTGAGCAACTGCTGCTACCATTGGTTTGTGCGCGCTTTAAAAGTGATGCGCGTTACAGAGAGGGGCATCTGCGTGTTATCAATGCACTGCCCGAGAGGCGTGTGTTGGGGCTTCACTCGCCACAGATGAAACAGATGGCAAGAACTATTGCCCGCGATGGTTGCATAGTAACTTTGAGCGATGGGACACAAAAACGCTGTTCAAAAGGCTCAGAGATTATCAATTGTTTTGAGACAACACCCAACGACACTCTTTGCTATGAAGAGACTGTTATATGGGGGTTCTTGATAAACCTTGAAAAATGTTCACTCGACGAGCGTTTAAGAGCGCTTGCGTGCTATGTACCCATCCTTGACAATTGGGCTGTGTGCGACACTTTCTGTGCCAATGCAAAGTGGATGGTTCGCGCCGACAAGCAGATTTTGTGGACGTTCCTGCAAAGATATTTTCATTCAAAAAAAGAATTTGAGGTGCGCTTTGCCGTGGTTGCTTCAATGAGCTATTTTCTCAATGAGGAGTGGCTTGAGCAGCTTTTCGCACAACTGAACAAGATTAATTTCAATGGTATAAAATCTGAATACAAAAGCATTAAGGGAAAGCCACAAGAAGCACAGCAAGGAACAGTGCAAGGGGCTGAACCATACTATGTGCGTATGGGTGTTGCGTGGCTATTGGCAACCGCGCTGGCAAAATTCCCCGAACAGACAAGAGCTTTTGTTCGCTCATCAAGCCTGCCCAATGACGTCATAAAATTATATATTCGCAAAGCTCGGGAGTCGTTCCGCACGCGCGCTGTCGATGCACTATAAGCCCTCAACAGAAAACAATAAAGCCCTCGCAGTGAGGGCTTTATTGTTTATATAATTATAATGTACCATCAATACACAACCACCTTCTCGCCATTTACGACGTATATACCGGCCGGAAGGGTTACGTGTGTCGTTCCTTCGGCAACATTCTGTTTGTGCACCAAACGACCATCAACGCCGTACACAGCAATCTCCTGCGCCTCGAGCGCTGTGATTGTGATGCAATCACCACCCTTCACCGAGTAGGTCGCGTAAATATCAGAAAGGCCCGTCATTTGGCTGAAAGCAAGCTTGACATCATCAAAATGCAACTCGTTGTTATTCTCATCAACCACATAAGCGTTGACAATTTCAATAGCACGAGAAGCCTCGTCGATAACAGCCTCCGACGTTGCTTTAATATTTATAATCTCATCATCGTCTCCACTAAATGTTTTGTTGGTATTAGAGTAGACAACGACACGATAGGTATTCATATTAAGCATTTCGTATGTAAAATTATGCGATGCCAACGCATCACCGGCAACAATATCATCAACCGTGATATTATCGGGCACCTTTATATCGAACTGCAACGCTGTATAATTCTCACCGCTACGGCTCAACAGGTTCAGTGGCAGAATACTCTCTTCACCAAGAAGAAGCTCAACATTTGTACCATACAACTCACCGGCAGCAAGCGGTGTGTTATGAGCATATATCGCCGATGGTGCCTCGGCTATCATAACCTTGGATGCTACAAGCCCTGCATCTGCGAGGTCAATATTGCCATCGGTGTTAAAATCGGCCTTTGCCTCGCTAAATCTCTGATAGGTCTCACCATTCAAATGGGCAATAATAACAGCCACATCGTGCACTGTCAGCTGATTATTTAGATTAACATCACCCGGAAGAGTGTATATGAGATCATCAATGTTGTAGTTATCCAAATTTTCATAAATATAGTTTGCACGAGAGGTTAACCACTGCTTTGCGCGGTCTCTATCCTCTTTGTAGAAGCCATCGCCATACCACTTATTGGCATTATTTTGGAACGATTGTTGCGCAAAGTTGTAGTAGCTGTCGATATAATCCAGCAGCTCTGCAATTGAATTTCTGTCAAGAAACTCTTTCCAAACTTTGTAATAATGTTTCTTAAAAATCTCTCTACTTGTCAAATCGTGCCAGAACAGATAAGTCTCCATTTGGGTGTTTATCACACTCGACTCTACCCCATCCACACAATAAGACCTTGAACTTTCGTAACCAAATCCCCAGTCAAAATCCCACAACGGGCCAAAAGTAATCTTGCTATCGGCAGCACTCTCATCCTTGAAATAGAATGTACTCTTGGGGTGATTAATCTCTTGATTAAGCGCCAAGTCATTAGCAAGGAAGAAACGTGCGGCGGCATCAATATCAAGCACATCCTCCAAGCCTTCATTCTTCATCACGGCAATTTGCATTTTCTTTGCATCATCCATTATTCTTTCAAAACGAGCATTGGATGTCGCTTCATCCAGCTCTGAAAGGTCGGGCTCATTAATCTTTATCGGGAGATAGTAGGCACCTAATGGATATATTGGTTCATCCGGGTCACTGTTCGTATCCAACTCGACAAGATAGCCAAGTTCCTCGTCAATATCAACGCTATTATTTGACAGTCCAATCTTTTCGGTGAACATATAATTACCCAAATAAACACCGTTCATATACAACTCTACCGGAATGATGTGATTAGTATATTTTGCACCTGCCATCTGACCGATTTTCATCGCAATGGCATTTGCCATAAGTGAACCGGATTGCGAATTTGCCAACAACACCCAGCTTTTGCCCTTTGTCAGGCCAAAAGGTTTAACTTTTTCATCAAACTTCAGACGATAAGGCTTTTTACTGCTTGACCACGAGGTGTTGCCACGACCTTTTATCTGCACCGAATCCTCGAAGTTATCATAAATACCAAAGCCTGTTATTCGGAAATTTGCGTCGAGATAGTAATCTTTGCTTGTAACGGTCTTTCCACCTTCAATATCAATATCCACTCGGGGGACTTTTGCTATTCTATCGGTAAGCCAATCAACATTTACTTTGTAGACATTACCGAAAGGCACACGGCGCAGTTCATAAACAGCATCTTGTATTTTCTCCGACTCGACGGTTGTTATAGAGACTTTATACACGCGCAGTTCAGAGAGCACAAAGTGGTTTTTACTATACTCTCCCCTTGTCTGCAAAATTCTCAAATATGAATATTTGCCACCAAGTTCAATGGTTGGCGAGGTGTATTCTTGAGCATAGCCACCTGTTGGCATATTATCAATAATATAGTCTAAAGTGCGCACAAGAACCCAGTTGCGACCATCATTACTTGCGTAAATCTCCCAAACAAGCGGATTGTAGCCCATAGTTTCACGACATTTATAATAGAGCTGAACATTCTCCAACGCCTCGGGCAGAGCAATATCAATATAGGTATTCACATTTAGTGTTGCATTATTGGCTGCTCCCCACGTTGAGTGAAAATATGAGCGTGAACTACCATCGAGCAAATTACCAAGCCCTTCATTTGACATTGTAGATGGTTTATTAGTGGAGAGCATATCAGCTGTCAGTTGAACCTCGGTTGTTTCACCAGCTACGGTAGGTGTTGTCCAAATTTCGTCCTGTATCTTGACATTCTTGAAGACATTGTATCCCGGATAGGTTACTTTGTAGGCAACACTCTTTGCAAAACTCTGGCAGGTCTCTTTGCTTACCTGAAGAACGGTGTCGACATAAGCGACAGCCCTGTCATCGCTCAGCTGGAAGCTTGCGGTGAGCCATTTACCGATGGCGTTGACGCTGAGATTGATTTCATTGGTCACATTGTCACAAATAACATCAACATTCAAAGAGGGATTATATTTGTTATTGAATTTGAACGAGGTCATTTGAGGCAACTGTGGCCCTACCATTGAGATGCTGTCATACTCCTCTTTGGTGTAGTAATTTGTCTCGCCAATCTTCAATGAGAAATAGGCGATGCCATTTTCGGTATAGTAGTCGCCATCGAGTGCCGAGAGTTGATAGGCATCAACATCTCCGCCTGCAAGATAGACGTAAAGCATCTCGCCATCAAGCGGCTCCTCCTCGGGTGTCTCCACCTCGCCATTGTCGCCGCCCGACTCGCCCGAATCCTCGACCTTTGTTTCCAAAAATTGCTCAATTTCAAGCTCAGTCTGTGTGTAGATGGCAACATACTGCTCGGCGCTGTAAATACCGGCCTTTTGCTTTGCGCTGGAGATTGTATTCGACAGCGTTGTAAGCATCTGACGCGAGGTCTCGGGGTATGTCCCGGCAACGTAAGGATATTCGCTGAATGTGGAGTTTGCAAGCAACTCTTCAACCTGAACTTGGTATCTTGACAAGCCGACAGCCATATAATTAGAAAGCGCCGAGAAGAGATTTGCCTCGTACTGTGCAATATCGGCAACGTAGTACAATGATGGTATAATTCGCTCCAAAGCCGAAATTGTATTAAGCAGAGTCTCATCCTCGCCGTTGCAATAACCATCGTGGTTGCCATACGTTTGCAACCAACCATTGGCATCTTTGATTTTTGTATTGAGATATGCCTCAGCCAACAGTGGCACGGTCACAAGCAGCCCTGTGGTTGTCGACTCATTGAGATTGGCTTTGTATATCGACCAGTTGAATGCCGATGGCAATGCAAAACCTTGCGTGTAATCGCCGTTTTCGAGCGCTTGTTTGTGAGGAAGGTCAAAAGTTTTCATTTTTGAACTGACGCCGTCACGGAGTTCTGCGCCAACATACAGAGTGACGTTGCCACCTGAATTTTCGCCATCGTATTGCAGTTCAAAGTAACCGCCGTTGATTGGGGCAATCTTCACATAGGCTGCCGACTTAAAATCGCTGGTGCTGTATTGCCAGCCGTTAAGACCGTTGAACAGCGATGCTGAATTCCCCAAGTATTTTGCTGTAAGCGGCCAATAGATAAGATAACGCCCTTCATCGGCCGGAATCAACTGCATTATATGAGCCGACGAGGGCTCTGTATCACCCTGCTCGGCACACTGCATATATATTGGGCCGCTACCGGAATAAGTTGTTCCCGAGCTTGTTGTAAAAGACTTTACAGAGTTGCTTTTCATTACAAAAAGCTGATTTTCGGCAGCAAGCTCAGCCTCGGTAGTCACAGCACTGCCAAGAGTAAACTCGCTACCAGCCGACGATGGAGTATAATCGGTGCCGAGGGTTATCCCAACAAGTTTCGGGCTATTCTTAGATATTCCCAAGCGTGTAGTCCATTCAATATAGAAAGCTTCGACAGATTTTTCAAGTTCAAGCTCAACATAGTGATAATCGGCAACTGCATTATAACTCTGCCACATCGAGTGAAAATAGCTCTTTATATCGTCATCGGACAAGGCAGGCAAACCACCACCATCAATCTTACCTGATAACTCATTGTAATCGGCATTTGAAGATGCTGTATACCCCACCGATGCACCATTTTTGTCATAAATCTTGAGCCCAGAGAGAGCGAATACAACATTATTCCCATTGGGAGCCTCGTTGGTGATTGTTCCAACCACTGTCATACGTACCTTTCTGGTTGCTGCATCCGGAGTAAGCAAATGCGATTTGTATTCATAGTACTCCTCATCTCCATAATCCTTTAGCACGCCCGGCAGACCATTGACAGAGGATAGCGTGATAGCCCAATCTTGCGCACTAATACCCAAAATTGCTGAAAAAACAAAAACGACAGAAAGGATAAACTTCTTCATAAAGCCGGTTATTTTATGTTATTCTTTACAATAGTTCGCGCCCAACCCAAATTGGCACGCCTTATCTCTTTGAGATAAGATTCTAATTTGCAAAGAAACAAAATAATTGCACCCATTCAAAAGAAATATTTACATATTTGACAAAATATTAATTAAATTCAATCAAACGGCTATAGTACAGAGCGAAAAAGGGGGAAAAGAGATAAAAATATTTTGTAACATTTTTGTTTATTCGCAAAAGTTGCGTATCTTTGCAACGCAAAACAGAGCGGGATGTAGCTCAGCCCGGTTAGAGTACGCGTCTGGGGGGCGTGTGGTCGCTGGTTCGAATCCAGTCATCCCGACAAAGAGAAATATTTGATTTACAACAGTTTAGATGTAAGTTAAATATTTCTCTTTTTGTTTATGGCAAATTACACTTTTTTTGAGCGCGTTGCCGGTTGCTCTGCTAACGGCCGGCTGACATTGGAGAGGCATTATGCCGATACATTTATTGATTGGCACCGTAATTTTATCCTCGGCGCCGATGGAGTAAAGCGATATTATGAGCTATTAGCGCTTGGTGCTTTCTGCGAGGAGTTACGGCGCGACATAGAGGCGATGGATGCCTATTTGGAGGTGTTTGATAACATTATGTGGGACAAGGGGCTAACCCTTTCTGCCGGCAGACGCCACCATTTAAAGATGATGGCCGTGAATGGCTTATTGCGTTTGTCGAGCAGCCCGATTGAGGTTGTGTGGGAGATTTGCTCACAAAGAACCGAGGGGTATGGTTATCACGTATGAGATAATTTAAATGGGCTGCAAAAATGCAGCCCATTTAAATATAAGTCTTTTATTTTTATCTAAAAAATTCCCAACTACACCACAATCACGTAACGACAAAAACAGAACTGCACTATTTTACTTTTTCTAATATCACGATATATTCATTACTCATTGTTTGCACGTGATCGCCCGTTTTATTAGTTGGACTTGTTAGTGACGGCATCCTTTTGCTAGGTATCTCTCTAACGATCGTATTAATATGCTGAAATCCACATTGTTCAAATATCTCTGCTGTAAAATAATCAAGAGGAATTTGAATGCCTTTAACTCTTCTATCACCTACAACATAGCACACTCGACCTCCCACTCTAACCACTTTGGACACATTCAATATCGATAGATAGTAATCATTTAAGAATGATATAACCTCCCAATAGCGTTTCTCATCGAGAGTTCGTATTTTAGAAAGGGTTTCTGCTAATTCTACACTATTAAATTTTACTTCTCGGCATTTTCCTCCACCCATTAGTTCATTATCAAGATTCTTGGCATTATCAAAGCCAAACCATTCATTTGCCCAACGAGAGAATTGCCCATAGGCAACAGTTGTTCTGCTATCCCCATACGGAGGTGATGTAACAACTAAATCAATGGAGCCAGCAGCAATAACATCTTGAGGGATACCATAAGTACTATTGAAATCACAAATAGCAACATTTGCTCTTTGAGAAATCTTGTTATATGCACATAGACCTTCGAGATTTCGTTTCACCTTTTTCTCAAATAATTCAAATGGATTAGGGTTATAGTTAGCAATTTTATCTTCGCTCATTCTAAACCTCTTGAACTCTCCATTTCTAGTAAAAGATACTTCTCGGACTATTTCTGCAAGAACAAGTCTAAAAAAATCACAATCCTTAGCATATTCATCTATCAACTGATTAAGATATGATAGTTTTAATAGGACCTCTTCTAAATACCAATAGGTATAATTAGAAATTCTTTCAAAATTACGATTAATCACTTTACTTGAGTCGTAAAATGATAATTGAAACAATATTTCAGCAAATTGAGCATTAACCAGTCCCTCGTCAAAGTGTGTTGTTTTCACCTTTGACATCATTCGAGCAAGAGGATTTAGATCTGTTCCAATAGAATCAACACCTTTAACTGATGCCTCTACTAATGTTGTACCACTACCCATATAAGGGTCTAGTATAGTTTGGAGTTTACCCTCTGGAGCATACTCTTCTATTAAAGCCCTTGCTATTTGAGGTATCATCATAGCAGGATAGACGTGATACCCGTGAGTATATTCTTTGGTATCCGCCTTTCTAAAACTCCATCTATCATCTATTTCCCTAAAATATGGCATAACAACTATTCTTCAGGTGCAAAGTTATAAAAAAAATAGCTTAGAGCATAAATGAGATATTTTTTTTCATAGAAATACCATCTATCAATCTGATAAACACCCTCAAAATGAGTGAAAATATCAAGAAAACCAAGAATAATTTCCTAGGGATTATTTTACTTTTGCACAGATTCAAATATAAAAAAATGAAGAAAAGCAATTATCAACTTGAGATAATATTCAAGATAAAAAAAGAACGAGAGGCGAGAGGGCTAGGACAAAAGAATATTGCCAATATTTTAGGTATAAGCAAAGGGCATATCGGCAACATTGAAAGTCCTAATTTTTCTCAAAAATATACACTTAAGCAGTTAGACACACTCTGTAAGTATTTCAAGATGCCAACTGAGCAATTGTTTATTCCTGATAATTTGTATATACAAGAAAATATTAATATAACCGCATTGCTAGTTGAAAAAATTGTGGAATATGAAAACTGAGAAAGAACTTATTATTGAACGTTTTAGAGAAGTTGAAAAATTGGGATTTGTACCCAGCAATCGTAGCCATAACACCGGTATTGGAAAAACTTTTGAGGATTACATTGGAGTTGTTGAGAACAACATTGATGAACCTGATTTATTTGGATTTGAGATAAAATCTCATCGAGAGTTGGCAACATCTTACGTTACATTGTTTACTAAAGCACCCGTTTTCCCTCAACGGGCAAATACATATCTTAAAGACAAATATGGTCAGCCCTATCCAGATAATCCCGACCTTAAAAAATTGCACACGTCAATGTTTGCATCAAAATATACATTGGCCTATGAGCAATATAATTTTAGGCTAATTAACGATAGGGATAATTCCGTTATTAGAATAGGAGTTTTTGACCCTGTAAGCAATAAACTAATTGATGACCGCGTTGGATATACTTACAAATGTTTAGAGGAGAGATTGAAGAATAAGTTGAGTAATCTATTTTATGTCAGTGCAGAAACAACAATAATCGGGGATAAAGAATATTTTCATTTTAATAGAGCTGAAATTTTTACTAATCCATCATTGGAACAATTTATAAAATTGATAGATGATGGAGTGATAATGTATGA
This sequence comes from Bacteroidaceae bacterium, assembly GCA_045647745.1. Lineage (GTDB taxonomy): Bacteria > Bacteroidota > Bacteroidia > Bacteroidales > Bacteroidaceae > HGM04593. Next base: position 18,439 of record JAZRMQ010000059.1, on the reverse strand, counting down.
TATTCGCATAGGTTCATATAGTTCTGGGCGTAATTATGGCAAGGCCCATGACCACGGAAGTGGTTTTAGAATTTTGGAACGAAATATACATTTATTATTCGAAAATCACGAGAGTATATAGCAAATACAATCCCTATCACAATTTGTGGTAGGGATTGTATTTGAAATGACAACACATTATAAACCTTTTCAAGCTCTTAGGTTCATAGTTAATATTAGATAAATGCAGCCCATTTAAATTATCTATTCTTGTCGCTATCAATCAGTTGCAGCAGTCGTTCAATGGCTTCATCTTCGGGGATATTCTTCTCTACGCACTCCTTGCGACGATAAAGTGAGACTTTGCCACGAGCTGCGCCAACGTAACCATAATCGGCATCGGCCATCTCTCCGGGGCCATTCACTATACAGCCCATCACTCCAATTTTTAGACCTTTCAAATGAGCGGTTGCAGCTTTTATTCTTGCCAAAGTTCCTTGCAGGTCATACATTGTGCGACCACAACCGGGACAAGCAATATATTCGGTCTTGCTAATGCGGGCACGTGTCGCTTGCAATATTCCAAAGGCCACAGCCACAATATCAGCACAATCAATGCCATCGTTCTCTATCCACAAGCCATCGACAAGGCCGTCGATAAGAAGAACACCAAGATCGGCCGAAGCCTTTATACGAAGCGACTCTATGGCACTCTCTTCATATTTTCGGCGTATAATTACCGGCGCCGAAACACCCTCTGCTGCGAGCTTATGCACCAAGGCGCGCAACTCACCCACAGGATTAGAGTGAGCCGACGAAGCAACCAGAACAAAATCTTTAACCGACTTTAGTTTTGCAATATTTTCGGCTGTGAGGTCTTTGTATTCAACAGCCACAAAAGAACCTTCGGCAGCATCAACGGGCGAAGCAAGCACAATATCGGACGCCACAAAATCGGGGGCAAGCTCACCAACAGCAACGTTGCAGCCGACAACGACCGGAACATTGCTGCCACCAACCTTGCCAACAGCATCAGTCGGGCGACGTTGTGGCTCCTCGTAGTTAAATGATGGTGCAACAACAGCCTCTACGACAGCGTGTCCCGAGCGGTGTGTAACATAATCGACAAGCTGCTTAGCCACCGGAATTTCATTTTCGGGAGCCTCGGCAAGTGACACGCGCAGAGTATCGCCTATTCCATCGGCCAACAAAGCACCAATACCCACAGCACTCTTTATGCGACCATCCTCGGCGTCACCGGCCTCGGTAACACCAAGATGTAAAGGATAGGATATTCCCTCCTCGGCCATCACCCTAACAAGGCGACGCACGGTTGTCACCATCATCGCTGTGTTGCTGGTCTTTATTGAAACAACGACGTTGTTAAAGTTCTCGTCGCGACAAATGCGCAAAAACTCCATACAGGACTCAACTACCCCCGACGGAGTATCGCCGTAACGGCTCATTATGCGGTCGCTGAGAGAGCCGTGATTTACTCCAACGCGCACCGCTTTTCCCTCGGCCTTGCAAATATTCAAGAAGGCCACAAAGCGTTCACGCAGACGTTTGAGCTCATCGGCATATTCAGCATCGGTGTAATCAATGTGCTTGAAAGTGCGCGCCGTGTCGACATAGTTGCCGGGGTTGACACGTACTTTATCGGCGTAACGCGCCGCTGTGTCGGCTACAGCGGCATTAAAATGCACGTCGGCCACGAGCGGTACATTACAGCCACGAGCAAGCAACTGCTCCTTGATATTGCCAAGGTTCACCGCTTCGCGGTTACCTTGCGTTGTCAGGCGCACAAGCTCTCCACCGCGCTCAACAATGCGCAGTGTTTGCTCCACACTGCCCTCTGTGTCCATAGTGCTTGTGTTGGTCATTGACTGCACGCGCACCGGATTATTGCCACCAATAACAACACCGCCCACAGCAACCTCTACGGTTGCGCGACGTTTGTAGTTGAACAGGTCTATATTAGTTTGTTTTGTATTCATATTTGAGTTCCTTGAGCTCTTCGTTTGCTTTCTCAATCTTTTTGCAGAGATTTTTCTTGTAGTCGGCAAGGCGCTCGGCAAGCTCTGTATCGGCAAGTGCAAGCATCTCAACAGCCAAAATTGCTGCGTTGAGCGATGCGTTCACGCCAACGGTTGCAACGGGAATTCCGGGAGGCATCTGCACAATAGCAAGCAGTGCATCAATGCCATCTAATGTGCTGTTGATGGGCACACCAATAACAGGCAATGTGGTGCTTGCTGCAATAACACCGGGCAAATGGGCTGCCATTCCCGCAGCGGCAATAATTATTTTCACGCCACGCTCCTTTGCACCTTTTGAAAAGGCCTCAACAGCCTCGGGGGTGCGGTGAGCCGAAAGAGCATTTACCTCGAAAGGCACTTTCATCTCATTGAGAAAATCGGTTGCCTTTTTCATCACGGGCAGGTCGGATGTACTACCCATTATCACACTTACTATTGCTTTCATTATATTATGTTTTTAATTTGTTACAATTATTGTGGTCTCTCTTTTATTATACCCTTGCGATAAGCATAAAGCAAACGCTCAAGATCGGCAATCTTAACCATAATACCACGACCAATATCGGTATCGCGCACCTTCTCGCGCTCACCCACCACCTCCACGATTTTTGTGGTGCTGTAAATATCTGTTCCGTTAAGGATTGCCTCCTCGGTAGAGGTAAACGGAGTGTGCTGCACAAGCTCAAAGCCACGGCTGTGGTATACTAGTGTGTAGCCGGCAATACCCGTGCGGTTGTGATATATTTTTGAGAAGCCACCATCAATGACCATTAGGCGGCCATCGGCTTTTATAGGAGTCTCACCCTTAAACACACGCACCGGAACGTGACCATTGATAATGTGACGATGACTGCCCTTTACACCAAATTCATCAAGGATATAGTCGCAGACGTCGGCGTTGTCGCGCAGAATATAGTACCACCCTTTAGGTTCTTTTTGCACCTCTTTATCACTGAGCAGATAGCGCTCAAATGTAGCCATCTTTGCCTTGCCAAAAAGAGGAGATTCGGGGCCGCACCACAAATACCAGAAGAAATCGGCATACTTTTCACGTGTAGCCTCATCAACATCATTGTCGAATGCGGTACGTGCCATACGCTCAACTTTTTTCATCAATTCCTTGCCCTTTACCGGCACTCCGTCAAAAACCACCTCACGCATTGTGCCATCTTCGTTAATGGGCACCGCTGCGTGGAACATCAGGTTCGAGTTATATATCATAAACATTCCACCGCGCATAAGCAAGCAGTTGACGTGGCTTTGCAGACGCTCGCTGCGCATAAACGAATAGCGCAGACGCTCGACAACATCTTGCTCCTCGGGTGTGAGGGCATAAGGGTTCGCCGGGTCAAGAGTAGGCCACAGCTTATCACCAAGTTCATACTCCTTGCCGTCGATGGTTATAACGCCTCGTTCCTTGTCGATAAACTCCATCAGGCAACGGTCCATCATTTTCCACTCGGGGTGTTTCATTGCTATCTGCCCCGATAGTTTGAACTCAATCACAGAGATTGCCTTGTGCATCTGAGCAATCAAGCGAACATCTTTTTCGTTGAAATTGGTACGCTCTTCATCTACGCGTGGCTGATAAATTTCACAAGGGTCATCGGCATACTGCTCCATTGCAAATGTAGCAAGAGGAACCATATTTATTGCGTAGCCATCCTCAAGGGTTGTTGTATTGGCATCGCGCAAAGAGAGGCGCAACACGCTGGCAATACAGCAAGTGTTGCCGGCTGCAGCACCCATCCACAGCACATCGTGGTTACCCCAAGTAATATCCAGATGGTGATACTCGCACAAGGCGTCCATAATGTGGTGTGCACCGGGTCCTCGGTCGAAAATATCGCCCAAAATGTGCAGACGGTCAATGATGAGTCTTTGAATGAGGTAGCAAAGAGCTGTTATAAAGTGCCCGGCACGCCCTGTACCTATTATCGTATCGACAATAACTTTCAGATAGGCCTGTTTGTTTTGATAGTCGTTGCTCTCGTGCATCAACTCCTCGATGATGTAGGCATACTCCTCGGGGAGGCTCTTGCGCACCTTGGAACGGGTGTATTTCGACGATACATTACGACAGACAACTATCAGATGATTGAGTGAACGCTCATAATACTCCTCGAGATTAGCATCGGATTGTTGCACCAATTTAAGTTTCTCCTCGGGGTAATAGATTAGGGTGCAGAGGTCCTTCTTCTCCTCGGAGGAGATTGTGTTGCCAAAAAGTTCATTAACCTTTCGCTTGATATTACCCGAGGCGTTGCGCAAGATGTGCTGAAAAGCCTCGTGCTCGCCGTGCACGTCGGCAAGAAAATGCTCTGTCGGCTTGGGCAAATGCAATATCGCCTCAAGATTGATTATTTCGGTTGTTACGCTTGACACCGTCGGGAAGTCACGCGCCAACAAACGCAGATAGCGCAGGTCTTCCTTGACCTCGTCTATTGTTATTTGCTGTTTTGCCATAATATATCTTTGATTTATAACGTGCAAGAGACGTTTGTGCGCCCCAACAGCACGTGTTACTGCAAATTTACATCTATTTTTATAAACTGCTTAAAATTCTTTCAAAAAATATCTTCATTTACTCTTTGCGCAGCCTTGCCACCGGTATTTGCAACTGTTCGCGGTATTTGGCCACAGTGCGACGGGCAATATTATACCCCTGCTCAACAAGAGCCTCCTGAAGCAACTGATCGGTAAGCGGGTTACTTTTATCTTCGTTGTCAATCAATTCCTGTATCACACGATAGAGTTCATAGACCGACTGTGTGGTACCATCAAGCATTGTCACTCCATCGCTGAAATAGTATTTTAGCGGTGTCACACTCCACGGAGTCTGAACATATTTACTGTTGCAGACACGCGACGTTGTGGAGATATCGTATCCTGTTATCTTTGAAACATCTTCCAATATCATTGGCTTGAGCAGAGCCTCATCGCCCCCGCTCAAAAAGTAATCCTTTTGCAATGAAGCAATAGCTCTCATTGTGGCAAGCATTGTCATCTCACGCTGCTGCACAGCGCTTATAAAACCTTTCGCCGACTCTATTTTCTGTTTTAAGAAAAGAGCCGCAGCCCGTTGTTCGGCACTGCCACCCACAGTCTGTTCATCGAGCAGATGCATAAAATCGTTATTCACACGCAGCGAGGGAATGTGCGCATTGTTGAGTGACACAAAGACTTTTTCGTCGGTTATATCGAGTAGAAAATCGGGCATCACCTGCTGACGGCTAAAACCCAACCCTTCGGTAAGCGAAGCTCCGGGACGTGGATTCAATCGTACAATATCGGCAATAGCCTCACGGCAAGCATCGGCAGGAATGTCTAATTTCTCGGGGATTACGCCCCATCTTTTGCCGGCAAAATCATCGTAACAATCGAGCAATATTCTTTTGTGAATGGTAAAATCCCTGCCGGCAAAATTACGTTCCAATTGCAGTAGCAGACACTCTTGAAGGTCGCGAGCTGCAATCCCCGCCGGCTCAAATGTTTGAATAGCCCTGAGCACGGACAGCAGCTGTTCCTCGGTTGTTGAGATATTATTGTATATCAATAGTTCGTCCTCAATCTCAGACAAAGGTTTACGCAATAGGCCATCCTCGTCGAGGGTACCAATAAGATACTCGCCAATAGCCATCTCATCGTGGGAGAGTGAAAGCGCTCCAAGCTGCTCCATCAATGTATCGCCAAAAGAGACTACATCGCCGTATAAAGCCTCCATCGAGGGGGCAAAGCCGGCCGAAGCAACAGGTATATCATCGTTGCCACTATAATCTTCATCAGCATCGGCCGAGTAAGCCTCTGCAACATCATCACCCCCAACAGCCGGCACCTCATCGGGCTCAACAGCCTCCAAGGCGGGATTATCCATCACCTCGCCACGCACACGTTCCTCAATCCCTACCGTCGTCAGCTCAAGCAGTTGCACTGCCAGCAGTTGCTGTGGCGACAAGGACTGGGTGAGAGTCTGTTGCTGCTGTTGTATCTGCGCAAAGGAGTTGTTGGACATATAACAATTTGATTATCAATATTTAAAACTGCTGCCACCCAAAAATTCACGCGCCAACGACGTAGGTGGCAGTTCTTTATCTTGCAAAGGTACAATATAATCCAAAAATCTCAAAAGCCTTTGCGCCTCGGAATATTCGGAGCAATTTTCAGGCACAGCACGAAGCATTGGCTCTGCTTGTGATTTAAACACTGCCAGCTCATAGAAGAGCGACGAGTTAAACATAACATCGGCATTCTCCTGATAGGGGAATATCCACTTTTCCTCGCCACGACGCACATCGGGCCAACGCATTATTGTCTCCTGCGCAGGATAACCACGGTACTTTGCATCGCGTATGAGGCGGCGCAACAGACGATTGTCCGAGGTTGAGATATAGTTGTGATAATCGAGCTTTATTGATGTAAGCGCCGAGACGTAGATGCGAAATTTATCGCTATCGGCAATCTGCGAGGTAAGCATTGGGTTCAACGCGTGTGTTCCCTCTATCACAAGCACCATCTGCGGGGTGAGTCTTAATTTTTTGCCGTTAAATTCACGCTCGCCGGTTTTAAAGTTATAGGTGGGAACATCAACCTCTTCGCCCTGCAGGATGCGACTCAACGATTCGTTGAAATAGGGAAGGTCGATAGAGTGAATGGACTCAAAATCATAATCCCCATCGGGCTTACGCGGTGTCAGGGTGCGGTTCACAAAATAGTCGTCAAGAGATATTGCATAGGGCTTTAGGCCACAAGCTAACAGCTGTATGCTCAATCGCTTGCTGAAGGTTGTCTTGCCCGACGACGAAGGGCCGGCAATGAGCACAACCTTTGCGTTGCGTTGCAAAATCTCATCGGCAATCTTTGAGAGACGACGCTCCTGCAACACCTCGGACACATTGACAAGGTCGATGCCGAAGCCTGCGCTTACAGCCTTATTAAAATCACCTATCGTCTCCACGCCCATCTTTTGATGCCACTGTAAACGCTCCTCAAAAAGTTCGTGCAGTTTCTCTTGAGGGACTTTATCCTCGAGCTCTGTCGGGCGCTCCTTGTTTGGAACACGAAGCAAGATACCATCGTCATACTTTTCTATCTCAAAAAGTGTAATATATCCGGTGCTTGGCACCAAGCCATTGTAGTAGCTATCGACGTAACCATCGAGCTCGTAGTAGCTTGTATACAGACGGTTGTAGGTCTCCAGCAGACGCACCTTGTCGACGCGGCCTATGCGTTGAAAAATTTCAATAGCCTCGTCGGTGTGGCACTCTACCCTTTTGAAAGGTATATCACTGCTTACTATGCTACGCATTTTATCGCGCACAATATCCACCTGCTCATCGCTCACCGGAGTATCCATTCGGCAATAGTAACCTTTTGAAATAGCATTCTCGAAGCGAACGGTGGCTGCCGGAAAAAGTTCGTTCATTGCCTTCATAAAGATGAATGTAAGCGAACGAACATACATACGCATACCATCATCGGTTCTTACGTCGATAAATTCGACATCCTTATGACGAAAAAGTTTCAAGGCTAACCCCCTTGTCACGTTATTCACACGGGCGGCAATTACGCCATAGGGCATATTCAGTTCAAAAGCATCGTACACTTCGCGCAACGACACTCCGCCGGGAAATTCTTTTGTCACGCCATTGTTTTTGCAAAAAATACGTATCATAGCCATAAGTTTTATCTGTACCTCAAAGATATACACAAACGAGCGAGAAATATCAAGCTTGCTTCAATATTTTTCAAAGCGAGTGCAGAACATCTTCGAACACTAGCTCAAAGATACTAACAAATAGTTCCAAAAGAACATTTAAAGCAACTATTTTTATAAAATTAAACATTATTTACTTTTGGTTATTTGTTTTTACACAAACATTGTATAAATTTGCTTGCACAGCAGATAAAAAAGTTCCTATGGAGAAGATGGCACAATACATTAAGAGCATAGAGATTGACTCATTGTGGAGCAACCGCAAGCACATTCTCTGGGAGTTGCGTCCCGACGTAAACATCCTTAGCGGAAGCAACGGTGTGGGAAAAAGCACCATCATCAACCGCTCGGCACGTCATTTGAAGATTATGCGCGATGGGCGCCTCACCAGCACTCCCGAGGACGGTGTAAAGGTCACATTCTTTCCCGAAGATGCCACAAGTATTCATTTTGATATTATCAGCAGCATCGACCGCCCAATTTTGAGCAGCGAGATGCTTGATAAAATCCCGGGGGCCGATATTCGCACCGAACTTGACTGGCAACTTTACAATCTGCAACGCCGCTATCTGAATTATCAAGTCAACGTTGGCAATCGAATTATTGCACTGCTCACCACGGGCAACCCCGACGACCAGCGCCTTGCCACAGAACTGACAAAGCCAAAAAAACTTTTCCAAGACCTTATCGACGAGCTTTTTGCCCCCACAGCAAAAACCATTGCGCGCGACAGCAACGAGATATACTTCAACCAATATGGCGAAACAATATCACCCTATATGCTATCGTCGGGCGAGAAGCAGATTCTTGTTATACTGCTCACTGCCCTCGTGCAGGAGAATCGCCCCGGAGTAATGTTGATGGACGAACCGGAAATATCCTTGCACATTGAGTGGCAACAGCGCCTCATCAGCCTTGTGCGCACATTGAACCCCAACACGCAGATTATACTCTGCACACACTCTCCGGCAATAATAATGGATGGCTGGATGGACTCTGTCACTGAGATAGAGGATATAACAAAATAAGGCAAACTCTTTGCGCGCCGTGTGGCTTCGCGAAGATTCTTAAAAGAGACAACAAAAACTGATGAGATATGAAAAGGCTTACCGAATATCTCAATTCAAACTTCATAGAGGCAGCCAATTCGTTGCGCCCCAAGAGAGCTGCACAACGCATCATAGCATACGTGGAGAGCTATGATGATATATCATTCTGGCGCTCTGTCTTTAATGAATACGAGAGCGAGAGCGTACATTTTGAGATAATGTTGCCCGCACGCACAAAGCTGACAAAGGGCAAAAAACAGGCAATGATGAATATGCTTGGCAAAGCCTATGGGCGCAATATGATTGCTTGTGTAGACAGTGACTACGACTACCTTTTGCAGGGCGCGACCTCCACATCGCAGCAGATGCTGAATAATAAATATATCCTGCACACATACGCCTACTCAATAGAGAACTATAGATGCTACGCCGACAGCCTGAAGCAAGTGTGTGTGCTGTGCACTCAGAACGACAGCAATGTCATTGATTTCAAAGAGTTCTACAAGCTCTACTCGCAAATATGCTACCCCTTATTTATTTGGAACATACTACTCTATCGCCGACACGATACAAAAACAATGAGTATGCTGCATTTTTGCGAGATTGTACGTTTATCATCATTCACAGTCGGCAACCCAGCACATTCGCTGCAACAGCTCAGCAATCGCGTAAAGCACAACATAATGTTGCTCGAAAAGCAGTTCCCCGAACTTGCCGACGAGTATAAGAATTTATACGAAGAGTTTGCAAGGCTAGGGATAAGCCCCGATGACACCTATTTTTATATTCAAGGGCATCACATTATGAATGGCGTGACAATGCGTATTCTGCAACCCGTATGCCGTCATTTACGCTGCAAACGCGAAGAGGAGATACAACGATACGCCTATCACCGGCAGCAGTATAACAACGAACTAGCATCGTACCGCCACAGCCAATGCGACGTTGCAACAATGTTGAGCAAAAACACCGACTACAAAAACGCGCCACCCTACAAGCGGCTAAAAGCAGATATTGAAAAGCTACTGGCTACAATAAAGCAAGGATAATGCATCCGGCACGCGCGTTGCGCGTGCCGGATTATTTCAATTAGAATAAATATTAGAACTTATCTTCTTCTCCAAAAAACAGGTGTCAGCAGCAACAGCACAGCAAAGAATTCAAGACGGCCAACAAGCATCTGGAATGCGCAGAACCACTTAACAAGCGGAGGCAGCAAAGCAAAAGAGTCCATCGGGCCATAATTTCCCAAAGCCGGACCGACATTACCAACCGATGCAACCGAGAGGCTGAAGGCATCGAGAAAATCCACTCCAAAAGCCATATTCACAAATAATCCGGCCACAAGCATAAAGATGTATATCACCGTGTAGGCAAGTATTGCCGACTGAACAGCCGAGGGGATTATTCTACCCGTCATACGCACAGGAATAACTGCGTTGGGGTGAACAATGCGCTTAAATTCGTTCCACATCACCTTGAAAAGAATTGATATACGGGCACATTTCATCGCGCCCGAGGTTGAACCGGAGCAAGCGCCGATAAACATCAATGCACACAAGAGCAGCCACAAGAGTGGCTTCCACACTGCATAATTCACCGTTGCAAAGCCGGTTGTTGTCTGCAACGACACAACCTGAAAGAGAGAGGCGCGAAAAGCATCGGCTGCCGCTAACTCCGAGGTAAAGAAAAGACCTACACCAATCACCAAAGAGAAAATTGCAACAACAAAAATATAAGTTCTGAACTCTGTATCGCGCAACAAAACCTTTGGACGAACCTTGAAAATTGCCAAATAAAGCAACGAAAGATTTACACCCGAGACAAACATAAAGAATGTGAGCACATACTCTATTGCCGGTGAGTTAAACGCTGCAATGCTTGCCTGTTTGGTAGAAAAACCTCCGGTGGCGATTGTCGACATTGAGTGGCAAACAGCATCGAACCACCCCATTCCAGCAAAATGAAGCGAGAGGGTACAAGCGATGGTTAGAGCAATATATATGGTAAGAATCCAACGCGCTGTCACCGAGATTCGGGGGTGAAGCTTTGAGCGTATCGGGCCAACAGACTCGGCCGAGAAAAGATTTATATCATTCAGTCCAAACATTGGAAACACTGCCACTGTGAAGAACACAATACCCAAGCCGCCAACCCAATGTGTCATCATACGCCAAAAGAGAATTGATTTTGGCAGCGATTCAATATCTTGCAGGATTGTTGCGCCCGTGGTGGTAAAGCCCGACATTGTTTCAAAAAAGGCATCGGTAAAGCTTGGAATACTATCGGTGAGTATATAAGGCAGCGTACCGAAGAGAGAAAAAACCACCCAACACATTGTCACCACCACGTAACCATCCTTGCGCGAGATACTCCTTTCGCCACCTTTGCAGAAAGTAACAAGAATAGTTGCTGTGAGCGCAATGATACCGAATGAATATAGCAACGGTTTAACGGTGTCCTCGCCATAAAACAAAGAAACGCCGATGCTCCCCAAAAGGAATGCCGCCTCAATAAAAAGCAGAATTCCGATAATGCGGAATATTACTTTAGGGTGAAACATATTCTACTTAAAATATTTTTCCAACTTTTTGAGCACACGCTCCAAACAAAAGACAATAACGTGGTCGCCCGGCTCTATCATAGTGTTACCGGTAACGTGCATACCAACGCCGTTGCGTATGAGACCTCCGATATTAGCACCATCGGGCAATCCAAGATTTTTCACGGACTTGCGTGTTATCAAGCTATTCTCGTGTACGGGAAACTCTGCTACCACAGCTTGAATAAAGGTAAGGCACTTGACACTCGAAACATCTGTTTTGAGCATCATCTGGAAGATTGTACTCGCTGCCAATTTCTTTTTGTTGATAACTGAGCCAATATCCATTTTCTCGGCCATAGAGATATAATCGATATTCTCTATTTCGGATACTGCACGGCAAACTCCGGCACGCTTTGCGGCAAGACAAGCAAGAATATTTGTCTCGGAGTTATCGCTAAGAGCAATAAACACGTCGGTATTTGCAATGCCTTCACTACGCAGGAGCTCCGGGTCGCGAGCATCACCATTTATAACCATCACCTCATCATCGACAAGTTCCAAAAGCCTGTGGCAACGGTTTATATCGCTCTCAATTATCTTTATATCAATATCCCCAGCTATCAGCTTGGTTGTGCGCACAGCAATGCGACTGCCACCCATTATGATAATGCTTTTCACCTCAGAGTATTGCTCCTTACCGCATATTTGGCGGATATAAGGAATATTCTCGTGGGTGGTCATAAAGCAGACAATATCATTTGGAACGATGCAATCGTTACCACGTGGAATGATTGTCTCGTCACCGCGTTGTATTGCCACAATGTGATAGGGAATATCGTGGGATAACTCCTTGAATGGAGTGTTTATTATAGAGGCATTTTCTCTCACCTTAACGCCTACCATAACAAGGGCACCATTGCCAAATTCCAGAAGCTGGCGCATCCAGCTATACTTTATACTGGTGGCAATCTCCTCAGCTGCAAGCTGTTCGGGGTAGATAAGCGAATCTACGCCCAAGGAGGTAAAATATTCCTTGTGCTTGGGAAGCAGATACTCGTAATTATCTATTCGCGCAATGGTTTTTGCTGCACCAAGATAGTGCGCCAGAATACAAGAAGTGATATTACGGCTCTCATCCGGAGTAACAGCGACAAAAAGTTCTGCGCCACTCACACCCGAATCAACGAGAGAGGATATTTTTGTTGGGTCGCCGACAATTGTCTGAAGGTCGAACGAGGCCTCCATCTTACTCAACCGCTCCTCGCTTTCATCAAGCAGAACAACATTTTCATTCTCGGCTGAAAGCATTTTGGCAAGGTGCGTACCAACAGCACCGGCACCGGCAATGACAATTCTCATAAAATCAAACTTTATAAGTAAACAAGCGACAGAATTTTTTACAGCTCTTTGAATTCCATAATAGCATTCAAGACACTGTCTGCATCCATACCGCAAATTTTATACAACTGCTCGGGGGTTCCGTGTTCAATGAAGGAGTCGGGAATTCCCAAGACTTTTATTCGTGGAGTATAGCCGTTCTGTGCCATAAACTCGGTTACAGCACTTCCAAGGCCGCCCTTGATTGTTCCATCCTCGAGCGTTACAATATATTTAAAGTTCTCGCCGACCTCGCGCAGAATATCCTTGTCGATAGGCTTCAAAAAACGCATATCATAGTGAGCAACGCTTACACCTTTCTCGGCAGCAGCGCGAACCACCTGTTGCACCTGCTTTCCTATTGGGCCAATTGTCAAAAAGGCCACATCACTACCCGACACAAGCTTGCGGCCTGTGCCGACAGGGACTGGCTCCAACGGACAACGCCAATCGACCAAGCTGCCCTTTCCACGCGGATAGCGTATGACAAAGGTTCCTTTACCGGGCTGCACGGCGGTGTACATAAGACGACGCAACTCGCACTCGTCATAAGGCGAGGAGATTGTTATATTGGGGACAGGGCGCAAATAGGCAAGGTCAAATGCTCCGTGATGTGTGGGGCCATCTTCGCCCACAATGCCGGCTCTATCCAAGCAGAATACCAAATTCAGGCGCTGCAACGCCGCATCGTGAATGAGATTATCATAACCGCGTTGCATAAACGAAGAATAGATATTACAGAACGGTAGCAATCCACCCTTGGCAAGACCTGCCGAGAAGGTCACTGCGTGTCCCTCGGCAATTCCCACGTCGAAGAAACGAGCCGGAAATTCCTGCATAAGCTTGTTCATTGAGCAACCGGTGGGCATTGCGGGGGTTATTCCCACAATCTTCTCGTTTTCCTTTGCAAGTTCCACTAATGTTTCGCCAAAAACATCCTGAAAGCGAGGCGAACCACCATCGGAAACAATACGCTCACCAGTCTCTATATCAAAAATTCCGGGCTGATGCCATACGGTCGCATTTTTCTCGGCCGGCTCCCAACCTTTACCCTTGATGGTGTGAATGTGAAGCATACGCGGGCCCTTCATATCCTTTATGCTCTTGAGCATACGCACAAGTTCTAGGACATTGTGTCCATTTATCGGGCCAAAATAGCGGGCACTCATACCTTCGAAGAAGTTATTTTGCTTAAAGAGCATCGCCTTTAGACCATTATTGAAACGTATTAGTGCATTGGCGCGTTGCTCGTTGAGAATTCCAACCTTTTTAAGAACCTTGGCTATAAAGTAGCGTATCTTGTTATAGGCCTTTGACGAGTGCATAGAGATTAACACCTGACTCATTCCGCCCACACTCTTGTCGATAGACATATTGTTATCGTTGAGTATTATCAACAGATTGCTATGTGTGCTGGCAAGGTTGTTAAGTCCCTCGTAGGCCAAGCCACCACTCATTGAGCCATCGCCGATGATTGCCACAACGTGCTCGTTGCTACCCTTCATTGTTGCCGACACTGCAAGGCCCAGCGCTGCCGAAATTGAGTTCGACGCGTGGCCGGCAACAAAAGCATCATACTCACTCTCATCGGGCGAGGGGAAGGGCTTGATACCATTAAGTTTGCGATTAGTGTGAAAACGGTCGCGACGGCCTGTCAGTATCTTATGACCGTATGCCTGATGACCTACATCCCAAACAAGTTTATCATCGGGGGTTGAGAATACATAGTGTAAAGCCACTGTAAGTTCCACCGAACCAAGGCTCGAAGCAAAGTGCCCGGGGTTGTTAGCGAGTGAATCAATGATAAACCCTCGGAGTTCTTTGCAAACCTGCTCCAATTTGTTTTCGGGCAGTTTACGCAAGTCGGCAGGAGTGTTAATTGTCTCAAGCAGTGGATATTTTATCTCTTTTTCCATTTATTTTTTAAAATTCTACCATAACAGCAGAGCTGTTAAAGTTACAATTGTACCAAGTACACAATCATCATTGGAATGATTTATTGCAAATATACAAAGTATATTCACATTCCGGATGCAAATATGATATAAAAAACAAATTTGTTGCAAAGATACTATAAATCTTAATGAAGTTGATTATTTTTGCATACAAATTACTCGAATGATGTTTTTCACCACCCCCGTAGAATTGCCTTGTGGCACGTTGGAAATATCGCATAAAAGCAAGCTGATGCTTATTGGCTCTTGCTTTGCCAACAATATTGGCACCGCTTTACTCGACAGAAAATTCAACGTCGATGTAAACCCTTTTGGCGTGCAATATAACCCACTGTCAATCACTACTGTTCTTTCAAGAATTGTCGACAATGCGCTCTTCGATAATAACTCACCCGAGCTATTTGAGCATAACGGCAAGTGGCATAGCATACTGCACCATAGCGACTTTTCGCGCAACAGCAAAGAGGTTCTGATAGAGAGCATTAACGAGAGACTGTCAGATGCTCACAACACAATAAAGGGGTGCGACACGATTATCATCACATTGGGCACCGCCTACGCATATACACGCAACAGCGACAATGCAGTAGTGGGTAATTGCCACAAGCTGCCGGGGTGTTATTTTACACGTTCTTTGCTGGAAATTGAAGAAATTGTCTCTAGCTTTTCACATATTATGCAGCGTATTATCGCTATGAATTCTAAGGCAAAATTCATATTCACCGTGAGCCCGATACGTCATTTGCGCGACGGAGCACACGACAATCAAAAAAGCAAAGCCACGCTATTGCTCGCCATTGACAGAATAACGCAAGCCTTCCCGGACAACGTCACATATTTTCCTTCGTATGAGATTATGATGGACGAATTGCGCGACTACAGATTTTATGCCGATGATATGTTGCACCCATCTACGAAGGCCATCGAATATATCTGGGAGTGCTTTGACAAATGTTATTTCAGTGAAGCAACAAGAGCGCTCAACACAAAAAATCGTGAAATTGCACGCGGACTGGCACACAGGCCTTTTGACCCGGAGTCGGACACATACAGAGAGTTTATCACACAACTGCTGCAAAAAATCGAGATAATAGAAAAAGAGCATCCATATATCGATTTTAAAAACGAGAAAAGACAATGCAATACACTGCTGAACAGATAAAAAACATACTAAAAGCCGAGGGCAAGATAACACACCCCGAGAGCAAGATAACACGACTGTTGACCGACAGTCGCTCACTCACGTTCCCCGAGGAGACAATGTTCTTTGCCATAAAAACAAAGCACGGCGACGGGCATAACTACGTCAAGGGGTTATACAATAAAGGCGTTAGAAATTTTGTCGTTAACAGCATTGATGCTTTTGGCGAGCTAACCAACGCCAATTTCATTGTCACCGGTGACAGCCTTGCCGCGCTGCAGGCTGTAGCTCTGCACCACCGTTCACTGTTCAACATTCCTGTTGTGGGAATAACCGGAAGCGACGGCAAGACTATTGTAAAGGAGTGGCTCTATCAGCTCACCGCCGGCAACTACAATGTAACACGCTCACCACGCAGTTACAATTCACAAGTGGGTGTTCCTCTGTCGGTGTGGATGCTGAACGAGGATAGCACACTGGGCATCTTTGAGGCCGGAATTTCACAATGCAAGGAGATGAGCCGGTTGCAACAGATAATTAAGCCAACCATTGGAATTATCACCAATATAAGCGGTGCTCATCAGGAGAATTTTAGCACTATACAACAAAAGTGTGCCGAAAAATTATTATTGTTGCAAAATTGCGAAATCATCATATACAATGCCGACGACCCCATTCTTTCTGATTGCATAGCACACTCCACTTTGCCATCGCGTGAAATTGCGTGGTCGAAGATTGACCCTGAGCGACCACTTTATATCGAATCGATAACAACAGAGGAGGATGGAACAATCATAAGCTATCGTTACTTGACAATAGAGGGCAGCTACCGTATACCTTTTGTCGACAATGCATCTGTTGAGGACTCTATCAACTGCCTTGCGGCAGCCCTTTATCTTATGATTTCACCCGAGACAATTGCCGAGCGAATGGCGCAGCTTGAACCGATAGCAATGCGTCTTGAGGTAAAAGAGGGCAAGCGTGGTTGTATGATTATCAATGACAGCTACAACTCGGACACAGCTTCGCTTGATATTGCACTCGACTTTATGGAGCGTCGTTGTAAAACAACTCCCGGACTGAAACGCACTATTATACTTGCCGATATAAAGCAAACAGGTGAAAAAGCCTCATCACTCTACCGCAAAGTCATCGAGTGTTTAAAAGAGCATAATATTGAAAAATTTATAGGCATTGGCAACGATATTTTATCGCAAGCCAAGCATTTTTGCGACACAGGGATGGAGTGTCACTTTTTTGACGACACTGAAAAACTGCTTGCATCGCCATTGATAAAGAGACTGCAAAATGAGTGCATACTCATAAAAGGTTCACGTTCGTTTCACTTTGAGGATGTAACCGAGGCGCTGGAGAAGAAGGTGCACCAGACAATTCTGGAGGTAAATCTTAATGCTCTACGCGATAATTTGAACTACTACCGCAACAACTTTGACTCTGACACAAAAACCGTTTGTATGGTGAAGGCCGGGGCATATGGCGCCGGAGCGTTAGAGGTTGGCCGCACGTTGCAGGAGTGCAATGTGGATTATCTTGCTGTGGCTGTAGCCGACGAGGGAGCTGAGCTGCGCAAGGAAGGTATAACAACCGGAATAATTGTTATGAACCCCGAGCCAAGCTCTTTTGGCACGCTGTTCGACAACAAACTGGAGCCCGAGGTTTATGGGTTCGGTATGCTGGGAGCGCTTATTGAGGCTGCACGTCGTGAAGGTATAACCGACTACCCTGTACACATTAAAGTAGACACAGGAATGCATCGCCTAGGATTTCTCCCCGAAGAGATTCCTGCACTTATCGATGTACTCAAGCATCAAAATGCTCTAACCCCACGTTCTATATTCTCACATTTTGCAGGCAGCGACAGCCCGCTGTTCGATGATTTTTCAAAATTACAAAAGGCTCGTTTCGACAGAGCGGCAGAGACCTTGCAACAGGCCTTTGAACACAAGATTTTGAGGCATATATGCAACAGCGCCGGAGCCGAGCGCTTTGCCGATGCCAGAGAGGATATGGTGCGCTTGGGCATTGGCCTTTACGGAATATCGCCCATTGAGGAGAACAAGAATTTACATCCGATATCGACGCTAAAGACTATAATATTGCAGATGCACAATGTTCCTGCCGATGAGACTGTGGGATACAGCCGCAAGGGAACGCTCGAGCGCGACTCGCGCATTGCAGCACTGCCAATAGGATATGCCGACGGACTCAACCGCAAGCTGGGAAACGGCAAAGGATATTGTATTGTCAACGGAAAGAGAGCGCCCTACATCGGAAACATCTGTATGGACGTTTGTATGATTGACGTCACAAGCATTGATTGCAAAGAGGGTGATACCGTTGAGATTTTTGGTCCTAATCTCCCCGTTACCACCATTGCAGAGTGGCTTGAAACTATCCCGTATGAGGTGCTGACGTCTGTATCGGAGAGAATAAAAAGAGTTTATTACAGCGATTAAAAAATCAAAGAGGATTGCCCAAGTGATCTGACCCCAAAAAGTTGGACGGATTAATAAAAAAGTTTATTGGTAAAGAGTTCGGTATTGCACCGGACTCTTTCCTTTTAGTCTCAGTTTGATTCTATCATTGTTGTAGTAGTGGATATACTTCTTCAGTTCTTGCT